>CALHMG010000150.1 GCA_938034705.1 uncultured Gammaproteobacteria bacterium
GCTACCTTCAACGATTGTCGTTGGGCGAATTCAGATGCGAGACCAGCGTCGCTGACAGCACACCCGTCAACATCAGCCCCCAGGGCAGATGGGACTCTTGATAGTAGCCAGGGCTGTCGTGACAGAGATTCATCGTACCCAGCGTCTGTCCGTTCAGTCTGATCGGGACGTTCAGGATGGAATGCAGGCCGAGATCGAACATCACGCTGGCGTCGTTGAAATAGGCGCTGATGTCGTCGCGATCTTTGCCAATAAAGTGTTCTCCACTCTCAAGCACCTGACGCCCCCAGGGAGTATCGCGTTTTTCTTTGGCACCGCCCGGCGGGTAGGCCACCGGGTCGCTCGAATACAGGCGCTGCACCTGCATCATTTCAGCATTGAACGCCATCAGCGTAAAAAGCTTGTGACCGATACGATCGTTGGCAACGGTCTCGACCGCGTTAAAAAGATCCGCACGCGCGTGTGAATTCGCTGCGATCCTCGCCAGACTCGCCAGCACCGACTCATCATCCATTGACGCTATGACCTTTTTCAGAATTTAAACCAATTACTCGCCAGCCCGGCTTGAGCTGGCGAACGCTATAACTCAAGCGCATCCGGACTGGACTCACCGGCTGGCGCAAAAACCGCCGCCGCGAGCTGACCGCTCTGAACCAGAGCACCAATCTGTTCGATTTCGGTGGCGAGGTATCGATCCTGTTCGAGCACCGGAACGTCTTCTCGAACCCGATCCACCGCTCGTTGCAGGAACTGACTTGTCACCAGCGGCCGCCTGAACTCTATACCCTGGCTTGCACACAGAAGCTCCACACTGATGATGTTCGCAAGATTGGCGTTCATTCTCGAGAGCCGTCGTGCGCCATGTGCCGCCATCGAAACATGATCCTCCTGATTTGCGCTGGTCGGCGTTGAATCAGTCGAGCAAGGATTCGCGAGGTGCTTGTTCTCGCTCATCAACGCCGCGGTGGTCACCTCGGCGATCATGAAGCCTGAATTAAGACCTGGATCTGGCGTCAGGAATGGCGGGAGATCAAACGACAGAGTGGGATCCACCATCAGCGCCACACGCCGCTGGGCGATTGCTCCGATTTCCGCGATTGCAAGCGCAGTTTGATCTGCCGCGAACGCGACCGGTTCCGCGTGGAAATTGCCACCCGAAAGAATGTCTTCAGACCCTTCGATAACTAACGGGTTATCGGTGACAGCGTTCGCCTCGATCTCAAGCGTCCTCGCAACGCTGCGCATCAGATCGACACAGGCGCCAACAACCTGCGGCTGGCACCGAATACAGTAAGGGTCCTGAACCCGCGTATCATCGTCACGATGGCTCTCACGAATCTCGGAGCCCGCAAGCAACTCTCGCATTGATTTCGCCACATCAATCTGCCCGCGATGACCACGAAGCTGATGAATCTCCGGTCGAAGCGGCGCGGTTGATCCCATAATTGCATCGGTTGAAAGCGCGCTCGCAATGACGGCCGCCTGAACATTTGTCCACGCGTCAAAGAGCCCAGCGAGCGCCGCCGCGGTTGAGAACTGTGTGCCGTTAATCAGCGCGAGTCCTTCTTTGGCGGCAAGCTCCATCGGCGCAAGGCCGGCCGCGGCGAGTGCGTCGGCGCCACCGAGCAGTCTGCCCCGATAGTGTGCCTCGCCCTCCCCGATCATGACCGCACTCAAATGAGCAAGCGGTGCAAGATCACCCGATGCACCAACCGATCCCTGACCGGGTATGACCGGCACCACGCCGGCCTGCAACATCGACTGCAAAAGCTGGATCAGCTCGGGCCGAACACCCGAAGCGCCGCGGCCAAGCGACAGCAGCTTCAATGCCATCATCAGCTGCACCACCGCTTCAGGCGTCCGCTCGCCGACGCCGCAGCAGTGCGAGAGAATCAGGTTTCGCTGTAACCGGGCGGTGTCAGATTCCTTAATCTTGACGCTTGCCAGTTTGCCAAATCCGGTATTGACGCCGTACACGGCGGCCTCGCCCTGAACCGCACGAGCGACTACTTGCGCACCTCGAACGACCTGAGGAGTCGCGGCAGGGTCCAGCTCTACATCGTTTTTTCCATGGTATATATCACGCAGCTCGTCAAGCGTTGCAGAACCCGGCGTCAAAATAATTCGGGTCATGACTACAGGATCCCGGGCAGATCGAGGTCATTGTCACGGGCGCACTCGATCGCTTCTTCATAGCCCGCATCGGCATGGCGCATGACGCCGGACGCGGGATCATTCCAGAGCACCCGCTCGATACGGCGCGCGGCGTCCTCACTGCCGTCACAGCAGATGACCATACCGGAATGCTGACTGAAACCCATGCCGACGCCGCCACCGTGATGCAAAGACACCCAGGTGGCTCCGCTCGCCGTATTCAGTAACGCGTTGAGCAACGGCCAGTCGCTGACCGCATCGGTGCCGTCGCGCATGGATTCTGTTTCGCGATTGGGTGACGCAACAGATCCACTGTCGAGATGGTCACGACCGATAACAACCGGTGCTTTAAGTTCACCGGAGGCAACCATTTCGTTGAACGCCAGACCAAGTTTGTGACGCTGGCCAAGACCCACCCAGCAGATACGTGCCGGCAGACCCTGAAAGTTAATACGCTCCCGTGCCATATCAAGCCAGTTGTGCAGGTGTGGATCATCAGGAATGACTTTCTTCACCATGGCGTCCGTCCGATAGATGTCCTCGGGGTCGCCACTTAGCGCACACCACCTGAACGGCCCCACCCCGCGACAGAAAAGCGGACGGATGTACGCGGGAACGAATCCTGGAAACGCGAACGCGTCTTCCAGACCTTCTTCGAGAGCAACCTGTCGAATGTTGTTGCCGTAGTCGAGCGTTGGAACACCCATCTTCCAGAAGTCCACCATCGCCTTGACGTGTACCTTCATACTTGCGCGGGCGGCGGCTTCAACCGCTTTGGGGTTCGACTTCTTCTGTTCATCCCATTGTTCAAGATTCCATCCAATCGGCAAATAGCCGTTCGTTGGATCATGCGCGCTGGTCTGATCGGTAACGATGTCGGGCTTCACGCCACGTTTGACGAGTTCGGGGAAAACGTCACCGGCGTTGCCAAGCAGTCCAACGGACTTCGCTTCACCGTTTTCTGTCCAGCGCTTCATCATGTCGAGAGCTTCATCGAGCGTCTGCGCCGACTCATCGAGATAGCCGGTTCGAAGCCGGAAGTCGATGCTCTCCGAGTTACATTCAACAGCGAGGCATGATGCGCCCGCCATGACCGCGGCCAGGGGCTGTGCACCACCCATGCCACCGAGTCCACCAGTGAGGATCCACTTACCCGTCAGATCCCCATCGTAGTGCTGACGTCCGGCTTCCACAAACGTCTCGTAAGTGCCCTGGACGATTCCCTGACTGCCGATATAAATCCAGCTTCCTGCCGTCATCTGGCCATACATCGCCAGACCCTTTTTATCGAGTTCGTTAAAGTGATCCCAGTT
>CALHMG010000151.1 GCA_938034705.1 uncultured Gammaproteobacteria bacterium
CCGCAGCAGAAATGTGGCCGCCGAAGGCCGCCACATTTTCTGCCAACGGCATGAGCGATAGCTCAAGCCCGGGGTTCAGGCCCCGCAGCAGAAATGTGGCCGCCGAAGGCCGCCACATTTTCTGCCAACGGCTTGAGCAAAGCTCAAGCCGCGTCTACAGCCGCCGCGCAGAACTTGAACTCCGGTATCTTGCCGAACGGATCCAGAACCGGATTTGTCAGTACGTTGGCCGCAGCCTCGGCGTAACAGAACGGTATGAACATCATGCCCTGGGGCACGGCGGAGTCCTGCCGGGTTTTCAGCTCGATCATCCCGCGTCGTGTGCGCACTTTGACGCGATCGCCGGGTGCAATTCCGAGCGCGCTGATGTCGTCGGCCGACATGCTGACAACGGCTTCCGGCTCAAGCTCATCGAGAACACTCGCCCGACGGGTCATCGCTCCGGTATGCCAGTGTTCCAGCTGCCGACCGGTAGTGAGCACCATGGGGAAGTCTTTGTCCGGCTGCTCATCGGGGGCGATGATATTGGCCGGAACGAGCTTGGCCCGTCCGCTTGCGGTTGGATATCCGTCGCCGAACACGATGTCGGCGCCGGCCTGATCGGGCGCCGCACACGGGTAGGTGACCGCGCTTTCTTCAGCGAGTCGGTCCCAGGTGATGTTGTTGAATGACGGCATCACGCCAGCCATTTCGGCAAACACATCCCGTGGATGGTCGTAGGTCCACTTGAGGCCGATGCGGTTGGCAATCTCCTGAATAATCCACCAGTCCTGCCTCGCCTCGCCCGGAAGTTCAAGCGCCGCCCGTCCCATCTGAACCTGACGGTTGCTGTTGGTCACGGTGCCATCTTTCTCCGGCCACGCGCTGGCGGGCAGCACAACGTCCGCGAACATGGCAGTTTCTGTAAGGAACAGATCCTGCACGATCAGATGCTCGAGTTTGGCGAAGCCGGCGCGAGCATGTTCGGTGTCAGGGTCAGACATCGCGGGGTTTTCACCCATGACGTACATACCCTTGATGATGTCGTCATGAACGGCGTCCATGATCTCGACGACGGTGAGACCCTTTTTGGTATCAAGAGAGCGACCCCACAGTTCTTCGAATCGCTCACGAATGTCGCCGGTTTCAACGTGCTGATAGTCCGGATACATCATCGGGATGAGGCCAGCGTCGGAAGCACCCTGGACGTTGTTTTGACCACGAAGCGGGTGCAGCCCGGAGCCGGGTCGCCCAACCTGGCCGGTAATCATCGCGAGCGAAATCAGGCAGCGTGCATTGTCCGTACCGTGAGAATGCTGAGACACGCCCATGCCCCAGAAAATAATCGACGCGCTGGACGTAGCGAACTTGCGCGCTACGGTTCTCAGCGTTTCCGGGTCAATGCCGCAAATTTTGGACATCTCTTCCGGCGTAAACGCCTCAACGTGTTTGCGAAGTTCCTCGTATCCTTCGGTGAACTCGGAAATATAGTCTTCGTTCGTCAGACCCTCGGTGACAATGACGTTGAGAATGCCGTTAAGCATCGCGACGTCTGTCCCGGGATTGAACTGCAGCATGTGCGTCGCGTGACGTTTCAGCGCCTGGCCCCGCGGGTCCATCACTATGAGCGTCTTGCCCGCCTTGGCAGCCTGTTTGAAGAACGTTGCCGCAACCGGGTGGTTTTCCGTCGGGTTCGCGCCAATCACAACGATGACTTCAGCATCCTTTGCCGCGGTGAACGGTGCGGTGACCGCGCCAGAACCAATACCCTCAAGAAGGGCGGCGACGCTCGATGCGTGACACAGCCGGGTGCAGTGATCAACGTTGTTGGTGCCAAACCCCTGACGCACAAGTTTCTGCACCAGGTAGGCTTCTTCGTTTGAACCTTTTGCCGAGCCGAATCCGGCGAGCGCGCTGGATCCATCCCGTTTCAGTATTTTGCTGATGCCGTCCGCGGCCGCATCCAGAGCCTCGTCCCAGCTTGCCTCGCGAAAATGGGTGAGCGGGTTGCCCGGGTCTATGTCTATATCGGCGGTCTTCGGCGCGTCGTCGCGACGAATAAGAGGCTTGGTCAGGCGATCTTCATGTTTGACATAGTCAAAGCCGAATCGCCCCTTCACGCACAGACGCTGCTCGTTGCCGGGGCCGTTGCGACCCTGAACCGAGACGATATTGTTGTCCTGTACCTGATAGGTAACCTGGCAACCAACGCCACAGTAGGGGCACACGCTCTCGACTTCAGTTAACGGCGTATCGATTTGAACGCCTTTGTCGTCGACGCGCTTGGCTTCCATCAATGCTCCGGTCGGGCAGGCCTGGACGCACTCACCACAGGCAACGCATGTTGAGGCACCCATGGGGTCGTCCTGGTCGAAGACGATTTTCGAACCGGCGCCGCGGTATGCCATGCCGATGACGTCGTTGACCTGAACCTCTCGACACGCTCGCACGCACAGGTTGCAGTTGATGCAGGCATCCAGAAATACGCGCATCGCGGGATGGCTTGGATCCTCAGCCGGCATTTCCCGGGACGGGTAGCGACTTGACTCCACTCCAATAGCGAGCGACCACTGCCAGAACTTGGAATTTTTTTCGTGGGCAATGTCCTGGGTCGGTTGATCGGCGAGTAACAGTTCGAAAACGCCCTTGCGTGAAGTCTTCGCACGTTCTGTTTCAGTCTTGACGACCATACCTTCGGTAGGCGTCCTGATGCACGACGCTGCGAGCACGCGCTCACCTTCGATCTCCACCATGCACGCCCGGCAGTTGCCGTCCGCGCGATACCCGGGCTCGGGTGAGTAACACAGGTGAGGAATGTCTGTTCCGTTACGTTTCGCAACTTCCCAGATTGTCTCGTCGGGGCCTGCGCTGACGTTTTTGCCGTTCAGCGAGAAATTAATACTGGCTTCGCGTTCCATGATTACATGTCCTCCGGGAAATACTTGATCGCGCAGAGGATTGGATTCCCCGCTGCCTGGCCGAGACCGCAAATTGAAGCGTCCGTCATTACCTGGCTGAGCTCTTTGAGTAACGGTACGTCCCACTTCTTCTGCTGCATGAGCTTGACCGCCTTCTCGGTTCCCGCACGACAGGGCGTGCATTGACCGCAGCTTTCATCCTCAAAAAATCGCATCAGGTTCAGTGCGACGTCTTTTATATCGTCCTTGTCCGAGAGAATGACGACCGCGTGGGAACCGACAAATGCGCCGTGCTCCTGCAGTGTTCCAAACTCAAGTGGCAGGTTGCCGAGGGATGCCGGCAGGATACCGCCTGACGCGCCACCCGGGAGATACCCTTTGAAGGTATGGCCATCCTCCATTCCGCCGCAGTACTCATCGATAAGTTCCTGCACCGTTATGCCTGCATCAGCCATTTTCACACCGGGGTTTTTGACTCGGCCCGAGACAGAGTAGGTGCGTGGTCCCTTGCCACCGTTGCGCCCTTTATCCGAGAACCATTTCGCGCCGTTTTCGATAATGTCGCGAACCCAGAACAGGGTCTCAACATTCTGTACGAGCGTTGGTCGGCCAAAGATGCCGACCTCGGCAACGTAGGGCGGACGGTGTCTCGGCAGGCCTCGCTTGCCCTCGATGGATTCGATCATTGACGACTCTTCGCCGCAGATATACGCGCCGGCGCCCCGTCGAAGTTCGATACCGCAATGAGCAAGCCCAGCGTCCTGCAGTTTCGCGATCTCGATTTCGAGCAGTTCGCGGATGGCGGGATACTCATCGCGCAGATAGATGTAGACGGTCTCGGCTTCAACTACCCAGGCCGCAATCAGCATTCCTTCCAGAAAACGGTGAGGGTCTCGCTCAAGAAAATGCCGGTCCTTGAAAGTACCGGGTTCGCCTTCGTCGGCGTTGACGGCCATCAGGCGCGGTCCTTCATAGCCGCGCACAAAGCCCCACTTCATGCCGGTTGGAAAGCCCGCGCCGCCAAGTCCCTTGAGACCGGCTTCTTTCATGATGTCGATCAACTCCTCGGGCTTCTTTTTGCCGGCCAGGCACTGCCGAAGCAGCTCGTAGCCGTTGTCCAGCCGATACAGGCCGTAGTCCTCGTAGTCGGGGATGACGGGGTGGAACTGACTGGTGTCGATGGTGTTCCGGATGGATTCCACCGTCGCCCGGTCGACATGGTTGTGTCCAACTTCGGCTACCGGTGCGTCGAAGCATCGGCCCATGCACGGTGCGTTGACGACCCGAACGCCGCTACCCAGCGCGTCGGGCAAATTCTCCAGAAGCTTCTTCGCACCCATCATTTCGCAGGTCAGGCTGTCGCACACGCGGACGGTGACCGGTGGCAGTGGCGCTTCATCTTCGGCGAGCACGTCAAAGTGCGCATAAAAAGTAGCGGTCTCGAAGACTTCGGTCTGGGACAGTTTCATCTCCGCCGCCAGTGCGGCCAGATGCGCGGCCGAGATCCCGTTAAAGCGGTCCTGGACCAGGTGCAGAAACTCAATCAGAAGATCGCGACGTCGCGGTCGATCACCGAGCAGTCCGCGAACATCGGACAGCGCTGCGGGATCTACGGCACGTCCCTTGGGGCGTGCGCGGGTTTTGCGACGACCGCTACCGGGGTGGTTGCGCTTGAACAGAACAGGGGTGCTTGAAGCCATAACGTTAAGGAATCTCGGATGTCGGGAATAGACAGGGCCTGATTGTGGCGTGTTGTGGTCGCACTGACTGAAGGGATTTCGGATCGCCTGATAGCGCCTGCCGATGACAAAACCGCTTTTTGCCCCATCAGGGGTCGAACCGGGGTCCGTATGGCGACAAGTACCACATTCCGAGACAGACTTTTACGACACCGGCTGTCTCGAAAACTGACACCCTGTCGATTGATTCGGCGCGTGTCCTTCGCAAAGTCGAATCGGGAATCGTGCCCGCAACGGCGGATTTATTCAGGGTCACTGCGGCGAAATCAGGCGATAGCGGGGAAAGTACCAAGCGCCGACGATGTCATCACACGTTCTTCACGTCATAGTTGTTTGACACCAACAGACACACAATTTCTAATGCTTGTCCGTTTGTCTGGTCGACAACGAACGTGGCGCTGACGCCATAAATAACCTACGGCCGGACCGACTGGGTCGCGGTTGCATGCGCTTTGCCATGCAAAACAAGGAGTGCGATCGGGGAAGGATTGCCCACTCCAATCAGGCTCGCTCATTGTGGTGCGAGGTGTTACGAGCTCGATACGACACACAAGAATTAACCAGAACTATTGAGTTCAATCAGAGGAAGTGTCCATGTCCAGACATGACAGCCACACCGCACCGCGGTGGGGGAAAACTCGTCGTTTTGCGCCAACTCGGGTGCAAAGTTCAAAGTTGATGTTCGAAGGAGCGGTCGGCCGTTTCGATGTTATCGGCGGTGCGACCGGCGATGACAGCGCGGCAAATTCCAACGACAGGGCCGCGCAGGCGAAGTCATGGATGGGTGCCCTGTTTACCGGGCTGACAGTGGCACTCGCCCTGACGGTGACGGGCGCAGTTGTTTCCAACTCTGGTGTGGCGCGAGCGGCAACCGTATTCATCTCCGACGACGGTGCGAACACAGGCACCGCACCGGGCGGTACCGATCAGACGGTGATCGGTGACGGCGCGGGCGCCGGCATGGCGGGTTCGCTCAATACCGCTGCCGGATTTGAAGCCGGTACCGGTGCCTCCGGCGAACGCAACGTGCTCATCGGCTCGTCCGCGGGAACCGATCTGAACGGCGATCGCAACGTGGCAGTTGGCAATAACGCGGGCGATGAAGTCAGCGGATCTTTTAACGTCGGCGTAGGTAACGCCGCCGGACGCGAGACCACCGGCCAGAACAACACCGCGGTTGGCGTGCGAAGCGGCACGGGCGTCACGGGTAGCGACAACGCCACTGTGGGAAATCTTGCGGGCAACAACCTCGTTGGCAACCGCAACAGCATTATGGGCAATACGGCCGCAGGCGCACTGGAGGGCGACGATAACGTTGTCAGCGGTACCAGCGCAGGTACGTCCCTGAGCGGCAACTCAAACGTAGCGATGGGGTCCAACGCCGCTGACGATATGGACGGCGACAACAACATCGCCATCGGTACTGCCGCCAACCAGGGCAGCACAGCAAGCAACACAATTTCGATGGGTACGGCCTCAACTGCAGTTACCGAAGCATCTGTCGCTATAGGTCGTGTCGCCACTGCAGGCGGTGGTGCGGTGGCGTCGGTTGCGATTGGTGACAACGCGCGCGCGGTGCAGGGCAACGATGTTGCGATCGGCGCCAACTCCAATACCTCCATTTCGGCCGCGACTCTCAGCAGTCGTTACGACGGCGCAACCGTGGGCTCGATTGAAATCACCGAAACCCATGATGCGACAGGCGAAGTGTCGATCGGTGCGTTCAGTTCTGCTCGGGTGGTGACCAACGTGGCGGACGGAATCGTTTCGGGCGGGTCCAGTGATGCCGTCAACGGAAGTCAGCTCTTTCAGGCGTTCAACGCTATCGACGGCGTCAGTTCCGCCGCCGACGATAACGCGGCTGCGATCGCCGCAAACAGTGGTGACATTGCTACCAACGCCAGCGCCATTGGCGACAACGCAGACGGCATCGTCGCGAACTCTGACGCGGTTGCCGCGAACAGCACCGCAATCGGCGAGAACGCTACGGCGATTTCGGGTAACGCGACGGATATTACCGGCAACGCCGACACCATCGCGTCAAACACCGATGCGATCGGCGCCAACACGGGTTCGATCACTGCCAACAGTGGCGCGATCACGGATAACGCTACGGCGATTTCTGACAACTCGGTGGGCATTACCAACAACGCTGATTCGATAACGTCGAATGTCGAAGCCATCGGTGCCAATACTGATGCGATCTCTTCAAACGGCGGCGCCATTGCGGACAATGCCTCCGCGATTTCGGACAACGGTGATGCGATCGCAGCGAACAGCGATGCGGTAGCCGTCAACAGCGATGCAATTTCAAGCAACGCTGATGGTATTGCGTCGAACGCCGACGGGATCAGCACTAACGCGGCAGGCGTCAGCGCAAACTCGGATGGCATTGCCGCGAACAGCGACGCGATCACCGTCAACACCGACAGTATCGCGACCAACGCCACAGACATCGCGGCGAATACCGATGGTATTTCGACCAACGCAACCGCGATTGCGACCAATGTCGACAGCATTAACGAGAACAGCGCAGGAATCGCGACCAATGCCGAAGGCATTACGGCGAACGCAACGCAGATCTCGACTAACGTTGCCGACATCAGCACAAACGCTGACAACATTGGCGTTAACAGCACCAATATATCGACGAACGCTGATGGCATTGCCACCAACGCGGCGGATATCGCGACCAACTCAACCAACATCGCAACAAACGTTGATGCGATCGCGGTTAACGCAGCGGATATCTCCACGAACAGCACCAACATTGCGACCAACGTTGAGAACATCAACAGCAACAGCGCAAATATCGACATCAACTCGACCAACATTGCGACAAACGTCGATAACATTGCCGACAACGCGGTCAATATCGCTACCAACTCGGACAATATCGCGACCAACGTAACGAACATCGAAAGCAACAGCGTCAACATTGGCGTCAACGCTTCGAACATCGAGGCGAACGTTGCCAATATTTCTGCGAACGGCCTGGCGATTGAGGCGAATGCGAGTGACATCAGCAGCAACAGCGCTCTGATCACGGACAACGCGTCGAACATCGAGGCGAACGTTGCGAATATTGCCGCTAACGGACTCGCGATCGAAGACAACACCACCAATATCGCGTCCAACACGGACAGCATCGAGGCGCTGCAGACGTCTTCCGGTGCAAGCCAGGATGCGATCGAGACCAACGCAGAAAACATTGCCACTAACTCGGAAAATATGGCGGCACTGTCCGAGAACGTCACCGCGAATGCGGAAGACATCTCGACGAATGCCGAGCAGATCTCCGAGAACGCGGCTGGCGTTGCCGAGAACGCGGGCGATGTAGCGAGTCTTGAAGGACGCGCCGACACGTTCAGCGAGAACCTCGGTCTGGCTTTTGATGCGATCAACAACACCGCAGCCAACGTGCAGACCAACACCGGTCGTATCGATGCGCTGAGCAACGACGGCACGGTAGCGGCGTTCGAGAACCGCGAGGTCATCGAAGACAACACGTCGCGGATTGGTGCGAACGAGGCGAAGATTGCGGTGAACACGCAGAACATCTTTGCCAACCGCAAGCTGATTTCGAGAAACGCCAACAACATCAAGGTTAACTCGCAAAATATCGCGATTAACGCCGAGAACATCGGGCGACTGGACGAGAACCTCAATGCATTCAAAGACGAGGCACGAGGCGGTATCGCGGCTGTTGCGTCGATGAACGCGTTTGTTCGCGGCGCCATGGCCCCCGGTGATTCAAGTATCGGTGTGGGTCTGGGTCATTTCTCCGGCGAAACTGCGATCGGTGTTGACTTCACCCACAGGCTCAAAGGCAAGGATGGCCAGGGTCGTGCACACGTCACGGTGGGTCTCGGTACCAACGGCGACGAGACTGTCTACAAGGCGGGTATTGGCTGGGTATTCAAGGCCAAGAACTAGGGTCTGCAGGCTTTCAGTGCCTGCCAGATTCGGTTTGCCGATGCGGCATCACGTTCGCTCACCCGAGCGTGTGTCGCATCGATATCCCGAGGAACCATTCAAGTTGAAGATGGAAGTTATGTGATGAACAGAAAAAGCGGGTTGCTGGTGTTGCGACAACTCCTCGCTTTGGCGCTGCTGTCAGTTGCGCCCGGCGTTTTTGCAGTTACCAATTTCGACAAAGGCCTCGACGCCTATGGCGACGGACTGTATCGAGAAGCCGCGCGCTACTGGACAGAGGCCGCTCGCGCGGGTGACGCGCGTTCTCGGTTTAACCTTGCGGTGCTGTACGAGCACGGCAAAGGGGTAGAGCAGGACATCGAAACAGCCGTTGTATGGTACCGACAGGCAGCAAAGGCCGGATTTGCCGATGCGCAGTTCAGTCTCGCGAATATTCTGATGTCGGGTGCAGGTCCAGTCGAAAAAAATGTCGACGAAGGACTCATGTGGTACCTGCAGGCGGCCGACGCCGGCCACATCCAGTCTCAGTTTATTGTCGGTTCAATTCTTGTAGATGGTGAACTCGCTCCACAGGATCTGGTCACGGCGACAAGCTGGCTGAAGCTCGCAAGCGCTAACGGCCATATGGAGGCAGAGTCACTGCTTCATCGCCTCGCCAAGGAGCGCGAGGCCAGCGTCAGCGGTAACGACTGGATTCTCGAACAGAGTCCCGATGCTTTCACCGTGGAGCTGTTTCAGTCTCCGCAAAGAGAGCGGGCAACCCGATTCGTTCAGATCGTCGGGCTTGAGAGCGCGACCGTGTACGAGTCTGCCGATGGAATCCATCATGTTCTTGCTGGCGTATTTGACAGCGAGCAGAGCGCCCGGGACGCGGTCGGTGCGTTGCCGGAACCGCTGCGTCTGCGGCTTCCCAAGGTACGACAGTTCGACGACATCCTCAGCTCACTCCCCGAATAGCCGCTCGTGTCGTTTCGGCGTGCCAATTTTTATCGGTAAGGTTTCCTCCTTCACCGGCACGCGCTGTTAGTCTTCGAGTTCGTGTAAATCACAGGCACGGAACCGAGACATGAACGAATCCATCCGCGGCCGGAAAATCGTCGGTGCGGCAATCGCAACACCCCTCGACGACAGCGGCGATATCAACACGCCGTCCCTCGTCACCCACGCTCGCCACCTGCTCAGTCGTGGAGCCACCTCGATAGCGATTTTCGGCACGACTGGCGAAGGCTCGGCTTTTGACAGTGCGTCCAGGCTCCGGGCGATTGAGTCGATGGCAAAGGCGGGCATCGTTCGTGCTTCACTCGGCACGGGTGCGTTCGAGCAGTCCAGTCGTTCAGCAGCCGTATACCTGAATGAGGCTTTTGCACTCGGTTGCGGATACGCATTGCTGACGCCGCCGTTCTATTTCAAGGATCCGAGTGACGAGGGATTGTATCGCTGGTTTGCTGACGTGCTGGAACTGACCGGTGACAGCGACGGGGAATTCGTTCTGTATCACATACCCCAGGTGTCGATGGTGCCGCTGTCGTCGAACCTCATACGGCGTCTTGCTGACAGCTATCCGCAAAAGATCGTCGCGGTAAAGGACAGCGCCGGCGACATCGAACGCAGTTTTGCGTTACTCGACGACTGCCCGGATATTTCAGTGCTGATTGGGCATGAGGGACAGGTTGCTGCGGGAGTTCGTGCCGGCGCAATGGGCAGTATCTGCGCACTTGCCAACGTCGTGCCCGAGGCCATGGCGGTGATTATCGAAACAGGGAATGACGATCCGCGCGTTGCAGAACTCATCGAATTTGCTGCCAGCAAATTTCTGATAGGTGCGGTGAAAGCGCTAATAGCCGCCGACTCCGGTGATGACCGCTGGAACGAAGTGGCGCCACCGCTTGATGCGCTGGACGAGGCTGACCGGCGGGCGGTGGTGGACTGTTATCGCCGGTTGTTCAGCTAGTCAGACGAGCTTTCTTCACCGCTTGAGTCCGCACGGGCGCGACTGGTATCGATCAGAAGCTGCTCGACTTTTTTGGCTTCGTTGATCGCCTCGACCTGAGTGCCTATTACGGTGTCTTCTGCCTTCATGTCTTCGCCACCGCTGCAGCCCACGATCACAAAGCTCGCCAGCGCGACCGCTGCGGTAGAGATAGTTCGAAAATTCACGATTTTCATGCCTCGATGGTGTGTTTCCTCATTAGCTTAGTGCGCGTGACGAGGATTTCCAGTCAATCGAGAATGCCTGGATCACGGTTCGATCAGATCAGATTCTCCTGCAGCGCGATCACTCATCTGAACGATCGTGTCGTAGTCGCTAACGTCGGCGTCGACAAAGCCTGCAATCAGCAGGTTCTCTCGTACGTCTTCAAAATCCGCATGCTCCAGTGCGGCGTGCAAGGCGTCGCGTAGTCGATCGACCTTATCGTCGGTGAAGTTCAACGGCACGGCGTAGGGCAGGCCGCGAACGCTGCGCGTGAACTGGATTACCTTAAGTCCGTCGAACTCATTGCTGGCATGTTTGCGAACCAGTGCCAGTGACACAGGATCAATCGCAGCAACATCGGCCGTCTTTTCCCTCAGTGCAGCGAGAGAGGTTCGATGCGCGCCCGTCCACTGAACACTGCGAAAAAATCGCCGTGTCTGATCTCGTGGCTCCACGTCCAGAACGAGATCGCGTATTGCGTTAAAACCCGACTGTGAATCGGGACTGTTCGCGGCGAGAACGGACCCTGAGAGTTCGGCAAGTTCGGTTGCCGTGCACGAATCCCGCACAACAATCGCACTCGCGTAGTTCCCTTCGTCGCAGCCGGGGGCGCGGTACACGGGTGTCGAGACCGGCCTCAGGTATTCGCGAAATTCAAAACGAAGTGGATAGCCGCAGGTCTGGGTCAGGAAGAGATTATGGTTCTGCCAGACGGCTTTGTTTGTCTGCTGCCGATCAAGCGTTTTTGGTACATCGCTAAAACCATGTTGTTCAAACGAGGCGGCGAGAATTTGCCACCATCGATCGGTGTACCTGCGGACTTCCGGGAAGTCGTACATTGGCAAAGAAGCAATCATCGTCGGGTTCATTTTTGCGTACGGCTTTGGCGACGCGGTCATCTTACCGTATCGGCTGGAGCACACGTCGTTGGGTGGTGCGTGCATTTTTTCGCTTGTTCGGCAATCATCAGTGGCGTAGTTTTTAAGTTCATCTCAGGTGCGAGCGAATTTATGAAGGTTCTGGTAACAGGCGGCAGCGGATTTATCGGTGCCTGGATAATTAAAGGCCTGGCTGAATCGGGTTTTGATGTCACGGTGCTTGATCTCAAGGATGATCGATCTATTGGTCGAGCGCTCATGGGCGCTGGCGTAGACGACATCGAATGGATTACGGGCGATATCAGTTCGGCCGGCGCCCTGAACGCGGCCGCGCGGGGCTGTGACCAGATCGTTCATCTGGCTGCGTTACTGACGCCTGCATGTGCGGGCGATCCTCATCGCGGTGTCGAGGTGAACGTCAACGGTACGCTGAACGTATTCGAAGCGGCCCGCAGACACGACATGAAGCAGGTGCTCTATATGAGTAGCGCCAGCATCTATGGCCCTGACGATGGCGCAGCGCCGTACCCGATCACACTCTACGGTGTCTGGAAGCTCGCGATGGAAGGTGCAGCCAGGTGCTATTGCGAGGACTACGGGCTCCCCAGCGCAGGTTTCAGGCCGCTGGTGGTCTACGGTCCGGGAAGAGAGGTTGGTATTTCGGCCGGCCCCTCTATCGCCGTAAAACGTGCGGTCGCGGGAGAGTCATACACGATTCCCTTTTCAGGATCGACAGACCTCGTCTACATCGAAGACGTGGTATCGGCCTATGTGAACGCGGCAAAAGCTGATGTGGTCGGATCCAGTACCTACACGATCGTCGGCGAGAAAGCGTCGATGGATGATGTAGTGTCCGAAATCAGACGTCATGTTCCAGACGCGCAGCTCGAGATTGACGGCCCGGAACTGCCGGTTGCGGCCGAGATCGAGCCTGGCACGCTTCGGATTGACTACCCGATGGTGCCGCGCACTTCATTACGCGAAGGTATCGAAAAGACGTATCAGTGGTATCAGCAATGACCGCAACCACTACACACGAAGTTGACTACGTCATTCTTGGCGCAGGTTCCGCCGGCTGTGTTCTGGCCAACCGGTTATCCGAAGACTCGAGCAACGAAGTCATGATCCTTGAGGCCGGCCCGATGGATCACAAGCTGATGATCCATATCCCGGCGGGCGTCTACAGCGCCTACAAAGATCCTTCCATAAACTGGAACTATGAGAGTGAGGCCCAGCCGCACTGCGAAGATCGTAATATTGATCTGCCTCGCGGCAGGGTTATTGGTGGCTCTTCAAGTATCAATTCCATGGTCTATATGCGGGGCCATCCTCGTGATTATGATCGATGGGCTGATGAATTCGGTCTGCAGCAGTGGAGCTACGCACAGTGTTTGCCTTACTTTAAGCGCTGTGAGTCCTACGATCGGGGGGCGGACGACTATCGCGGCGGTGATGGTCCGCTCGGGGTAAGCAGCAGCAAGCTGGACAACCCGCTTCTCGATGCGATGCTGCTGGCCGGGGAACAGTCGGGCCAGGGTACTTCTGAAGATCTCAACGGTTATAAGCCTGAGGGTGTCGCGCGACTCGACAGCACCAAAAAGAACGGCCGCCGTTCCAGTGCCGCTGTGGCTCACCTCAAGCCTGCGTTGAGTCGACCTAATCTGAAGCTGCAGACGCACGCCATGGTGAACCGGGTCGTTATCGAAAATGGCCGAGCGGTTGGTGTCGAATACCGACATCGTGGCGTGCTGCAGGTTGTACGAGCAGCCCGGGAAGTCATCGTAAGCTGTGGGGCGATAAAATCGCCTCAGGTGTTGATGCTCTCGGGTGTAGGGTCCGCCGACTATCTCGCAACCCACGACATCAGGCCTGTTCACCATCTGCCCGGCGTTGGCGAAAATCTCCAGGACCATCTGTTCATTCTCGCTGCATACGAGTGCACCAAAGATGTAACGCTGCACAAGCTGACCAACCCACTGCGTAAACTCGCGGCGGGAATGCAGTGGATGGTTTCCCGGTCCGGCGTTGCCTCCTCAAACATATGGGAGATGGGTGGCCTCGTCTTTGGCAACGATCGAGTCGAATATCCGAATCTTCAATATCATTTTGCGCCTGTGTACAGTGACTACAGCGGTCGTGATATCAATCTTGTCCAGGGATATACGCTTCACGTCGACCAGTTGCGACCGCGTAGCAGCGGTCGCCTGCGGCTGCATTCTGCCGACCCCGATGCCGCGCCGTCCGCGGATTTTCAGTATCTGTCAGATGAACATGACGTCAGGGAACTCGTTGAGGGTTACGCAATGATGGATGAGCTGCTGACCCAGCCAGCGTTTGACGAGTTCAGAGGCAAGCGTATCGCTCCATCGCCCGAGGTGACGTCGGCGTCTGACGTCGAGGCGTATGTTCGTGCAACATGCTCGACGGATTATCACCCTTGCGGTACCTGCAGAATGGGAAACGACGAAAACGCGGTCGTCGACTACCAGATGCGCGTTCGCGGTTTAAAAGGACTCCGTGTTGTTGACGCCTCGGTAATGCCCAATGTCGTGAGCGGTAATCTGAATGCTCCAACTCAGATGATCGCCGAGCGGGCGGCAGATTTTATTCTGGGCAAGCCGCAGCTGACGCCTGAGAACGTGCCGTTTCATTTTGCTGCGGCCTGAGAGAGTCTGATCATTTCGAGACAGCGACATGCCTGAGGGGCCGGAGATCCGAATTGCCGCGGACGAGGTGCAGTCGGTTCTCGTGAGGCGACCGACCACGTCAGTTTTTTTCGCGTTCGCGCACCTGAAGAAGTATCAAAAGAAGTTCAAGGGGAGTCGTGTCCGGCGAATCGAAACTCGCGGCAAAGCGATGCTCACTCGATTTGACAATGATCTCGTGATCTACAGTCACAATCAGCTTTATGGCAAATGGATGACGTCGACGTCTGGCGTTCGGCCCGAGACCTCTCGTCAGCTTCGCCTCGCTATTCACAACAGCAAGGCTGCGGCGTTTCTGTACAGCGCATCGGACATCGAGGTTTTGAAAGCGGCCGACGTCGATTCACATCCGTTTCTCGCCAGGCTGGGGCCTGACCTGCTGTCCCAGACGCCGACCGTGCCGGCACTGATCAAACGAATGCGCGAGAAGAAATTCCGAAACCGACAGCTGTCTGGACTGTTACTTGATCAGGAGTTTGTAGCGGGGCTCGGTAACTATTTGCGAGCAGAGATTCTGTATTTTTCCGCAATACATCCAACGCGACGGCCGGCGGATCTCGATGATGCGGAGATCAAGCGTCTGTCCGGCAACATCATCAAACTCACGCTTCGCTCCTACAAAACACGGGGAGTGATCAATCCTCCGACTTTGGTGAAGAGGCTCAAAACCCAGGGCCTGACTACGCGGGCGCAGAACCGCTTTAGCGTGTTTCAGCGCGAGGGCGAGCCCTGTTATCGCTGCAGCGACACAATCACACGAATGGATTCGGGTGGGCGACATATTTTTCTATGTCCGCAGTGCCAGCAGTAGTCATGCCGAAATAAGTCTTAGCGCAGTTTGCGTATCAGCCACACCCGGGTGTCGCTGTCATTCGGCTCAGCTCATGATGCCGATGCTCCAGGGTACAAATTCGTTGTCGCCAAGATCGAGCAGCTCGCTCTTGGAACTCTCCCCTGACGCAGTGGCCAGAAACAATTCAAAGATGCGTTGTCCCATCTCCTGCAGCGTGCAGGTGCCGTCGAGGATTTCGCCACAGTTGATGTCCATGTCTTCTTCGAGTCTTTCAAACATGGCGGTGTTGGTGGCCAGCTTCAGGCTCGGCACAGGTTTCGCGCCAAACATCGAGCCACGGCCCGTGGTGAACGCAATGAGATTGGCGCCACCGGCGATTTGACCGGTGGCGGACACCGGGTCGTAACCCGGCGTGTCCATGAATACAAACCCCGGTGTTTGAACCGGCTCGGCGTATTTGTAGACGGCCATCAGAGGGCCGGTTCCACCTTTCATCGAAGAACCGAGTGACTTCTCGAATATGTTGGCAAGACCTCCTGCCTGATTGCCCGGACTGACCTGGCCGTTGATCTGCACGTCGCGGCCGACGGAATATTCGTCTTTCCACCAGCGAATGCGTTCAACAAGTTTTTTGCCGATGTCTTCAGTCGCGGCCCGGCGGGTCAGCGTATGTTCGACTCCGTAGATCTCGGGAGTTTCCGACAGGATCGCGGTGCCGCCATGGCGAACCAGAATATCAACCGCGGCGCCCAGAGCGGGGTTCGCGGTGATGGACGAAAAGCCGTCCGAGCCTCCGCACTGCAGGCCCACGGTGATGTGGCTGGCGCTGACCGTCGTGCGTTTCACATCGTTCGCTTCGGCGAGCATCCCCTTGACGGCTTCGATACCTGCCTCAATCGTCTTGCGAGTGCCGCCAGATTCCTGCATCACAAAGGTTTTGAATTTTGAGCCGGTTTCAAGGTTTTCATCTTTGAGCACCCCTGAAAGCTGGTTCCGTTCACACCCCAGTCCCACCATCAGTGCGCCGGCAAGGTTAGGATGCCGGGCGTAGCCGGCCATCGTACGTCTGAGCAGTGCCATGGGCTCACCAGACATCTCCATTCCGCAGCCGAGCGAGTGCGCAAATGACACGACGCCGTCAATGTTTGGATAATCGACCAGTCGTTCTGGAGTGAACCAGTCCGCGATTTTTCTGACGACGGTTGCCGAGCAGTTTACGGTTGAAAGAATGCCGATGAAGTTGCGGGTTGCAACGCGACCGTCGTCGCGAACGATGCCCTGAAAAGTTGCTCGCTCGTTTTCCGGTAAAAGGTCTACGGGCTGGTATTCAGAGGCGTGGGCGTAGTCCCGGTCAAACTCTCGAAACTCGGTGTTGTGGCTGTGCACCATTTCGCCGGGCTTGATGTCTTTCGCCGCAAAGCCAACGACAACGTTGTACTTCTGAATCGGCGCACCGCTTGGGATTTCGCGTGTCGCGATCTTGTAGCCCGGAGTGACCTGATGTCGGCTTTTTACTCCATTGATTCCAATGTCCTCACCAAGGCCTATGTCAGTTCGGGCGACGACGATGTTATCGCTGGTGTGGAGCTGAATAACCTTGCCTAGAACTTCTTTTTCAGATGTGTTGATCATGGGCCACCTCGCGACGGATTGGAGTTGCTCGCGAAGCGACGAAAAAATACCTGTCTCAGAAGTAGTTCTGGTCCGGCATGCTCGCCTTGCGCGTGTCGATATAGGATCTTAGCGCCTCGTCAATGGACGGATCGAGGCCGGGGTCCACATAACTCTCAAGGATCTGCTTGTACTGTCTGTTAGCCCGCGAGCTGGAATCGAGTGAGCCGTCGGCCTGCCATTGTTCAAAGGAATTGTTGTCACTCATCGAGGGCTGGTAAAACGCGTTGAGGAAATTGGCCTGGGTATGCTCGCTGCCGAGAAAGTGAGCGCCGGGGCCAACGTCGGCAATCGCATCGAGCGCCTGGGCGTTTTCGGACAAGTCGACGGGTTGGAAGAAACTTGCGACCTTGCCGCACAGGTCGGCGTCGATGACGGTCTTTTCAAAACTGGTGACAAGGCCCCCTTCGAGCCAGCCGGTTGCGTGATTGATGAGATTGGCACCTGCGAACATCGCCATCATCAGCCCCCATGTGCCTTCCTGCTGACTCTGGGCATCGGCAACCTTGGACGCGGACAGCGTGCCGACGGTGTGCAGCGGGACGCCCAGCCGACGCGCGAGTTGACCGGATGCCAGCACCATCTTTCCCGCTTCGGGGGTGCCAAAGGTCGGTGCGCCGCTTTGCATGGACATCGTGCTCGCGAAGCTGCCCATGAGACACGGGGCGCCGGGGTTGATGAGCTGTACAAGACACAGCGACGCGAGTGCTTCGGCGAGGACCTGAGACATCGTACCTGCGACGGTGCAGGGACTCATCGCGCCAGCCAGAGTCCAGGGCGTACAGGCCACCGGCTGGTTTGCCCGTGCGTAGGTTTTCAGTGCACCACTCATGTTTGCATCGAGAACCAGCGGAGCGTTGGTGTTGGAGACACAGTACAGAACAGCGTTTTCACGCATGAACGATTCCCCGAACACGATCTTCGCCATCTCAATGGCATCGGTGGCTCGCTCGGCTCCGATGAAGGCACCCATAAAGCAGCGATCCGAATAGCGGATATGCGTGTACAGCATGTCGAGATGCCGTTTGTTGGCGGGCAGGTCCACAGGCTCGCAGACAACACCGCCAGAATGATGCAGTGTCGGTATCGCGTGATGTAACTTTACGAGCGTCTCGAAGTCGGCAAGCGTTGCGTAACGTCTGCCGTTTTCCAGATCGGAAACAAAAGGCGGCCCCCAGGACGGACACAGCACCGTGTTGTTGCCACCCAGGGTTACGGTGTTGGCAGGATTGCGGGCGTGCTGATCAAATTGAGCGGGCGCCGTGGCCTTGATGATCGTCCGGCACATGCCGGGTTCAAATCGTACGCGTTCACCTTCGATGTCGGCTCCCGCGTCCGCGAATATTTGAAGAATTTCCGGATCGTCACGAAATTCCATGCCGACCTCTGACAGCAGCCGGTCGGCGTTGCGCTCGATAAGGCTCAGGCCTTCTTCGTTCAGGATGTTCGACGGCTCGAGTGAACGCGAGATAAATGGCGCACGGTTCGAGACCGGGGCGTTGCGGGCGGCATTGCGCGCCACGCGGCCGCCTGTTCGTCTGCGACGATTGTTCGGTTCATCTGGCCTCGACTTGTCGTCGTTCATGGCAGCTTCTTATCCACCCGCTCGCAGAATTCTGTTTTCGGGATCGTAAGGAGGTTCGTTCAGTATCCACGCCTGCATCTTTTCTCCAACGACCTCCGCCGTAAATTCAGCTGCTGTGGCCTCCGGTCTCAGTAAGGCGAGCGCCAGCAGTTTACCGGTCCGGTGACCATAGGCTGCCGAGGTGATCATGCCAACAGGCTGATCTGCCTGAAACAGTGAATGTACGCCAAAGGGTACGCGCCGGGGTTTGAATTCAACCTCCAGCAGCTCCATTCGCCATGCGGTGGCGCTCGCTGCTCGCTCGAGAATCGCCTCGCGCCCGACGAACTCCCGGTCTTTGGTTTTGACCAGCGCGTCAAGGCCTGCTTCGAGCGGTGTCCGCTCTGTTGTGAGATCCATGCCCCAGGCACGATAGCCTTTCTCCAGACGCATCGAGTTCATCGCGAAGGCGCCAAAGGGTTTGATGTCGTGGGCATGACCTGCGTCAAGGATTGACTCGTACACGTGCTTCATCTGATCGATGGGAAAGTGCAGTTCAAATCCAGACTCACCCACATACGACACTCGCATCGCGCGTACGGGAGTGCCGGCAAGTGTGATCTGCGCGGTGGTTAGCCAGGGAAATGAACTGGCGTCGAGCACCTGGTCCGTCAGTTGCGCAAGAACCGCTTCTGAGTCCGGTCCCATGACCGCAAGAATCGCGGTGTGCGCGGTGTCATTGGAAATGCTGACATCGTTGAATCCGGCAGAACGGGTTCTGAGCAGGTCCTCGTCATGCCGCGCCGCGGCGGCGGCCGATGTCAGATAAAAATGATCTTCAGCAACGCGAGTCACCGTGAATTCGCTGGCGACACCGCCACCTGGCGTCAGCACGTGGGTCAGGCCGATTTTCCCGTTTGCACGCGGTGCAGTGTTTGCGCCCAGAGTCGACACGAAAGTGTGCGCATCCCGACCGCGCACATTGAACTTGGCAAATGGCGTCAGGTCAGCGACACCGACGTGATGCTGAATATGTCGACACTCTGCCGCGACGGCGTCAAACCAGCCGGGCTTGGCAAACGTGAGTTCGGATTCGCGGACCGGGTCACCGCTGGAGAACCAGTTAGGACGCTCGAATCCATACGCAAAGCCGAACACCGCGCCCTGACTTTTCTGTATTTCATAAATCGGCGTTGTGTAGGCCGGTCGTCCCGCGTCGCGTTCCTCAAATGGATAGTGAACGCCAAACTGCAGACCGAAGCACTCGATCGCCTTGTCGAGGCGATAGCTGCGATCGGCGTAGCCACCAAAGCGGCGCCCGTCGATGGCCAGCGCGTCAAACGGTGGCTGCCCGTCAACCATCCAGTCAGCGAGGAAGCTGCCGGCGCCGCCGCCTTCCATGACACCCATGCTCGAGCCCGTCAGCAGCCAGGCATCAGGCAGGCTGAACGCCGGACCTATAAGCGGGTTGGCATCGGGTGTAAACGTGATCGGACCGTTGACGATGGTCTTGATGCCGGCATTGCCGACGGCGGGTACGCGCGCCATGGCGTTTTCAATAATGTGTTCGACGCGATCGAGATCTGGCGGCAGAAGCTCCATACCGAATTCTGGTGGCACGCCATCGACCGACCAGGGCACCGCGTCCTTCTCATAGGGGCCCAGGATATAGCCGTCGCGTTCCTGTCGCAGATACCAGCTTTCCTCCGGATCGCGAATCATGGGAAGTTCGGGCAACCCCTGTTCGATTCTGGCGGCAATCTCGGGCACCTGATCGGTTACGAGATACTGATGCAGCATCGGCACTACGGGGAGATCGATGCCCATCATCAATCCAATTTCGCGACACCATGTGCCCGACGCGTTCACGATGTGCTCGGCGATGATCTCGCCGTTTTTGGTTTCTACCTTCCACTCGCCACCGCTGCGGGAGATCGAGGTGACCTCATTGTGTCTATAGATTTCGGCGCCGGCCTTTCGTGCACCCGCGGCCATTGCGTTGGTGGCAAGGCTCGGGTCGACATGGCCGTCGTCAGGTTCGTGAATGGCACCCACGATTCCGTCCAGCTGACACAGCGGGTAGATCTCGGCGAGTTCGGCCGGGTTCAGGATGTTGAAGTCATAGCCGACAAAGCGGCCGAGTCCCTGAACCTGACGGAACTCGTCCATCCTGTCTTCAGAACGGGTGACCCGAAGTGCACCGCATGGATGAAAGCCGACCGATTCTCCGGTCTCCCGTGGCAGGACATCACGATACAGCCTGACCGAGGTCGCCCGTAATTCCATGACGGTTGGATTGTGGGCGAAGTGAGTGCACAGGCCGGCGGCGTGCCAGGTAGATCCCGCGGTCAGTTCGTTTTTCTCGACGAGGACAATATCGTTCCAGCCCCGGCGGGTCAGGTGATAGGCGAGGGAAACGCCCATGACACCACCGCCGATGATCACTACTCGTGCATGGCTTTTCATCGGGTTGACGACTCCTCAGGAGCGCATTCGTTTGCTGTCTGGATCATAAACGGGGCGTGGGAGATTGGTGAGAGGGTAGCGGACACCCGCCACTTTTACTTCATATTGATTCGCAAGTAATTCGTTCCTGGTGGTCTGTGGCTCGCAATGGACGTATCCCATACATAAAGTGAGACCGGTGCGAAAGCCACGGCCACCCGATGTGGTATGGCCCGCAATTTGATTGCCGAGATAGATCGGTTCGTCGTGAAGCATCAACGGGTGTTTATCGCCAAGGCTGAACAGCAACAGTCGTTTTTCAAGTCCGGTTTTGCGCTGGTTCTTTAACGCCGCAAGTCCGATAAAACCACCCGTTTTTTCAAAGTCGACGGTGAAGCCCAGGCCAGCTTCGAGCGGCGTGGTTTCCGGCCCGATGTCGTGTCCCCAGTGGCGATATCCCTTTTCAAGACGGCAGGCGTCGAGAGCGAGGTGTCCCGCAAATTCGAGTTCATGGGGGCGCCCGCTCTCAATAAGCGCCGCATAAACCTCAGGGGCATCGTCATTTTGAATATAAATCTCATATCCGAGCTCGCCGGTAAAGCTGACGCGGGTGACTCGAACCTGACAGCCAGCGATTGAGGTTTCACGCGACTGTCCGAAGGCAAAGCTGTCGGTGTTGAGGGACAGCGGGATGCACGTGCTCAACAACGAACGGGACCGTGGGCCTGCAATGCCTATGACAGTCTGCTCGTCCGTCACGTCCTTGATGCTGAGGTCAAAATCATGTGCGTGGCGCTCAAGCAGCGCCCGGTCACGCTGGCGGGTGGCGGCGCCACTGATGATCAGAAAACTGCTGTCATCGGTTCTGGTGGCGGTAATGTCGGCTTCGATACCGCCATGGCGATTGAGGATCTGCGTGTACACGCTCGTGCCAACGGCGACGTCCAGATTGCTGACACAGGTTCGCTGAAGCATTTCAAGCGCGTCGTTTCCGGCGATCTCGAATTTTCCAAACGGCGAAAGCTCCAGCATCGCGACTGAATTTTGAATTGACGCGCTTTCACGGGCGGCCGGCACCCACCAGGCCTGATCGCCAAAGCTGTAGCGGTCTTCACTTTCGCTTTTCGCGCGGGAAAACCACAGCGGCCGCTCCCATCGCGTCGGTGCGCCAAACACCGCGCCGGCGGCTTTGAATTCGCCGTGCAGCGCACCCAGTTTCAGTTCCCGCCCGGACGCGGCTTGTTTGAACGGCCAGTGCATCGCGAAGACATCGCTGACCGCTTCTTCCATGCGACTCGCAAGCCAGCCTCTATCGGCGGCCGATCGATCAAAGCGCGCGATATCAACTTCCCACAAATCCATGGGCGCTTCTCCGGCCGTTATCCACTCGGCCATCGCCTTGCCGACACCGGCTGAGGACATCATGCCAATCGAGTTAAAGCCTGCGGCCACGAAAAAGTTCTTCAGGTACGGCGATTCACCCATGAGCTGCTTTGAGTCCGGCGTAAACGACTCGGGTCCGTTCATGAAATGGGCGACACCGGCGTGTTCAAGGTCGGGCATGCGGTGCAGACCCGCATGCATGAATGGCTCGAACTGCTGCCAGTCTTCGGGCATTTCAAGAAACGGTCTGTCGCCGTCCGGTCCGGATTCGTCCCAGACTTTCGCGAAGGCCTCGAATCCGCCGAGCACCAGCTTGCCTGCATCACCCTTCATATATATGTGTGCATCAAGGTCACGAATGATTGGCAGCGGTGTGGGCAGTGCCGCAATGGGTTCGGTGACGATATACATGTGTTCCACTGCCTGAAGCGGCACCGGCACACCGGCGAGTTCACCAACGTGTCGCGCCCATGCACCAGCGCAGTTGACAATGATTTCGCATCGGATCGTCGAGCCATCTTCCAGACCTACACTCGTTACGGCACCGTTTGAACGCGCAATCTGCGTGACCGAGGTGTTCTCGACGATTCGGACACCACCGGCGCGCGCACCTTTGGCGTAAGCCATGCAGATGTCGACCGCATTCGCCTGGCCGTCTTCTTCGACCCACAGCGCACCTGCGAGATCGTCAGTTTCTAAATAGGGTGCGCGGCGCGCAATATCATCTGGCCCGATGACGTCCACATGCAGACCCGTCATGTCTCCCATGGCCGCGATACGGCGCAGCTCGACCATCCGATCTTCGGTCTGAGCGAGCCACAGGCCACCGGTGCGCTGATAGCCAGTGCTCTGGCCGGTCTCTTGCTCAATCTGCGGGAACAGCCGGGTCGCATACGTTGCGAGGGTGGTGAGATTCATGCTGGCGCGAAGGGGTCCAACAATCCCGGCCGCGTGCCAGGAAGTACCGCTGGTGAGCTGCCCCCGTTCCAGCAACAGCACGTCGTCACATCCGAGTTTAGCCAGATGGTACGCAACGCCAAGGCCAATAACCCCGCCGCCGATGATGACAATGCGTGCGCTGTCGATGTGTGGCATAACTAATGTATGAACGATCCTGGCAACCGGAGCAAGAGGCCCGACACTCCGGCGGGCGAACTGGTCACCGACTGGTCTACAGAGGCAATCGTCGCGCGGCGCGACCGCTACTACGCGGCATCCCAGCGTAAATTTGTACCATATGACACACCGCTGATATTCAAAAAAGGTCGCGGCCAGTATCTGTGGGACGAGACCGATCGGCGCTATATCGATCTTCTGGGTATGAACGTCTGTATTTCAGCGGGGCACGCGCATCCGGCCATTGTCGCGGCGGCTACCAGCCAGATCGAACAGCTGACTCACTGCACCACCATGTTCTACCACCCGGTACCGGCTCACTATGCCGAGGAGCTGGCGGCGACGATGCCGGCGGGACATGACTGGGTGGTTCACTTCACCAACAGCGGTGCCGAGGCCATAGACCTGGCGTTGATGATGGCGCGCAGCGCTACCGGTGAGGACAACATGCTGGCGTTGCGCACGAGCTACCACGGCGCGACCTATGGCGCCCAGAGCATGACGGGAATCAGTGGCTTTCGGCACAACGTCAACCAGCTCGGTGGAGTCAGCTTTGTGCCGGAGCCCAATGCCTATCGCGGCATTTTTGGTGACAACGTCGAGGCATACCTTGACGAAGTTGACGCGGCGATTCTCGCGAGCACGTCGGGTCGACTGGCCGGCATGCTGATAGAGCCCGTTCAGGGCTATGGCGGGATTGTAGAGATGCCGCAAGGTTACATCGCTGGCGCGTTTGAACGCGTCAGGGCCGCCGGCGGGCTTTGCATTATCGACGAAGTTCAGTCCGGCGTCGGACGCACCGGCGACAGCTTCTGGGCCTTTGAGGAGCACAATGTCGTTCCGGATATCGTGGTCATGGCGAAGGGAATCGGCAATGGAATTCCGCTTGGTGCCGTAGTTGCCAAACGCGACGTAGCAGAAAGTATGGCTGACAAGTTTCTGTTTCACACCTATGGTGCCAACCCTGTTGCCACGGCTGTCGGACGAGCGGTCCTTGCAACTCTGCGCAGCGAGGGGCTGCAGGAAAACGCGCGTGTGGTTGGCGCGGCACTCAAGAGCCGTCTGCTTGAGCTCAAGAACAAGTATCCGGTTATCGGCGATGTTCGCGGCAAGGGGCTGATGCTCGCCATAGAAATGGTGAAAGACCGGAAAACCAAAGAGCCTGACGCCGACACTACCGCACGGGTATTTGATCGCAGCCGCGACGAGGGTCTGGTACTGAGTAAATCCGGCCCGCATCGCAGCGTGCTGCGCATGGTTCCACCCCTGTGCCTCTCGCTGAATGATGTTGATGTGGTGGCCGAAGGTCTTGATCGCTGTTTTGCCCTTGAGCGCTCGTGATGTCGGTGAGTAAGAATATGGAGTCGCTGATTGATGTTGAGCGATACCCGCTTCGCGCACTGGCGTCGCCAGAAGGTCTTGCCTTTGTGCAGGAGTGCCGACAAAAGTTCAACGCCGACGGGCTTTGCGAGCTGCCCGGTTTTGTGCACCAGCGGGGTCTGGGAGAACTGGCCGAGGAAGCCACGGCGGTGTCCGATCTGGCCTGGCGGTGTTCAAGCACTCACAACGCGTGGCTTGATGATCCACATCTCGCTCCCGCGGGAACGGTGCAGGCCCGCCCGGAAACGACGCGCGTGGGCTCGGTTGCCTTTGATCACATCGGACCGCGCTTGAGGTCGGTGTATGAGTGGGATCCTCTTAAGGATTTTCTTGCCGGCGTCCTCGGCAAACCACAGCTGTATCGACTGGCGGATCCGCTCGGCGCATGCAGCATCAACGTGTTTGACGATAGCGGTGTCCACGGGTGGCATTTTGACGAAGCCGAATTCACGATTACGCTGATGCTTCAGGCGCCTGTAGAGGGTGGAGCATTTGAGTACGTTCCCCGGATCAGAGGAACCGAAGATGAACACAGTCAGGTGTCGGATATTCTCGATGGCAAACGAGACAACGTCCGAGAGCTGCCGTTCACGCCGGGTACTCTGCTGATCTTTGCCGGGCGCGAGACGATTCATCGCGTGACCGATGTATCTGGTGACGTTTCAAGGTTCGTAGCTGTGCTGTGTTATGCCGACGCACCGGACGTCAGAAACAGCGCGAACGTACAGCGCCTTTTCTGGGGACGAACCGCCTGACGTTCAGGAGCTGCGCTGCGCCAGCGAATCGGCAAGCAGGCACAGAATTTCAAACATCATCGTTGCACCCACCAGGGCAGTGTTGCCGCTTGGATCAAAAGGTGGTGCAACTTCTACGACGTCGCCGCCCACAAGATTCAGGCCGCGCAATCCCCGCAGCATCTTGATGGCATCAAATGTCGAGTAGCCGCCGATTTCCGGCGTACCTGTACCGGGTGCGTACACGGGATCGAGACCATCAACGTCAAAGCTGATGTAGGTAGGTCCACTTCCAACGATTCGTCTGGCTTCGGCGATAACAGCGTCGACGCCAATGTCGAAATACTCTTCGATGGTGATGGTGCGAATGCCAACCTCGCGTCCGTAATCGTAGTCATTCTTTGTGTACAGCGAACCGCGAATGCCGATCTGGACGGTGCGTTTGGGATCGAGCAGATTTTCTTCAATAGCGCGGCGAAATGGAGTTCCGTGGGTGTAAAGGTTTTCGCCAAAATATCTATCGTTGGTGTCGGTGTGTGCGTCGAAATGCACCATGCCTACGGGCCCGTCCTTGACGATACCGCGCATGATGGGGAGCGTGATCAGATGATCGCCGCCCGCGGTCAGCGGCAGCGTGCCCGCCGCGTGCACCTCGGTAAAAAAATCTTCTACCCGTTTCAGGGTGTCCATCAGATCGATGGGGTTAACGCTGGTGTCCCCGAGATCTGCGACATTGCACACGTCGTAGGGTGAGCTCAGCGTCTGTGAATGAACTCGGCGCATGAACGACGACTGATTGCGAATCTCGCGCGGGCCGTGGCGTGCGCCGGCACGGTTGGTCGTGCCCCCGTCCCATGGGACGCCGATCAGTCCGATGTCGATGTCTGACATGTCTTCGGTGTGGGGCAGGCGCATGAACGTCGGGATGCCGCCATATCGAGGCACCACAAAACCGCTCAGGGGTTGATTGAATTTTTTAGACGACATGGAGCGTTCAGTCCGGGAATTTGTCAGACGCAAGTTCACCACCGAACGCCCAGTTGTCTTTTTTCACATCTTCGATCACAACCCAGACGGCTTCGGGGCTGGCGCCCGTCGACTCCACCACGGCGTCAGTCAGCGCCTGGGAAAGTTTGGCTTTTTGTTCTTTGGATCGACCCGCGAACATTTCGACTCTGACGATGGGCATTTCAGGTTCTCCTCTGTATTTGTTCGATTTACCGTGCACTCGCGAACCGAATCAGATGGTCCGCGACGTCATGGGGCGCTTCGAGCATGATGGCATGTTTGATACCGCTCAGAATTACGAGTTCTGAATCAGGCAACGCTGCGTCCATAAGTCTGTTCAGCCGCGGATTGCATCCACCATCCAGTTCTCCGGTAAGCACCAGCGAGGGTGCCTGAATATCGCCAAGCCACGAGATCATTTCGGTGCCGGCGTAGATTCTGAAAACGTTGAGAAACACATCGGGATCGGTAGCGATGACCTGCTTCAGGCGACGATCAATAATCTCGGGGTGATCTTCAATAAAGTCATCGGTAAACCATCGATCAACCAGCGTGTCCAGAACCTCCGGGATTCCGCGTTCTTCCATCGCTTTGACGACGCCCCAGACTTTGGCGCTGTCATCGTCGGTTCTGCCCGCTGCGGTCGACAACAGACCGAGCGACAGCACCCGGTCAGGAAATGCCTGGGCGTAGGCGGGGCCGATCATGCCGCCGAGGGAATGGCCTGCAAAATGCGCCTGCTCGAATCCGCACCGTTCTCTGACTCGTTCCAGATCCGCGACCAGATGCGAGAGCCCGAATTCGCCGTGCGGCATCGGTGATTCACCGTGACCACGCAGGTCGTAGGTAACGACGGTGAAGTGTTCGCTGAGTTTAGGCAGCAAAAATCGCCAGGCGTCACGTCCGGCGCCAATGCCGTGAATCAAAATGAGCGGCGGGCCTGAACCTTCGATACTGTAATTGCAGTCAACTATTGCGGTAGTCATGGTCGCTATTCCCAAAACAGGTCAATGAAAGCGGTCGCAAATCGGATTCGGTTGCAGATTGCTCGACAATGAGCGTCGAGTAAAGTCCTGCTGATGTTGTCGACCGGGTCCGGCCAGTGGTGGATGGCCGAAAACGACTGGAAAATCATCCAGGTGTGGTTCTGACGACAGCGCGTGTCGCCCGCGCTTTGCTATCCTGAACATCCTGTTCCCAAACACAATTCCTCGATGCTGTATTTGTCTGACACCACGCTCGCGTCCCTCGAAATAGGGCCACGCGAAATAGTCGCGCGCATCGAACATCTGCTTCAGGGAGTCGTGGCCGGCACCGTCAGCAGCGCTCCCAAGTCCACGCTCTATCCGGGCGACGGCCGGTTGTTCATGTCTACCCTTGCATCGTCCGAAGATCCGCCCTACATGACGGTAAAGTCTCTGGGAATGAATCCGGCAAACGGCGAGCGTGACCTGCCGAGTATCGGCGCACACATTGCGCTGTTTGACGCGGGAACCGGCCTCCCTGTCGCGATGATGGATGGAACATGGATAACGGCCGTTCGAACTGCCGCCCTCACTGCCGTCGCGGCATCGCGTCTGGCAGACGCGGACGCGGCGACGATCGCTTTTGTCGGATGCGGTGTTCAGGCTCGAAGCCACCTCGACGTGCTTGCAGAACTTTATCCGATAACCCACATCTCGATGATTGGTCGTGGCAAGGCCAACATCGATGCGTTGGCTGATCGAGCGGGACAACTGAACATTGAAGCGATGCGCGCGCAGGATTCGTCAGCTGCGCTGGCCCAGGCAGACATCGTTGTTTCGACAGTTCCGCCGAGTGTTGGGCTCGAAGCATTTCTTGATGCGAATGTGCTGAAGGAGAATGCGTTTGTCAGCATGGTTGATCTCGGGCGATCGTGGAAACCACAGACGCTGACGGCGTTCGATGCAATTGTCGTCGATGACCTGGACCAGGAACGTCAGATGGCAAGCCCCATGGTTGATCTGTCACTGGTGGAGCGTGATCTCAAATCGCTGGTGCAGCAATCGCCAGGGTCTGACGGTCGCCGGGCGTTTGTTTTCAGGGGTGTAGCCGTGGGTGATCTCGCACTTGCTGGACTATGTTACGAACGCGCGCTGGCCGGTGGCCTCGGCCAAACACTTGAGACATAATTCGTCAGACATCACGGTTTTTGCTTGAGTTCACTTATGCCTTCAATCAAGTTTGTAGACGCCGACGGCAACGAAACGACAGTCGACGCGAAGGCGGGCATGTCAGTGATGCGTGCTGCTATCGAAAATGACATCGACGGCATCGAAGCCGAGTGTGGCGGGGGCTGCATGTGCGCCACCTGTCATGTTTTTGTCGATGAATCCTGGATGGGGAAGCTGTCGACCGCGCTGCCTGAAGAACACGACATGCTCGAGGAAACCGCAACTGAACGCACCGCGCAGAGTCGTCTGTCGTGCCAGATCATGATTTCGGACGACATGGACGGACTGATTGTTCGGTTACCGCTGACTCAAATCTGAACCCGCTTCTGGGCGTTTCAGAACAATGAGAAGTACTCGCGCTGCTCCCAGTCCGTAACTTCGGACATAAAGCGCGAAATCTCCGCCCGCTTGATATGCGTAATGTAGTCGACGAACGTGTCGCCCATGGCGCGTCGATACATCTCGCTGGTCTTAAGCGCGTCGACGGCATCAAGCAGGCTGCCGGGCAGTTTCGGTGCATCGGTGGTGTACGGCGAATCAGCCGGAGTCGCCGGTGTCAGAGCGCGATCAATGCCGTCAAGACCGGCATGAATCTGTGATGCGAGATAGAGGTAGGGGTTGGCGGTTGGTTCACCGACGCGGTTTTCGATGCGGGTACCGGTATTGCCGGGACCGCCGATAACGCGCAGCATTGCGCCGCGATTGTCCCGGCCCCACAGCGCACGGTCAGGCGCGAGCGTAAACGGACGATAGCGCTTGTAGCCGTTGATGGTGGGCGTTGTGAAGACACAGGCTGCGTCCGCATGCTCTATGAGTCCGGCAACGTACTGTCGCCCGACCGTCGACAGAAGTTCATCCTTATCCTCTGGCATAAAGTGGTTGTCGCCGGTTTTTGAATCGAGCAGGCACTGGTGCAGATGCCATCCACTTGAAAACACATTTGGCAACGCCGGCCGGCACATGAACGTTGCGTGGTAGCCGTGGCGCTGACAGATCTGTTTGACAGCGCTTCGAAACAAAACCATATCGTCGGCCGTGCCAATTCCTTTCGCGGGATGCAGAGTGAACTCACACTGGCTGGGGCCGAATTCCACCTCAATCGATCTCAACGGCAGTCCGAGCTGAAGAATGTTCGATCGAATAATTTCCAGCACCGGATCGAGTTCGTCCATTCGACTTTCAGTCAGGTACTGAAATCCGTGGGCCAGCAGACTGACATCGGGCGCCTCGCCCGGCTGTCCGGACTGATGCGGTTTAAGCTTGGGGTCTTCAAGCTTGAAGATATGGCATTCAACTTCCAGTCCGGTCAGATAATCAAACCCCCGGCTGTGAAGTTCGCCGACCGCGTTTTGGGCGAGTGTCCGCGTTGAGAACGGAACGGGTCCACCGTCTGGAAATACCAGGTCACACAGAATCCAGCCTGTTTTATGCGCCCAGGGCAATACGCGAAACGTCGCGGGATCCGGAATCATGACGACGTCACTTGCGCCTTCCATTTCAGGCATGCCGAAGCCACCGCCGCTGGACCACACGTCATACACGGTTCTGTGCGAGGTGTCCTTTGCGAGCAGGGTGCTGGTTAACGTGCAACCGCTGTCGAAAGCCTGAATTGCTGCGTCAGCGACCAGAGTCTTGCCGCGGAGTACACCGTGCTGGTCGGCGAACACCAGGCGGATGACTTCGAGCTGATCGGTTTTGATCTGGGCGATGACATCCGCGCACCGTTTTCTCTGTGCGTCGTCGAGCAGTTCGAAACGCGTGACGATGCCGGCATGGCCGACGCTTGTTTTGGTATCAGTCACAACATGCCTCAGACAAGCTTGGTGGCCCAGCTGCTGTTTGAACGACGGTCCGTGTCAGCGTCCAGAAACAGCTGCTGCCAGTGTTCGGTCGCGCCGATTGTGTCGATGGCGACCGGGCCACGAACGTTCGCACCTTCGTCTGGGGAAAGGGTTGCCGGGGGCAGGTCACCTTGCTGCACGGCTTTTATCGCGGCCCGCAGCATGCGTCTATACATAACGATTCCGATGTCGCTTTGACCAAGGTGTTCCTTGGTTCGGTCAGCGATAGGCCCCGGTGATTCCACCGCCCACTGATCGTGGACATTAATATCGTCGCCCATGCCCGTGTAGGTTCGAGTGCGTTGCTCTTCAGGATCGAAACCGTAGTTGTTCTGTTTGCCCACTTTGGGGATGTAATCGGGAAGTTCGTAGAGTTCTTCGCGCTGGGCGCGCATGGTTGCCTGGTCTACCGGATCACCGAAGCTGGTAAACATTGCGTACCAGTAACTTCGAACATCGTCGATCGGAACGTGCCACTGTGTAATGGTCATCTGCTGGCTCATGGGGATGCAGATGGCCTGCGGGAACAGCAGGTTGGTGACGCGAACGTGGGTATGCGCCTCGGAAAGCCTGCGCAACGCTACAAGTCGCATGCCGTAGTCAGTTTCGTCGACAACGATCTCCGGACGCGGAAATTCCCGTAGCAGCTGAGTCATTGGCATCGATTCAACGTTGTCACGAAACTGCTGTCCGTAGCCGCCTGACGCGTCAGCATCTTCAAAGTATCTGTGCAGAAACGAGGCGTGAGCCGGATCGATGCCAACCTCAAGAGCCTGCAGCCAGTTGCAGTCCATGTAACCCTTGAAGGCGAAAGAATGCGACTGGGGAGCGACAAGACAGTCGAGTTCAGGCATTGCCGGAGGTTCGCCCGGCCCCATGTAGGCAAACACGATCCCGTTTTGTTCAACACAGGGGTAAGCGGTGTTCCTGATACGTTGATAGAAAGTGCTGCCCTCGGGTTCGGCCGGCTGTTCGAGGCATTGACCCGTCACGTCGAACAGCCATCCGTGAAACGGACAACGCAGGCCGCCGTCTTCGAGCCTGCCGTAACACAGATCGGCGCCGCGATGAGGACACTGTCGGTCCATCAACCCGTAGCGACCGGCGTCATCGCGAAACAGAACCAGTTTTTCGCCGAGAAGTTCTACAGCTTTGGTCGGGCGATCGCCGTCCAGCTCTGCGCAAAGCGCTGCGGGCTGCCAGTACCGCCGCAACACCTCGCCACATGGCGTCTCGGATGAAACCCGGGTAATCAGTTCGTTCTGGCTTTGGCTCATCATGGCAGCGGCGTCCGGGTTTAGCTGGCGTGGATTCCGATCGCGCTCTGGATCGCGTCCGGTTGTACATCGAGGCTGTCGGCGATGCTGAACAGCGCGCGGGAGATAGGCGAGGGTGGATCCCGGTCCGCAGCGACCAGCCCGATGGTGTGCGCAACGTCCGGATCGACGAGCGGGATGGCCCGGATGCTGTGGTCGATCCCCATGTTGTCGGTAAAACTCTCGGGCAAAATCGTTGCAACGGGCCCCAGTCGCACGTGGGTCACAAGATTCACGATTGAGTTGGTTTCAAACGCGGGTTCGACTGTCTCACCTATGTCCTGGAATGCGCGATTGATGATGCGGCGATTCTGCATGTCGTTCGTTAAAAGACACAGAGGAATGCCTGAAGCTTCACGCCAGCTGATGGTCGACTTGCTCGCAAGAGCCGATCCCTCGCGCACAACCAGGACGTATCGCTCAACATATAGCGGCAGCTCGCGAACGTTCTTCAGTGGTTCATTATCTATGTAGGTGATACCGGCATCGAAGTCGATGTTGTCGAGGCCTCTCTGAATTTCGATTGAGCTGCGGGACAGTACCTTTATGGCCACGCCCGGATGCGCCTCATGAAAAGGCAGCGTGACCAGCGGTGCGAGAGCCAAAGCCGACGGTATGACGCCAATAGTCATGGTCCCGGACAGCTCGTTTTGCATGGCGCTGACGTCCTGACGCATTGCGTCGACATCGCCGACGATACGCTTGGCCCAGTGCAGCACGCGTTCACCTTCCGGCGTCAGTCCCTTGTAGGCATGGCTGCCGCGTTCAACGATGAGAATTCCGAGGTCATCCTCCAGCTGTCGAATGCGGGCCGACAGAGTGGGCTGGGACACAAAGCACGCATTGGCCGCGCGACCAAAATGCTTCTCGCGAGTCAGTGCGATCAGAAATCGGAAATGTTTGATATCCAACTGACGTTCACCTTGATACCTGTCTGAGATGACGCTGATATCTTTACGGTGTTCGCAGGCTACCCCGCACCGGGCCGGGCGCAGACCGCGAAGGAACACCGACGCGTCGTCACCGCAGTGTATCACCGGGTGTCTACTGGCTAAGAGCCTGTGCCACGGTGTCGGCGAATCGGGAGACATCGCTGATATGCACAACGCCAGCATTTTCGAGCGCCTGAATTTTTGCGTGAGCGTCACCGATGCCGCGACTGACGATGGCGCCTGCGTGTCCCATCCGTTTTTCCCGTGGCGCGTGTCTCCCTGCAATGTGCGCGAAAACAGGCTTCGTATTTTCGGATGTTCGCGACAGCAGAACTTCTGCAAGCTCCTCCTCAGCCGTCCCACCGATTTCGCCGATCACGACAATGGCGTCAGTGCCCGGTTCGTCAAACAGTTCAATGACCGCATCCGAGAGTGAATATCCGGTAACAGGATCGGCGCCGACGCCAACACAGACAGATTGCCCGATCCCTCTGGAAGTCAGTTGATCAACGATTTCGTAACACAGGGTTCCTGATCGAGTGACAACACCGACGCGTCCGTGACTGAAGACGCTTGCCGGCATGATGCCGAGCAAACACTTGCCTGGAACGATAATGCCAGGACAATTCGGGCCTACGACTTTGGTCTTTACCGCGGGTGTTCGCAGAATCCTGCTGATCCGCAACATGTCGTGGACCGCGATGCCTTCACCAGGAGCGACGACAAGAGGCAGGTTTTCATTGACCGATTCAATAATCGCCTGGGTCGATGCTGGCGCCGGCACAAACACGATGCTCGCATTCGCGTTGGTCTGCGCAACGGCCTCGCTCACTGTATCAAACACCGGTAGTCCAAGGTGTGTCTGTCCACCTTTGCCAGGAGTCACGCCGCCCACGATTTGCGTACCGGCTTCGATAGCGGTTGCCGAAAATTCAGTTCCCCGGCTGCCCGTAAAACCCTGGACGATAACGCGGGTGTCGTTTGCGATTAACATGTCGTGTGGCTGCCGGTGATCCGGGTCAACGCCG
>CALHMG010000152.1 GCA_938034705.1 uncultured Gammaproteobacteria bacterium
CGGTGGATGGTCGCGTCGGTGATCACATTCTGCTCGCGCCGCCTTTCATCATCAGCGACGACGAAATGGACTTTCTGGTCGAGACGCTGACCGAGGTGATCAGCACCACCACCGCACAAATTGGCGAGCTTTCGACCCGCAACACCGGTTAGCTGCACCGCGCTTGCACAATAATGGTTCCTGTGGAGCGCCGCAATGGTGCGCTCTGCCAGATTGCGGTGCAAAATAGGCCGCACATTCACAAATCAGATCAGCCCATTCTTCCCCGGATTGGGCGCCCCTAAACTTCGCACCTTCAGAGGGCGTTGGCACTGTTTTAGCTCGCCGGCGTCCGACCGTACCTGTGTGCGTGAACCTTGCTGGAGAAAACACGATGAAAATGGTTACCGCAATTATCAAGCCTTTCCGCCTCGACGACGTTCGTGACGCGCTGTCGGAAATTGGCGTCAAGGGCATGACGGTGACAGAGGTCAAAGGCTTTGGCCGACAGAAAGGTCATACCGAACTCTATCGCGGTGCCGAATACGTTGTGGACCTGATCCCCAAGGTAAAGATTGAAGTCGCGGTTTCAAGCGACATTCTCGACCAGGTTGTCGAGGTGATCTGTGGCGCCGCGCGGACGGAGAAAATCGGCGACGGCAAACTGTTCGTGTCCGATCTTGAAAAAATCGTTCGAATTCGCACCGGCGAAGTCGACGACGATGCGATTTAGAAAACTTTGAACGACGATCTGATTTGATTATTTATTAATGTAAGGGGAGCAGGACAACATGGGCTGGTTGAAGAGCGCGGCGATAGTTTTATTGTCACTCACGCCCTCGGTGCTTTGGGCTGAGGACACACTCGATAAAGGCGACACGGCGTGGATGCTGACATCCACGGTGCTGGTGCTGTTTATGACGCTGCCGGGTCTGGCACTGTTTTACGCCGGGCTTGTGCGTGGCAAAAACGTGCTGACGGTGCTCATGCAGTGTTTTGCGATCGCCTGTTGCGCATCGCTGCTGTGGGTCGCGTTTGGGTACAGTCTGGCGCTGACCGATGGCGGCAGCATGAACAAATTTATCGGCGGCACCGCAGATTTCTTCCTCGCATCGGTGACCCAGGACTCGCTGAGCGGGACCTACCCGACGACCGTGTTTGTCATGTTCCAGATGACGTTCGCGATTATCACGCCTGCGTTGATTATTGGCGGATTCGCCGAACGCACGCGTTTCTCGTCCATGCTGCTGTTCTCAATGCTCTGGCTGCTGTTCGTCTATGTACCCGTCTGTCACTGGGTATGGGGCGGAGGCTGGCTTGCCGACATGGGCTTTATGGATTTTGCAGGTGGCGCCGTCGTTCACATTAACGCGGGTGTTGCCGCGCTCGTGGCCGCGATTGTGATTGGCAAACGACGTGGTTTCCCCCAGCAGGCAATGCCGCCGCATAACCTGACCATGACGTTTACCGGGGCGTGCATGCTGTGGGTTGGCTGGTTTGGATTTAACGCCGGCAGCGCGCTGGCGGCAGACGGCGCCGCAGGCATGGCGATGCTGGTAACGCACCTCGGTGCTGCGAGCGGGTCGATTGCCTGGGCGCTTGTTGAATGGATTCGTCACGGCAAGCCGAGCGTTCTCGGAATCGTTACCGGCATGGTTGCCGGCCTCGGCACGATCACGCCGGCTTCGGGTTTTGTCGGGCCGATGGGCGCAATTATCATTGGCTTGAGTGCAGGCGTTGTCTGTTACTTCGCAACGCAGATGATCAAGCAGCGTTTTCATATCGACGATTCACTCGATGTGTTTCCCGTGCACGGTGTTGGCGGACTTCTGGGAACACTGATGACGGCGTTTTTCGCCTCAGCAAGTCTGGGCGGCATGGGGCTCGCCGAAGGGCAGACCATGGGTGGCCAGTTTGTGGTTCAGGTGATCGGCGTCGTCGCGACTTTTGTCTACAGCGGTGTGATGAGCTATGTCCTGCTCAAGGTATCGGGCATCGCGGGGTCGCTGCGAATGGACGTTGATGAAGAGACCGAAGGACTCGATATCGTGTTGCACGACGAGCGAGGCTACGACCTGTAAAGCAGCTGCGACGGGGCGTCACCTTTTGTCCGGCCGATCGTGTCTCTCACGATCGGCCGTTTTCATATTGTGAAATTGATGCGCACAAACCGGCGAATACTGGTCATTTGAAACGGAAGTGGTACCATGCGCTAACCGCGAATTGGACGTTTGCGGGAGTCAGAAACTTCACTGAAATCAGAAGAGTACGTTCCATGACTAAGGTGCCTTGTAAGGAAATCGCTGTAACTCCAGCCGAAACGTCAGATGTGACGCCAGATGTCACTGCGGTCCGCACGCGAATTGCACGTCAGTTTCGCACCGGATTAATTGCGGTCGGCGTGTCTGTCGCGCTGTCGCTGCCGCTGTCTCAGGTCGCGTCAGCCGACTCGTTTGAAGACGGCGTCGCCTCGTATCTCGCCGGTGACTGGAAGAAGGCGCGCGAGATCTGGCAGCCCATTGCCGACGACGGAGATCCCGTCGCGCTGTTTAACATCGGCGTTCTTTACTATCAGGGACTCGGTGTACCCGCGGACACCACCAAGGCTGTGGAGATGTATCGCACCGCTGCCCAGCATGGCTATGCGCCTGCCCAGTTTAATCTGGGTGCGGCCTACCGCAACGGTGTCGGCGTACCGCAAAGTGATGCCGAAGCGGCTAACTGGTGGCAGCTCGCCGCCGACCAGGGCGAAATTCAAGCCCAGTACAATCTCGGCATGCTGTATGCCAAGGGCCTTGGTGTAACCAAGGACGAAAACACAGCGAGATATTTCTTTGAGCAGGCGGCACGTCGCGGCGATCAGCGCGCGGCGCAGGCTATCGCCGCGCTGGCCTCGGGCTCAGCGCCGAGCGCAGTAGTTTCCGTTGCCAAAAAGGTCAAGACCGACGCACTCGATGACGACACTGTCGCGCCCGTAGAGTCTTCAGAGACGATTACATCAACGGTAGTTGAAGAAACAACAACGACGGTAACCGAGGCTCCGGCCCCGGCGCCCGAGCCGGTCGTGGAAGCACCGGCGCCTGCACCCGAAGTAGTGGTGTCGGCACCGGCACCCGCACCAACGCCTGCTCCAGCACCCGTGGTTATGCCCGCGGTCGATGGCCAAGGCGCCGGCTGGGTGCTGAACAACAGTCCGACGGCCTACACGATTCAGATCTATGCATCGGGTGATCCAGCGGCGGCGCAGAAGTTTATTGACCGTCATGGCCTTGGGGACATGGCCCATGTTGTGCCGGCCGTGAGTGGATCCAAGCTCTGGTACAAGGTGGTCTACGGATCGTTCGGCTCAACCGCCGATGCGAAAAATGCCCGTTCACTGCTGCCGGTGGCGATTCAGAAGAACTCACCCTGGATTCGAAAGTTCAGCTCCGTGCAGAACGAGCTGGCCCCGGATGCGGCGTCTACCACAGAGGTAGTCAGTGCACCGGCGCCTGTTCCGGTCCCGGTAGCGGCCCCGACACCGGCGCCAGCGCCGGAAGTCGTCGTCGTCACTGAAAACGATCCGAATGCAGCCGTGCAGGAAACAACAAGCACCACGATAATTGTGGGCGACATCGCCAGAACCGTTGGCACCAACGGGGAAGAGGCGGTCACGACTATCGTCCAGCCTGCGGCCGAGACCGTGCCTGAAACGACGGTGACGACCACCGCTGTCGCCGCTGATCAGACGTCAGTCATTCAGCCGGTGGTAGAGCAGCCGGTCGTGCAGCCTGAGAGTATCGAGCCGAAGGTCGCGCTTGCCGAAAACGCACCGGCGCCTGCCGTACAGGCCGCGGCGACAACGACGGTGGCCGTGGCGGCTCCGACGTCCTCGAAGCTTGCGAACAACGACGGCGCGAATCCGGCGCTTGCGTTCTCCGAAGGACAGCGTGCGTTTAATCAGCAGGACTATGCGGCTGCTCTGCAGCACTGGCTGCCGCTGGCGGAAACCGGTCACGCAGAATCGCAGTACGGGCTTGGCTTCATGCACGAGACAGGCTGGGGCGTGTCACGTGATGCGAGCCAGGCGATGGGCTGGTACAAGCGTGCGGCGGAGCAGGGATACGCCAAGGCGCAGTACAATCTCGGCATGATGTATCTGCTCGGCAACGGCGTGCCCGAAGACGAGGCGATGGGTCTGTACTGGATACAGTCTGCGGCTGATCAAAACGACCTGCGAGCGAGAGCGCAGCTCAGCAGACTTCGAACCAGCGGCGGCAGCTAGTCTGCCTCGAAACTTCTGGTCCGATCGAAAAGCCCGCTGACTGCAGCGGGCTTTTTTCTTTCAACGGTCGGTGTTCCCGGCGCTCTAACTCACGACCGCAGGGACGCGAGGCCGCGAAACAGTCGCCGCATGAAGGGGCGCGCAAGTGATTCATCGACGCTTTGTCCAAAGTGCTTGCGCAGCCACGCCTCGGGCGGAAAGAGATTTTCACGGATAAAATTGACCCGCG
>CALHMG010000153.1 GCA_938034705.1 uncultured Gammaproteobacteria bacterium
AACGGGTTGACCGCCGCGCTGGCCAACGCACTTGGTGGACTCGGGTTCACCGTCACCGAACACTTCTTCGACACGATCACCGTCGCCGCGCCGGGTGCCGCCAACGCGCTCGTCACCGCGGCGGAAACCGAAGGCATCAACCTTCGGCTGACCGACGACGATTCGGTGGGCATCAGCCTCGACGAGACCACCACGTTGGACGTGGTCGAGAAGGTCGCCGTCGTGTTCGCTCAATCGGCCGACTCCGAGGTGCTGGTCGATGTGGCAGCGGCCGCGCCGTCGATCCCCGATGAGCTTCGCCGGACCAGCCGATTCATGACGCACCCCAACTTCCATCGGTACCGGACCGAGCATGAGATGCTGCGCTGGCTTCGACGGCTGTCCGACCGTGATCTGGCGCTGGACCGCACCATGATCCCGCTCGGCAGCTGCACGATGAAACTCAACGCTACCACCGAGATGGAACCGGTCTCCCTGCCGGGATTCGCGGGCCTGCACCCGTTCGCGCCGCTCGATCAGGCGCGCGGGTACGCACGCCTTTTTCGTGAACTCGAAAGTGACCTTTGCGCGATCACAGGCTATGACGCGATCTCGCTGCAACCCAACGCCGGCTCCCAGGGGGAGTACGCGGGACTGCTGTGCATTCGCAAATACCATGAATCTCGCGGTGAAACTGAACGCGACATCTGCCTCATACCTTCCAGCGCCCATGGCACCAATCCCGCAAGCGCCGTCATGGCTGGAATGAAAGTCGTCGTCGTCAAATGCGATGACAACGGCAACGTCGATGTAGATGACCTCAAAACCCGTGCCCAGGAACACAGCGACAGACTCGGGGCCTTGATGGTCACCTATCCGTCAACCCATGGTGTGTTCGAAGAGGCGATTACCGAAATTTGTGACGTCATCCACGAACACGGCGGGCAGGTTTACATGGACGGTGCGAATCTCAACGCACTCGTAGGCCTGGTACAGCCGGGCAAAATTGGTGCCGACGTCTCCCACCTGAATCTTCACAAGACCTTCTGTATTCCTCACGGTGGTGGCGGCCCCGGCATGGGACCGATCGGTGTTCGACAGCATCTTGCACAGTTTCTGCCGGATCATCCGCTGGTTGAAGGCGTCAATGGCGCCGCTGTCGAGGGCGACACTATTGGAGCGGTATCGGCAGCGCCCTGGGGCTCCGCGGCGATCCTGCCGATTTCCTGGGCGTACATAAAGATGATGGGAGGCGATGGCCTGACCGAGGCGACACGGGTGGCTATTGCCAGCGCCAACTACATCGCAAGTCGACTCGACAAGCATTTTCCCGTTGTCTACACCGGTCACGGCGGTCGAGTCGCGCATGAATGCATCCTCGATTTTGGCCCGATCAAGGACGAAACCGGGATCTCGGTCGAAGACGTTGCCAAGCGGCTTGTCGACTACGGGTTTCACGCCCCGACGATGAGCTGGCCGGTTCACGACTCCCTGATGATTGAACCCACCGAAAGCGAGTCCAAGGCGGAAATAGACCGCTTCTGCAACGCGATGATCAGCATCGCCGGAGAAATTGCCGACGTTGCCGCCGGCAAAGCCGACCCTGAGAACAACCTGCTGAAAAACGCACCCCATGCAGCGTCATTGCTTGCGCACGATGAATGGACCCGGCCCTACACGCGTGAAGCTGCATTTTTTGCCGGTAACACCACCGCTGACGACAAATACTGGCCGCCGGTGGGTCGTGTTGACAACGTTTTCGGCGATCGGAACCTGGTCTGCTCGTGCCCGCCTCTGGAGGACTACATGGATGTGGCCTGACCCGGGGCTTCGCTGCAAACCTTGCCGCATACAACGGGGTTTCTGGCGTTATACTGAAGTGACATTCCACGAGCGGAAGATCAGACGATGATAAGACTCAGCGACACCAATGCCAGCGGCTCGGACTTTGACAATGTTGACCTGACCGAGTCTTCGTTTTCGGACGTCAACATGAGCGAATCGCGGATTGAGAATGCGCGAGCCGTAAACCTGAGCGTTACGAACGTCACGATGAACAACCCGAACTTTGCCAACATGGACATGCAGGGCTCACGTTTTGAAAACATCGACATGCGCAACTCAAGGCTTGTGGATATCAACTTCACCAATGCTGAACTTGCGAACTGTGACATTGCGGGAATGAAGATTGACGGCATACTGGTGACGGACCTGCTCGCAGCGTTCCGACGTCGATAGCCTCGCCCATTACCACAGCGACGCCGCAACCCCGCGCGATTCTGTAACTGACTAAATTCTCGCTACCCTGGAAACTATCGATGTCTGACTCATCACCCTCAAACAAACCGGCCACTCTCCAGCGCCCCGAACGAAAACGGGTCGTGCAGGGAGAAAAGCTGCGAGGCGCAGAAAAAGTCGCAAGGGTTCCGGTCAAGTTTGCGCCCACGGCGCCGGGCGAACGCCTGCGAAAACCAAAATGGATTCGCGCCAAATTTCCAGGGACGCCTGAAGTTCAGCAGCTGAAAAAGGTTCTGCGCGAAAACTCGCTGGTTACGGTCTGCGAGGAAGCCAGCTGCCCGAACATCGGTGAGTGCTTTGGCAAAGGCACCGCAACGTTCATGATAATGGGCGACATCTGCACCCGGCGCTGCCCTTTTTGCGATGTCGCGCACGGACGTCCCAACGCGCTGGACGCAAACGAACCTGAAAATCTCGCTCGCACGATTGCCGCGATGAACCTTCGCTACGTCGTCATCACATCGGTTGACCGAGACGACCTTCGAGACGGTGGTGCGCAGCATTTTGTTGACTGCATTCGATCGGTAAGAGAGGCACTGCCGACGATCGCAATTGAAATTCTCACGCCCGACTTTCGCGGCCGCATGGACGTGGCGATTCGAATCATGCGCGACGCGCCACCGGATGTGTTTAACCACAACCTTGAAACGGTGCCACGCCTGTACAAAAGAAACCGACCGGGCTCTGACTATCAGCACTCTCTGGACCTGCTCAAAGTCTTCAAGCAGGCGCACCCGCATGTGGCAACCAAGTCGGGTCTGATGCTGGGTCTTGGTGAAGAGCTGGACGAAGTTCGACAGGTCATGCGTGACCTGCGCGATCACGACGTTGACATGCTCACCCTCGGGCAGTACCTGCAGCCGAGTCGCCATCATCTGCCGGTAGAACGTTACGTGACGCCTGAAGAGTTCGACGCGCTGCGTGAAGATGGCGAAGCCATGGGCTTCACCCACGTCGCGTCCGGCCCGATGGTGCGATCCAGCTACCATGCCGATGTTCAGGCCGAGGCCGCCCTCGGCTGAACGGCGCATCTGCGCCAGCCCGGCGCCCGCGCCGCCACCGCGGTCACGCCCCCTGCTGTGACCGTGAGGTGGGCGCATATTCCACATTGTGAAAAGCCCTGCACCAGCGGATGACCACCTGCGCCCACCGATGTCGCTGTGACGTCAGTTGCGGTGCAAACCGACCGGCGACCACGCGGGGTGTCTCCTGACCCGTCCACTTCCTTTACAATCTGCGTCAGATTTCGGCATTTCATTGCCGTCAGGCTCTGGCACGAAATCGTAAAAAATAACCTATTAGCCTTATATAAGAATCAATCCTCAGGAGGGTTGCATGAACCTTATTAAACAGA
>CALHMG010000154.1 GCA_938034705.1 uncultured Gammaproteobacteria bacterium
TTGGCGTTGCGGCGTTGTTCGATCAGACCCGCGGGTCGATCGTCGATATCTTCAACATGTTTTCGGGCGGGGCGCTGAGCCGTCTCTCGATTTTTGCGCTCGGCGTGATGCCGTACATTTCGGCATCGATCATCATGCAGATGATGACGGTTGTTGTTCCGAGTCTTGAGCAGCTCAAGAAAGAGGGCGAGGCCGGACGTCGCAAGATTACGCAGTACACCCGATACGGCACGCTGATTCTGGCGACGTTTCAGGGTCTTGGTATCGCGGTGGCGATTCAGGGGCAGGTCATCAACGGTGCGCCGGTTGTCATCGCAACGGGTATCGGATTCAAGATCATCTGTGTTGTCACGCTGGTGACGGGCACCATGTTTCTGGTTTGGCTCGGAGAGCAGATCACCGAACGCGGTATTGGTAACGGCCTCTCGCTGATCATTTTTGCCAGCATCGTGGCGGGTCTGCCCCAGGCGATCGCCGGAACGCTGGAACTCGCACGAACCGGCAACTTCTCGCCGCTGTTTGTGCTGGCACTGTTCATCGGTGCAATTATTATTACAGCGGTCGTTGTGTTTATTGAGCGCGGGCAAAGACGTATTACGGTCAACTATGCCAAGCGCCAGCAGGGTCGGCGCATGATTGCTGGCCAGACGAGCCACCTGCCGCTCAAGCTGAACATGGCTGGCGTGATTCCGCCGATCTTCGCGTCCAGGATTATTCTGTTCCCGGCAAGTCTGGGTAGCTGGTTTAGCCAGGCTGACGGGATGAGCTGGCTCAAGAACCTCGCGACCTCGCTGTCGCCGGGTCAGCCGATCTACACGTTGCTGTATGCAGCGATGATCGTGTTTTTCTGCTTTTTCTACACTGCGCTGGTTTTTAACCCCAAAGAGATCGCCGACAACCTGAAGAAGTCCGGCGCGTTTGTGCCGGGTATTCGTCCTGGCGCGCAGACGGCAAGCTACATCGACAGCGTGGTTTCCAAGCTGACGCTCTTCGGAGCGATATACCTGGTCATCATCTGCCTGATTCCGGAATTTTTGATCGTTAAATACAGCGTACCGTTCTACTTCGGCGGTACGTCATTGCTCATCATCGTTGTCGTGGTGATGGACGTCATGGCGCAGATTCAGTCGTACATGATGTCCCGCCAGTACGAAAGCCTGATGAAGAAAGGTGGAGGTCTTGGAGGACTCGGCGGCGCAGCGCGCTAACGGTTCCCGACAGACTTCCCGGAGAAAAGAGAAATGAAAGTTAGAGCATCCGTAAAGAAAATGTGCCGTAACTGCCGAGTGATTCGCAGGAACGGCAGCGTCCGTGTGATTTGCCGAGACCCACGCCACAAGCAACGGCAGGGTTAAGGCAAGTCAGGAAGAAAAGGACGACACGGAGTCAACACGTAGCGCCTTTTTAGTCGCTCACAGGAACGCCACAGGGGTGGTGAGATCGTGAAAGCGTCGGCCGTCGTGAACTTAAAAGACTTTATTGAAAAACTAAGACAACTGGATAAATCAAGTGGCTCGTATTGCTGGCATCAACTTGCCGACTCACAAACATGTCGAGATTGGATTGACTTCAATTTACGGCATTGGACGCACGACCTCACAGAAGATCTGTGACGCCACCGGCGTTGCCCGCAACATGAAAGTGGGCGATCTGTCTGAAGAGCAGGCGGAATCACTTCGAAATGAAGTTGCCAAGTTCACGATCGAAGGTGACCTTCGTCGGGAGACTTCGATGAACATCAAGCGATTGATGGATCTCGGCTCCTACAGGGGAATGCGACATCGACGCGGCTTGCCACTTCGAGGTCAGCGCACCAAGACCAATGCGCGAACACGCAAGGGTCCCAAGCGTCCAATCAGAAGATAACAACAGCAGTTCGAGGTCACGCCACGCGGTGGCGATCCTTGAAAACCAAATGAATCGGTATCCCGGGTCGACAGACCCTCAACTGAACTGACAGCAGAATTTAGATATGGCCAAACCAGGCGCAAAGAAGGGCAAGGTACGCAAGAATGTCGTTGACGGCATCGCGCACGTCTATGCCACCTTCAACAACACCATCGTTACGATCACCGACCGACACGGCAATGCACTCTCGTGGGCGACCGCGGGCGGACAGGGCTTCAAGGGCTCTCGTAAGAGCACGCCGTTTGCGGCGCAGACAGCCGCCGAGGCTGCCGGGCGCACGGCTCGTGACATGGGCGTTCGTAACCTCGAAGTTCGCATCAAGGGCCCTGGCCCGGGTCGTGACTCCGCGGTGCGTGCACTGAACGCCGCCGGCTTCGACATCAGCAACATTACTGATGTGTCGCCGATTCCTCATAACGGTTGCCGCCCACCAAAGCGTCGACGCGTTTAATTTTAAAGATCGAGAACAAGGCAAGAGATTATGGCTCGCTACCTCGGACCTACCTGTAAACTGGCACGCCGCGAAGGAACCGACCTGTTCCTGAAGAGTCCGGCGCGTCCGCTCGACTCCAAGTGCAAGTTTGACCGAACTCCTGGATTCAAGGCCGGAGCTCGTCGTCCTCGCATTACGGTTTACGGCACCCAGCTTCGAGAGAAGCAAAAGCTGCGCCGGATGTACGGTGTGCTGGAGAAGCAGTTCCGCAACTACTACAAGGAAGCTGCTCGCAGACCCGGAAGCACCGGCGAAAACCTGCTCAAGCTTCTTGAGTGTCGTCTCGACAACGTCGTCTACCGAATGGGTTTTGGTGTGACGCGTTCAGAGGCCCGTCAGCTCGTCAGCCACAACGCGATCCAGGTCAACGGTCAGAAGGTCAATATCCCGTCCTTCCAGGTTCAGGCCGGTGACAAGATCGAAGTGCGCGAGAAGAGCAAGAAGCAGCTGCGGATTACATCAGCACTCGAAATCGCCGAGCAAATTGGATTTGCCGACTGGGTGCAGGTTGATACCAAAGCCGTATCAGGAACGTTCAAGACGGTACCTGATCGCAGCGAACTTTCCGCCGAGATTCAGGAATCTCTGGTGGTCGCGCTGTACTCGAAGTAATTGTCTGAGCGAGCCGCAAACCGGCTCGATCAGGTTTGAATATTTATTTTCACTGAACAAAACTTAAGTTCAAACGAGGAAAGTTGATGCTGGATCCAACCGCAGATTTTCTCAAACCGAGGCTGGTGGATGTATCGGCCGCTGACAAGACGTCGGCCAAGATCACCATCGAACCGCTTGAGCGTGGCTTTGGCTACACCCTGGGCAACGCTTTGCGTCGTATTCTGCTTTCATCGATGCCTGGTTCGGCGATCACGGAAGTTCGTATCGACGGTGTGTTGCACGAGTACTCGGCAATTGAGGGCGTACAGGAAGACGTCATTGAGTTGCTTATGAATCTTAAAGCTGTCGCCGTGCGCATGCATGCGCGCGATGAAGCTGTCCTGCGCCTTAACAAATCAGGCGCTGGTGTGGTAACGGCTGCCGACATCGAGGTCGAGCACGACGTCGAGATTGTGAACCCATCCCACGTCATCGCGCATCTCGCCAACGAAGGTCGACTTTCGATGGAGTTGAAGGTGACTCGCGGGCGTGGCTATCAGGTCGTTGATGCGGCCAAAAGCGCGGATGAGAGCAAGGCGATTGGTGTGATGCAGCTGGACGCATCCTACAGTCCTATAGAGCGGGTCTCTTACGCCGTTGAGAATGCTCGAGTCGAGCAGCGTACCGACCTGGATCGTCTGGTCATGCAGATCGAAACCAATGGTGCTATCGATCCTGAGGAAGCGGTGCGACGTGCTGCAACCATTCTGCACGAGCAGATTTCGATCTTCGTCAATCTGGAAGAGACATCGACGGTGGCCCCGGCCGCTGAAGAGCCTGCGGTAGATCCGATTCTGCTACGACCCGTTGACGATCTGGAACTCACCGTACGATCCGCCAACTGCCTGAAAGCCGAGAATATCTATTTTATTGGCGATCTGATTCAGCGCACGGAAGTCGAGCTGCTGAAAACGCCGAACCTCGGCAAGAAGTCGCTCACAGAGATCAAGGACGTGCTCGCCAGCCGTGGCCTTTCACTGGGTGTTACTCTGGAGAACTGGCCGCCACCACAACTGAAAAAAGAAGGCATCGGCGGAATGTCGGATCAGCTGGGCGTATAACGCGCCCGGTTGCCAACTTAAGAAAGCAAAGAGAGAAGGACCCATGCGTCACGGAAAATCCGGGCGAAAGCTCAACCGAACATCGTCTCATCGAGCAGCCATGTTTCGTAACATGACCGCCAGCCTTATCCGGCACGAGACCATCAAGACCACGCTTCCGAAGGCGAAAGAACTTCGGCGTGTGGCTGAGCCATTGATTACGCTGTCCAAGAACGATTCCGTCGCCAACCGGCGGCTGGCGTTCGCGCGCCTGCGTGATCAGGACATGGTGAGCAAGCTGTTCAACGAACTTGGCGTCCATTTCAAGGATCGTCCTGGCGGGTATTTGCGCATCCTCAAGTGTGGCTATCGCAAAGGCGATAACGCGCCGATGGCGTTCGTACAGCTGGTAGGCCGTGAAGAGGTTGAAGTAGCCGCTGACGCCGAATAACTGGTTCTATACAGCTGGTCGTCAGGCCAAAAGCATCGCTGAAAACCCGTGTCGCTATGAGCGCACGGGTTTTTTTCGTTAAAGTCTTCTTCCGTCACCGTTCAGGTAGTTGCCCCGAGGATTAGTCGCTCAAATGGAAATGACCTTCCTGTTCAAGTTTCTTGAATTCATGTCAGCTGGATTCGTCTTTTTTATCGGATTGCTGTTTCTGTTTCTGATCGTTGTCTATTTCTGCGACGTCACGCAGACCAAGAACGCTATACGCCGCAACTATCCCGTCATCGGGCATTTGAGATACTTCTTTGAGCATCTTGGGGAGTTTTTCAGACAGTACTTTTTTGCCATGGACCGCGAAGAGCTTCCGTTCAATCGAGCTGAACGCAGCTGGTGTTACCGCGCAGCCAAGGATCTCGATAACACGGTGGCCTTTGGATCAACTCGAAATTTGCGACCCGTAGGGACAGTGATGTTCGTCAACTGTCCTTTCCCGTCTTTGGCTGAAGAAATCGAGCCGCCTGCAGCCGTCACGATCGGACCGTTCGCGAAGGAGCCGTACACCACGTCGAACCTGTTTCATGTGTCAGCGATGAGCTACGGGTCCCTGTCGGCGCCAGCCGTGACGGCCCTGTCCCAGGGGGCAGCGCTGGCCGGTTCCTGGATCAACACCGGCGAGGGAGGCCTCAGTCCATACCATCTCAAAGGCGGTGGGGACGTTGTCTTCCAGCTCGGTACCGCCAAGTTTGGTGCCCGTGACGACGATGGCAATCTCAACGTAGAAAAATTGCGCGAGACAACCAGTCGCCCTGAGGTCAAGATGGTTGAGCTCAAACTCAGTCAGGGGGCCAAACCTGGCAAGGGCGGCATTCTGCCTGGCGTGAAGGTGACCGAAGAGATTTCCCAAATTCGCGGAATACCGTTGGGCGAGTCTGCGATCAGCCCCAACCGTCACCCCGACGTGAACAGCGTCTCCGAGCTGCTCGATTTGATTGGACGAATCCGGGACGAGTCAGGCCTGCCAACTGGCTACAAGGCCGTGGTTGGCGCCTACGGCTGGCTCGACAGTCTGTTTGATGAAGTTAAGCGACGCGGCATCGAAAGTGCACCCGACTTCATAACCGTCGATGGCGCCGATGGCGGTACCGGCGCGGCGCCGATGCCCCTCATAGACGACATGGGGCTCCCGCTTCGAGAGGGGCTGCCGATGGTGGTGGACGCACTGGTGCGTGCGGGCTTAAGAGACCGGGTCAAGGTGATTGCCTCGGGTAAGCTGGTCACGCCAACGGAAGTCACCTGGGCTTTTTGCATGGGTGCGGACTTTGTTGCGTCGGCCCGGGGCAACATGTTTGCGCTTGGGTGTATTCAGGCTTTGCAGTGCAACAAGAATACCTGCCCCACGGGGATTACGACCCATGATCTAAAACTGCAGAAGGGACTGGTTCCTGAAGAAAAATCCAAGCGAGTCGCGAGCTACATCAAAAATATTTCCAAAGAAGTGGAAATCATGGCCCATTCATGTGGTGTCCATGAGCCGCGTCAGCTCAGGCGCTATCATGCGCGGATGGTTATAGAAACCGGACGCAGCCAGCCGCTGGATGAGCTTTGGCCAGAGGAGACGGCGAGGGAAACCGTGCGCGGGCCAGAGAACCATCACTGATTCGGCAAAAGCTGCGGACCATACGGTTGCCCACCATCTGGGCGCCGCCTGGCGCATTGACGGTGATTGCGATGACTTTGCGGACCCGATAGCGCTTGAGCGTCACTGCTTTGAACAAACGCAGCTCTTTCGAAGCTGGCAGATAGAGCACCAGCACACCACGGATCGCCTTGTTCATGCGCTGAAGGAGCGAGACGGTGGCGCCGATTCGTCGCTACCGGTTGAGTACCGGGGCTGGCTCTATTTTGATCGGTGGGCGCGGGGTGATGATCACGTTCAGCACTGTCGTGTGCCGGCGGGAGAGGCGGATCCGTCGACGTCGGATCGCGTGCAGCTCCTCTTCGACGAGAACGCGCTTTCACGACACCGTGCACACTTTGAGATAGGAGACTGGGGAATCAGCCCCTGCGGAAATCTGGTTGCATGGACGGCTGATTTAACCGGCGACGAACTCTGCAGACTTTTTGTCAAAGACGTTCAAACTGGCGATATGGTCGATGTCAGTCCACCAGTCTGTGACGCCGGCTTTGAATGGTGTGAGACCGACTCAGCTCAGATTCTGTATGTGGTTATCGATGATGATGGTCGAGCAACCACGGTAAAACGTCACCGAGTCGGTGATCGGGACTGGTCCGGGGACTCTGTGGTTTATAGCGAGCTGGACGAGGCCTGGTCTGTCGGAGTGTTCAAGTCACGTTGCGAACGTACGCTTTTCGTTCAGAGCGACTGCTTTGACAGCAACGAAACCTGGTACCTGCCTTCAAACCGGCCGGACGATGCGCTCAAACTGATTTCGGCTCGCGAGGATGATGTCGAATATCACGTCGAACGCCAGGCTGATCATTTCGTCATTATGGCGTCGATTGGCGAAGGCGCTGAATTTGCGATTTACGAATGTCCCATCGATGACTCCTCGCGTGACGCGTGGGCGTGTGTGGATCGACCTGATCCAGGTACGACCATCGAAACCGTCGAGGCTTTCGCCAACTACCGACTTGTCACAAGACGCCGAGGCGCTCGCGTACGTGTTGAAATACAGTCTCGAACCGGGGACCGGACGGGCTCCGGGTACGTCGATCCGGAGCACCCGATGGGCAGCGTCACGCTCGACGAAAATCCGGATTTTGCGGCTGAAAAATTCCGCTTCAGCTTTACGTCGCCCGTTGATGGTGAGCGCACCATAGAGATTGACCCGAGGACCCGGGAACGAAAGACACTCTGGGAGGAAAACCCCGGGGAAGGCTACGACGCTAGTCGCTATGGTGCGACCAGAATATGGGCACCTGCGTTCGACGGTGAACGGATACCTGTGAGTCTTGTCTGGCGCCGCGACCGTCTGCGAATTGGCGGGAGCCCGTGCCTGCTCCGCGTCTATGGTGCCTATGAGGATATCGAAGACCTTGAGCTGGATACCGATCGCCTTGGTCTGCTGGATGCGGGAATGGTCTACGCGATTGCCCACGTTCGCGGTGGTGGCGAAAAGGGCCGTACCTGGTACGAGGCCGGGCGAGACCGGTTCAAAATTAACTCGGTGCGGGACTATCTCTCGGCGCTGGACTATCTCGAACGAACGGGCTGGGCGAGCCCTGGACAGTTTGTTGCGCACACGGAAAGCGCGGGCGGGATCGTGGTCGGCGCTGCGCTGAACGAAGCGCCCGAGAAGTTTGCGGGTGCCGTCTGTGAAGTCCCATTCGTGGACATGGTGAACTCTTTGCTCGATGAAGAGCTGCCAACGACACTGGCGGATCGTGATGAATTTGGTGATCCGACGAACGCCGACGAGCTTGCGGCTATTCTGCAGATCTCACCCGTAGACAACGTCAGCCGTCGGCCGTATCCCCCGATTTTGATTACCCTCGGGATAAACGATCCGAGAGTGCCCGCACGAGAGGGGCTGCGCTGGGCCAGCGCACTGCGACGACGGAGTACGTCTCAATCACCGGTTCTTGTTCTTGCGGATGTCGAGTCCGGGCATCATGGGCCGAGTGGACGCATTCGGGAGATTCAGAGAATCGCAGAACTTCAGGCTTTTGCGCTTTACTGTGTCGGACTCGATTCAAACGAGATCTAGAACGTTGGTTGCAAACTGCGTGGCGCCGTTTGGTTCAACAGGTGCGGGTCTCGGTGTTTGCCTTGTCGCCCGCGCTTCGTCGATAAAGTTGCCAGTTTCAAGCTGAGTACGGGTAATGAGTCGCGGATGGCCATGAACCCTTAGCCAGTCGATAAGTGCGTCCTGCTCTGGCCAGTCGTTGCGTTCGACATAGAGCATCGACGTACCGGCGACTGCGCTTTCCGAGACGATACCGTAACCGGGTTTGCCTATAACCAGATCCACGCTGGCGAGAATATCCAGAAAGTACCAGTCGAGTTGACCGATACCGCGCATCCGTTCAGAGCTGCCGATCGAGTCGGGCATGATCCAGAAGCAATCATCGGGTACAGACCAGCTCGCTGCATTGATCTCAAAGTCGAGGCCGCCCGATGTGACGACGCCCAGCAGTACATCGTCGGTGAGTCCAAGCTCTTCAATAAGTTTCTGACGCTGGCTATTACCGGTTAGCGCGATGCAGCCAATGTCGACTCGATTACGCAACGCCGGCATTGGCATTGATGGAGCCGGACAGAAAAATCTGTCCAGCGTGGCGTAGGCGTCACGAATACGGGCATAGATTTCATCTCGCCCGAAATAGTGAAGGTACAGATCCGCCCAGTTCAGGGAGCACAGACCAACGCCGCGAATGCCGACGGCGTGGGCCGCCGCGGCCCCGACGTGGGAAACGTTGACGACTACGAGGTCGGTGCGTTCATCATCCAGCCATCGTGCTTCGCGGCTTACACGTTGAACGAACTCATCATGGAACCGGGCGTAGGCAGCCTGGGAAGCATGTCTGTCAATGTCGAGCGCGTTGGACATCACGAAACCGACATCAACAGCGCCCGGTCGGACGCTGAAAGGCATCTTCAGTCGAAGATCAAGCAGCTGACTCGGGATTTCCGTTCGTACGGTGAGGTTCAGGTCGGGAACACGTTCGTGAAGAGCGTTGAGTGCAGGCGCAGTTTGTGCGAGATGCCCCAGCCCGTGCCCGGAAATATAGGCGACAACGTTCACAGATTGGCGGCGAATCTCTGGATCGCTGCAATCACGGCAGCCGGTTGTTGAGCGTGAACCCAGTGCCCGGCATCGGAGACTTCAGACAGTTCGTGCCGCGGAAAGTGTCGACCGATAGGGTCGTGTGTCAGGGCAGTGACATAGTCTGATTGTGCGCCGTAGAGAAAAAGCGTTGGGCCGACGTACTGGCTGTGTGGGTTGACAACAAAGCCGGTGAGGTCGTCCATGCTTTTGTCGAGGACGTTCAGATTGATTCGCCAGTTATAGCCTTCGTCAGCCGTCACCAGATTCTGTAACAGAAACTGGCGAACCGGTAGTTCGGGGATGGTGTCCGCCAGCAGACCGTCAGCCTCGCTTCTTGACGCGAGCGACGAGGTGTCAATGGCTTTCATCGCCGCGATAAATCCATCATGAGTGTGGCCGTAGGCAACGGGCGCGATATCCACGACTACAATGCCAGCGACCAGCGAGGGTTGGTGCAGCGCGAGGTGCATGGTTGCCTTGCCGCCCATGCTGTGTCCGACGACGATGGCCGGACCTTCGACGTGTGTCTGGATAAACAGGGCAAGGTCAGCCGCCAGTGCCTCGTAGGAATGGTCATCTCCCCAGGGCGATGCACCATGGTTTCGCATGTCGACCGCGAAGACCTCTGATGTTTCCGCCAGCTTGCGCGCTATGCCGCGCCAGTTGCTGGATGAGCCAAACAGCCCGTGGGCGATCACAATAGCCGGTTTGTCACTGCGTTCGCCGTAGCGATCGAAGTCCAGAGAAAGCGCGCCGGTCACGCTTTTTTCTTGCGTTTGGGAATGTACAGATCCGTGAGCGTGCCTTCGAAAGCTTCAGCTGCGAACGCAACCGTTTCGGAAAGCGTGGGATGGGCGTGGATAGTCAATGCAATGTCTTCAGCATCGCTGCCCATCTCGATTGCGAGCGCCACTTCGTTGATCAGATCGCCTGCGTTGGGGCCGACGATGCCGGCACCGATCACACGCTCGGTCTTGGGATCAAACAGCAGCTTGGTGAGGCCTTCGTTCCGACCCAGTGACAGGCTTCGACCGCTGGCCGCCCACGGGAAAGCGCCTTTCTCGTATTCGATGCCCTTTTCTTTGGCCTCTGTTTCAGTCACGCCAACCCATGCAACCTCGGGATCAGTGTAGGCAACCGAAGGGATGACCGACGCGACAAATGTCGACTTTTCGCCAGCGCAGACTTCAGCTGCAACTTTGCCTTCGTGCACCGCCTTGTGAGCGAGCATCGGCTGTCCCACGATATCGCCAATCGCGAAGATGTGGGGGACGTTGGTTCGCTGCTGGTTATCAACCGGAATAAAGCCGCGATCGTCCACGATTACCCCGGCTTGATCTGCACCAATCACGGGGCCGTTGGATCTGCGGCCAACGGCGACCAGTACTTTGTCAAACGTAGCGCTCGTCGGAGCGCCTTCGCCCTCGAGTGAGACGTTTAGGCCATCGGCGGTTGCTTCAACTCCGGTGCACTTGGTGTTCAGCCATATGTTTTCGTACATCGCTGACACACGCCCGGTGAACGGCTTGACGATGTCCGGATCGGCTCCGGCCATGAGCGAATCCATCAGCTCTACGACGGACACCCGGGTCCCCAGCTCGTGGTAGACCGTGGCCATCTCGAGGCCAATAATTCCGCCGCCCAGAATCAGCATGGTCTCGGGTATGTCAGTCAGTTCCAGCGCGCCGGTAGAGTCAATAACCCGCGGGTCATCATGGGGGATAAACGGAAGTTCAACCGGTTGCGATCCAGCGGCGACAATACAGTTGTCGAATCCGATACGGGTCACGCCGTTCGGCCCGTCGACGGTCAGAACATGGGGCGATTCGAATCTGGCTTCACCATGAACGGTCTCGACCTTGCGTCGTTTGGCCAAACCGGCGAGACCGCCCGTGAGCTGTTTGATGACGCTTTCTTTCCAGTCACGAAGCTTGTCAAGATCGATGCTTGGTTCGCTGAACGTGATGCCGTGCGCCGCCATCTCTCGGGTTTCCGTGATGACCTTGGCGGCGTGAAGCAGTGCTTTTGAGGGAATGCAGCCAACGTTAAGGCAGACACCGCCAAGATCCGGATAGCGTTCGATCAGTATCACTTTCTTGCCAAGATCGGCTGCGCGAAACGCGGCTGTGTATCCGCCGGGACCCGATCCAAGGACCACGACTTCGCCATGCATGTCGGTATCGCCTGCGCTCACGCCTGGTGCGGGAACCGGCGCGGCGGGTTCCGGGGGCGAGTCTGTTGCCTCGGCGACCGCGGCCGGCGGCGCTGCAGGCTCCGGCGCTACCGCGGAGCCCGCTGGCTCAATAGACGCGATCGCGCTGCCTTCGCTGACCTTGTCACCAACCGCGACAAGAATGGCGGAAACCACGCCGTCGCTCGGACAGGGGACATCCATGGTTGCCTTGTCACTTTCGAGACTGACGAGACCCTGCTCGGCGGTGACTGTATCTCCCGGACTGACCAGGATCTCGATTACCTCGACTTCGGCTGCGTCTCCAATATCAGGGACGCGGACTTCGACAGCCTCACTCATGCGTGCATGTGCCTTTTAATGTGTTGGATTGAAGGAAACTGAAGCCGAAGCCTAAAGAACCAGTCGTCTGATGTCGCTGAGCAGGTCACGCAGGTAGACCGTAAACCGGGCAGCCTCTGCGCCGTCAACAACCCGGTGGTCATAAGACAGGTCCAGCGGCTGCATAAGACGGGGCTCAAACTCGGTGCCGTTCCAGACAGGCTGCATTCGGGCTCTCGCAACACCAAGAATGGCAACTTCGGGAGCGTTGATAATCGGCGTAAAAGCCGTTCCGCCGATTCCACCCAAACTGGAAATGCTGATCGACCCGCCCTGAAGCTCGGCGGATTTCAGTTTCCCCTCTCTTGCCCGGCTGCTGATATCGCCAAGCTCCTCGGCGAGGTCCAGCAGACCTTTTTTGTCGACATCGCGCACCACGGGGACAACGAGACCTTCTGGTGTATCAACGGCGATACCGATATGAAAATACTTCTTCAGGATCAGATTTTCACCGTCAGGTGCGAGCGATGCGTTGAACTGGGGGAACTCCTTCATTGATGTCACGAGGGCTTTCATAAAAAAGACCAGGGGCGTCAGCTTCACGCCTCGAGATTCGGCATCGGCTTTCAGGCTCTTGCGAAACTCGTCCATCTTTGTGATGTCGGCTTCATCGTGATGGGTGACATGCGGCAGATTGAGCCAGGCGCGTTGCAGGAACGGGCCTGAAATTCTTTTGATTCGCGACAGCGCGACCGTCTCGGTTTCACCAAACTTGCTGAAATCGACCGCCGGAATGGGTTCAATGCCGACACCTGTTGCCGATCCGGATCCGGTGAGCTGCTGCTTGATCCACGCCTGCACATCCTCTTTGAGGATTCGACCTTTGCGTCCGGTGCCGCTGACACGGCTCAAATCTGCCCCAAGCTCTCGCGCGAATCGGCGTATCGCCGGTGTTGCGTGAGGTATGGTGCTGGGGTCCGCGGCTTCACCCTTGGCCACCACCGGCGGCGGGGGTGGGCTCGGGCTTATTGCCGGCGCTCCGCTTACCGATGGCGGTGCGGCTGGATCAAGCACGCTCGTGTCTGCAGGCCTTTGCGTGTTGTCACTGGCGGATTCAGTCACCACCTCGGGGGCCGGCGCTTCAACCGCAGGGGTCGGTTGTGGTTCGGGCTCAGGCGGTGCCGCGGGCTCGGGCGCCGCAGATACCGATACATTGCCTTCGGAATCGAGGGTCAGAATGATTGAGCCTTCGGAGACCTTGTCACCGGCCTGAACTTTTATTTCCTTGACGGTGCCGGCACCCGGAGACGGTACGTCCATAGTGGCCTTGTCACTTTCAAGTGAAATTAACGGATCTTCCGGGTTAACGCGATCGCCTGGATTAACCAGAACTTCGATCACGTCTACTTCGCCGTCGCTTCCTATGTCAGGTACGACTACATCGACAACACTGGACATCGTTTCTGTCTCGTCTCTGGTCTTTTCTTAAAGTGTAGAAGGGTCGGCTTTGTCTGCGTCGATCCCGTACTTGTCGATCGCATCTGCCACGGTTTGTCGAGTGATCGCGCTTTCGCCATCTTTGGCCAGCCCCATCAGTGCCGCGACGGCAATATACTTGCTGTTCACTTCGAAAAATTCTCGCAGCTTGTTGCGTGTATCGCTGCGCCCGAATCCGTTCGTGCCAAGCGTCGTGTAGTTGGAGGTAGGCATGAACTCTCGAATCTGGTCGCTGTATGCCTTGATGTAATCGGTCGCGGCGACTACAGGCCCTGGAGCATTCTCAAGGCACTGTTCAACGAAGCTCTTGCGCGCTGTTTCATCGGGGTGCAGCCAGTTGTATCGAGCGGTTTCCCGACCGTCTTTGGCGAGTTCATTGAAGCTCGTGACACTCCAGATGTCGCACGCGACACCGTGTTCTGATTCGAGCAGATCAGCAGCCGCAATAACCTCGCGGAGTATTGAGCCGGACCCGAGCATCTGTACGCGAGGCTTGTCGCTTGCCGCGTCGGAACGACGCAGCAGGTACATGCCTTTGAGAATTCCTTCCTCGGCACCTGCGGGCATTTCGGGGTGCTGGTAGTTTTCGTTTTCGCAGGTGATGTAGTAGTAAACGTTCTCGCGGTTCTGATACATGCGTCTTAAACCGTCATGCACGATGACGGCCAGCTCGTAGCCGAAGGTAGGATCGTAGCTAACGCAGTTGGGTATCGTTGCCGCCATGACGTGACTGTGTCCGTCCTGGTGCTGCAGGCCTTCTCCTGCCAAAGTGGTTCGACCAGCCGTGCCCCCGATCATGAAGCCTCGGGCCTGCATGTCCGCCGCGGCCCACGCGAGGTCGCCAACCCGCTGAAAACCAAACATCGAATAGAAAATGAAGAAGGGGATCATCGGCAAGCCGTGATGTGAGTACGATGTCGCTGCGGCAATCCACGAGCACATGGCACCGGCCTCGTTGATACCTTCCTGTAACACCTGACCCTTCTGATCTTCGCGGTAGTAGGCAAGTTGATCAGAGTCTTCGGGTTCGTATAGCTGTCCTTCGTGCGCGTAGATGCCCAGCTGCCGAAACATTCCTTCCATACCAAAGGTGCGTGATTCGTCCGGCACAATGGGTACTACGCGAGGGCCGATTTCCTTGTCGCGGGTCAACGCCTGCAGAATTCGGACAAATGCCATGGTCGTGGAGATCTCCCGATCCCCGGACCCTTTAAGCACGGCATCAAACATGTCCAGGTCCGGGATCATGATCGGGCCGCCGGCATCCGGGTCCCGCGAAGGCAGGTATCCACCCAGAGCCTCGCGCCGACTTTTCATGTACTGCATTTCGGCGCTGTCATCCGCCGGTTTGTAGAACGCGGCTTCATCGACCTGATCATCCGACAGCGGGATGTTGAATCTGTCGCGAAACGCGATCAGATCGTCGTGGCCCATTTTCTTTTGCTGGTGAGTAATGTTTTCCGACTCGCCAGCTTCACCCATGCCGTAGCCTTTGACGGTCTTGGCCAGAATCACGGTCGGCTGCCCGACGTGTTCGTTCGCCTGGGCGTATGCGGCGTAGACCTTGTGAGGATCGTGACCGCCACGATTGAGGCGCCAGATGTCCTGGTCGGACATGTTCGAAACCATTTCCTTCAGTTCCGGGTATTTGCCAAAGAAATTCTCGCGTGTGTACGCACCACCGTGGGCCTTGAAGGCCTGGTATTCGCCATCCACCGTTTCTTCCATGACCTTGCGCAGCAGGCCTTTGGTATCTCGAGCAAGCAGCGGATCCCAGTAGGATCCCCAAATGACCTTGAGCACGTTCCAGCCGGCGCCTCGGAACTCGCCTTCGAATTCCTGAATGATCTTGCCATTGCCGCGCACCGGGCCATCAAGGCGCTGCAGGTTGCAGTTGATGACGAAAACAAGATTGTCGAGTTTCTCACGGCCCGCAAGCGAGATCGCGCCCATGGACTCGGGCTCATCCATCTCGCCGTCACCACAGAAAACCCATACCTTGCGATCGCCGGCATCGATGAGTCCGCGATTGTCGAGGTAGCGCATGAAGCGCGCCTGGTAGATGCCCATGATGGGCCCAAGTCCCATCGACACCGTCGGGAACTGCCAGAAGTCCGGCATCAGCCACGGGTGTGGGTAAGAAGACAGACCCTTGCCGTCTACCTCCTGCCTGAATTTTTCAAGATCTTCCTCGCTGAGGCGACCTTCAAGAAACGCACGCGCGTAAATTCCGGGAGCGGTGTGTCCCTGAATGAACACCATGTCACCGCCATGCTCTTCGTTGCGCGCGCGCCAGAAGTGATTGAAGCCAACGTCGTACAGCGTCGCGGAAGAAGCAAAGCTTGCAATGTGGCCGCCCAGCTCTGCACTTTTGCGATTGGCGCGTACAACCATCGCGAGGGCGTTCCAGCGAATGTACGATCGAATTCGCCATTCGAGCTCGGCGTCGCCGGGACTCTTTTTTTCCATACTCGTTGGAATGGTGTTGAGGTAGGCGGTGTTCGGACGGAACGGGATCCACACGCCAGTGCGTCGCGCTCGATCGATCAGTGATTCGATCAGAAACTGTGCGCGGTCATGACCTTCTCGTTCAATGACGGCGGCAATAGCGTCAAGCCATTCCTTCGTCTCGAGCTGGTCGATATCCTCATCGAATGCGCCGTCGGCGGCGCCGGGCGAGACCTTGTCTAGCATGCTGCCGGACTCCTTGATTTTCTATGCCGTCACCGTGGTCCTGGTAAGACCGGGGTCGGGCAGGTCTGTTCCCTCGCGCGGGTGTGCGCTCGGGCGACATTGGCTTGCGGCTTCTGCGGCGTAAAAGGTGACGCCCGGCCACGTGAGTCCGGCTGGCTCCAAAGAGCCACGTAACTCGCTGTACTAAATGATAATTTTATCACATCAGGGCGATTTCGCAGGGCCGCACGGCAGGTGGTCCGGGAGACTCACGTAGTGAAAACGTCGCGAAAACAGCGGTTTAAACCGATCAGTACCGCACCGGCTGCACCGCCCTGATCCATCCGTCAAAGCATCTTCGCGAGGAACTCCCCGGTGAACGAACCCTTGGTCTTCGCGACTTCCTCCGGGCGACCGGCCGCAAGTATGGTTCCGCCACCGTCACCGCCCTCGGGACCGAGGTCGATCAGCCAGTCGGCGCACTTGATGATGTCGAGGTTGTGCTCGATGACAACGATGGTGTTGCCCGCATCGCGAAGCCGCGTCAGTACCCCGAGCAGCTGTCGAACGTCGTGAAAGTGCAGTCCAGTCGTTGGCTCGTCAAGAACGTACAGCGTGTTGCCGGTGTCCCGTTTGGACAGTTCTCTCGCCAGCTTGATGCGCTGCGCTTCGCCGCCGGAAAGCGTGGTTGCGCTCTGGCCGATCTGAATGTAACCAAGACCAACTTCCAGCAACGTGTCCAGCTTGCGTTTGATCACAGGTATCGCCGAGAAAAAGTTCGCCGCGTCTTCAACGGTCATGTCCAGCGCCTGCTTGATGTTCTTGCCCTTGTATCTGATCTCCAGCGTTTCACGGTTGTATCGCGCGCCGTGACAGACATCGCACGGTACATAAACGTCGGCGAGAAAGTGCATTTCAACCTTGATGAGGCCATCGCCCTGACAGGCCTCGCAGCGACCACCCTTGACGTTGAAAGAAAATCGTCCCGCCTTGTACCCGCGTGCGCGAGCTTCCGGTGCGCTTGCGAAGAGTTCTCGCATCGGGGTGAAGAGACCGGCGTAGGTTGCCGGGTTCGAGCGCGGCGTGCGCCCGATGGGGCTTTGATCGATATCGATCACCCGGTCAATGTGTTCAATGCCCTTGATCGATTTGTGGGCCGCAACGTCTCGCTTGGACCGGTTGATCTTGCTCGCGACCGCCGGATACAGCGTATCGTTGATGAGCGTGGATTTCCCGGATCCGGAGACACCGGTCACGCAGGTCAGGACGCCCAGAGGAATATCAACGTCGACGTTCTTCAGATTGTTACCGGTTGCGCCGCGAACGGACAGCGTTTTGTCTTTGTCAAACGGCAGGCGCTTCTCCGGTACCGCGATTGATTCCGCGCCGGTTAGATATTTGCCCGTGATTGAGTCGGGGCAGTTCTCGACCTCGTCAGGTGTTCCGGCAGCAATCACTTCACCACCGTGAACGCCGGCGCCCGGACCAATATCAATCACGTAGTCGGCGCTGCGAATCGCATCCTCGTCATGTTCAACCACAACGATCGTGTTGCCGAGTTCGCGCAACCGAAAGAGGGTGTCAAGAAGTCTGCCATTGTCCCGCTGATGCAGGCCAATCGAGGGTTCGTCCAGAATATAGGTCACGCCGACCAGGCCGGAACCGATCTGTGATGCCAGACGAATTCGCTGGGACTCACCGCCGGACAGCGTGTCGGCCGATCGATCGAGGCTCAGGTAGTTCAGCCCGACGTCGACAAGAAAAGTCAGGCGTTGTTCGATTTCGTTGACGATGCGTTCAGCTATGGTGGCGCGGCGGCCTTCGAGCTTCAGGTTCTTGAAAAATTCCAGCGTCCGACCGATCGGCAACGCGGTAACGGTGTTAATGGGCTCATCGGCGATAAACACGTTGCGGGCTTCGACCCGCAGTCGGGCAGCGTTGCAGTCGTCGCAATGCGCTACGCCGATATACTTGGTCATCTCCTCGCGTACATTCTGGGATTCGGTCTCGCGATAGCGTCGCTCGAGCGTGGGGATGACGCCCTCAAACGTCTGGGTTCGGGTCCAGGTGTTCTTTTCGCCGCGCTCATAGGTGAATTCAATTTTCTCCTTGCCGCTTCCGTAGAGCACCTTTTTGGCAAAAGACGCCGGCAGATCTTCGAACGGTTGATCAATGTCGACATCGTAATGCGCGGCGAGCTGTACGAGGGTGGAGTAGTAGTAGGTTGTGCGCTGGTCCCAGCCCGAGATTGCTCCGGCCGACAGCGTGAGCGAGGCGTCTCTTACGACTCGGTCCGGATCGAAAAACTGCTTGGCACCGAGACCGTCACAGGTCTGACACGCACCCGCAGGATTGTTGAACGAGAACATCCTCGGCTCAATACTCGCCAGGCTGTAGCCGCAGTGAGGACACGCGAACTTTGACGAGAACGTCATTTCCGGCGTTGTGTCTTCTTCGTCCTCTCGGGGCAGCGCCGCGACGATCGCCGCACCGTCCGCCAGCGCCAGGGCCGTTTCGAAGGATTCCGCGAGTCGCTGTTCATTACCTTCACGAATAATGATCCGGTCGATGACCGCTTCGATGGTGTGGCGTTTGGTCTTGGCGAGTTCGGGTGGTTCGTCAAGGTCCACAACCTCGCCATCAATACGCGCACGCAGGTAACCCTGAGCGTGCAGTTCTCCAAGCAGCTTCTGGTATTCGCCTTTTCGATCCTGGATCACAGGCGCAAGCAGCATGACGCGAGTGCCCTCGGGCAGTTCAAGAGTCATGTCCACCATCTGGCTGACGGTCTGAGCCTCGAGCGTGACCTGGTGTTCCGGGCATCGGGGTTCGCCAGCGCGCGCGTACAGCAAACGCATGTAGTCGTAGATTTCAGTGACGGTCCCCACCGTCGACCGCGGGTTATGACTCGTCGCTTTTTGTTCGATGCTGATAGCCGGCGACAGACCTTCGATAAGATCGACGTCGGGTTTTTCCATCAGCGACAGAAACTGCCGTGCATAGGCTGAGAGTGATTCAACGTAGCGACGCTGACCTTCGGCGTAAATCGTGTCGAAGGCGAGAGAGGATTTGCCGGACCCCGACAGGCCCGTAATTACGGTGACCTTGTCGCGGGGTATGTCGACGTCGATGGCTTTGAGGTTATGGGTGCGTGCTCCACGCACCGTGATGTGGCGAAGACGTTGATCGGACATCAGTATCCGTCTCCGAAATTGCCGGGGTTACAACTGCAGATCTGCGCGAATGAAATCGCCTCGAACTTGAGCACGGTGACGCCTTATGAGAACCAACCGTGTAGTATACCGGCCGCCGTATCGATTCGCCCACCCGGACCTGCACTCACTGTGACATCGGACAAAGACAAGTCGCGACGCTCGCGTTCGGAGCCGATGACCGCGGCCGAGCGGCGGGGGACCGGCGCTCTCGCAGGTATTTTTGCCCTGCGCATGTTCGGGCTGTTTTTGATCCTGCCGGTATTTGCGCTCTATGCGCGTGATTTGCCCGGCTCGACGCCGATTGCTGTGGGTCTTGCGCTGGGCGTCTACGGTCTCAGCCAGGCGCTGCTGCAAATTCCGTTTGGACTCGCCTCGGATCGATTCGGGCGCAAGCCACTGATCACCCTCGGTCTGGTGATCTTTATTGCGGGATCGGTCATCGCCGCGAAATCGACGTCGATCGAGTGGATTATCGTGGGTCGCGCTCTGCAGGGCGCCGGCGCGGTTGCTTCGGCCATTCTTGCTCTGACGTCGGATCTCACACGAGATGCTGTACGTACCAAGGCAATGGCGCTGATCGGTGTCTCAATCGGATTTTCGTTTCTTGCCGCGTTGATGATCGCGCCGGCCTTGACGCCGGTGATTGGCGTACCCGGCCTCTTCTGGATGACGGCGGGGCTGGCGACGCTGTCGATTCTGGTGTTGTGGTTTGTCGTTCCCGAAGCGCCCGTTACGCCCAGACCGAAAGTTCGTGGCGCCGTGCGCCGGGTCGTCACAGATGCTCAACTGATGCGACTGAACTTTGGCATCTTTGTGCTGCACGCCACCCTGACGGCGCTGTTTGTCGCGGTGCCCGTCATGCTGGTCGATGATGTTGGCATGGCTAACGCGGAGCACTGGAAGGTCTACGTGCCCGTGATGCTGGCATCAATACCGGCCCTGGTGCTGCTGGTACGCATGAGTCACGCACCCGGGGGGACTAAAAAGGCGCTGCTGATCGGCGTCGCGTCCGTCATTGTGAGTTTCATCCTGCTCGCGGTGTCCGGATCCAGTTTCTGGATACTGGCGGTGGCGCTGACCGTATTTTTCAGTGGCTTCAATTCGCTTGAGGCGATGCTGCCGTCGCTGACGTCCAGGCTTGCGCCGGCCGATATCAAGGGTACGGCGCTTGGGGCATTCAATACGCTTGAGTTCCTTGGCATTTTTGTCGGCGGCGTTGCCGGCGGGGCCGTGTTTGGTGCTTTCGGGCCAGCGGGCGTATTCGGGCTCTGTGCGGTCATCGCCGCGCTCTGGCTGCTGCTGATGTTCTTTTCATCAGACATAGAATCAACTTTAACTTCCCCGCCAGAAACCACGCAGACGCTGGAGATACACATTGGCCCGAGAACACCGGATGAGGCCGAGGCACTTGAAAAACGACTCGCAGGCTACGAGGGCGTGAGAAAGGTCACGGTGAACTCGCTTGAGGGCGCCATTTCGCTGACAATAGACCCCGACCGATTTGATCGCAGCGTCCTTGATGAATTTGTCGAGACGGTAAATATTCGGGCGTCGGATCTGCCCGCGCAGACGTGATGCGGCGGGCGACAGCTATTTCAGGACAACACTACATATTATAAAGGGCAGGGCAGGAGAACAGCATGGCCGGTGTAAATAAAGTAATTCTCGTAGGCAATCTCGGGCGAGACCCCGAGGTTCGATTTGGCAACAACGGTAAGGCGATTGCTCGAGTGTCCATAGCGACCAGCGAGACATGGAAGGATCGGGAAACTGGCGAGAAGAAGGAACAGACGGAGTGGCATCGCGTGGTGTTCTTTGAACCGCTGGCGAAAATCGTTGAGCAGTACCTGAACAAGGGCTCGCAGATTTACGTTGAGGGCCAGCTGCGCACGAACAAGTGGCAGGACAAGGAAAGTGGACAGGATCGTTACACCACCGAAGTGATTGCCCGTCAGATGACCATGCTCGGCGGGCGTGGCGGCGGCGGCGGTGGCGGCGGCGGTGGTGGTGGCGGCGGCTTTGACGACTTCGACCAGACGCCTCCGCGTGGTGGCGGTGGTGGTGGTGGCGGTAACAGCGGCGGCGGAGGCAATGACTTCGACGACGATATCCCGTTCTAGCGTGATCGCGGCGATTCGTCGCTGGTTCGTTTGTACAATTTCGAAACTGCAACGCTCGCCACTGGCGGGCGTTGTCGCTTAGGTTCGTGTCGGACGGTCCGTGACCGTGCTCCAGACAAAGCCGCTGGTGAAAGCTGCATGGGGGAGTCCCAGGATGTCAGAACTACTGATTGAGGCATTTGCCGATCTGCTGGACCAGCCAGACGATCTGGTGCCGCTTGCCGAGGCCAGTCTGGTCATCGCCCGGATTCAGTATCCTGACCTGAAGCCACGAGATACGCTCGATCAGATCGATCACCTCGTCGAAGGCGCGGCCGCCCACATGCCCGACAGCGCGAGCACCCTGCAGCAGATTGCCGCCCTGTCGACATACCTGTTTGAGAAGAATTCGTTTGCCGGTAACAGCGACGACTATTACGACGCTCGCAACAGCTGTCTTAACGATGTCGTCGAGCGTCGTCTCGGCATCCCGATCACGCTGGCCGTGATTTATCTCGAAGTTGCCTCAAGTCTTGGATTTCCCGTTCAGGGTGTCAGCTTCCCGTCACACTTTCTGGTCAAGTGGCAGATCAGCGAAGGCCAGGTGATCGTCGATCCGTTTCGCGGCGGGCGTACGCTCACTGTTGAAGAACTGAACACTCAGGCACGAATCGCGGGCGTGGGAACTGACGTCGACATAAACGCGCTGCTTGTTGGATGCACACGTCGGGACATTCTTGTGCGAATGTTGCGCAACCTGTGGGTGATCTATGCCCACGCTGGAGACGATGCGCGTCAGCTTGTTGCGCTCAGCATGCTGCTTCGGGTGGTGCCCGACGCGGGCACCGAGCTGGTCGCGCGTTCCCGTCTACTGGAGTCCATGGACTGTATCTCCCAGGCGATAGACGACCTCAGAGCGCTGCAGGGTTACGGAGTGACGCAGTTGCCTGATGCGACCACGGTTGACGCGGAAATCGCGCGACTGAAGAGCCATCTGCCAACACTTCATTGAGCGCGGGCCCAGGCAGAAGAGGGCGTGGTGGCGAGTTCGCCTGTCACGACTATATCCGGCAGTTTTTGGCTTGTTCGACTCGGTTTGCACGGAGTAAGCTCGTCGAACCTTGCCAAAAATAATACGGGCTGAAAGAGCAGTGAACGAGCAACAGGGTCGTCGAAGAAGTGGCGGGCGCGCGGGTAACAAGCGCCGCGACAACAAAACTGCGATTGAGCAGCTCCCGTGGATCGTGGCGGAAAACACTGATGTTCCAACCGAGCCGCTGTCGGAAGATCAGGTGCAACCAGCGGTTCGAGAACTAGGTTCACCGGGTAGTTCCACGGCGCGATGATGAGAGAGAGGCCAAGCGGTTCGGCCATCACCTTGGCAGAGCCTGGCAAGGCGGTGAGGGGCAGCTTGCGGCGGCGGGGCTTGGCCCACTTCTTCACCTTCGACTTCACGTGTTCGGCACCGTTGATCGAGCTGCCGATGTCGGCAGCCCAGCCTTCGATCGATGGACGACCGAGGTCGGTCGCCATGGCATTGAGCAGCT
>CALHMG010000155.1 GCA_938034705.1 uncultured Gammaproteobacteria bacterium
GAAAACATTCATCTGATATCCCATAACCGCCGGATTTTGCGTAGGCCGAACCAGACCACTCCCTGTGGTCTGATTCGCAGCCGTCCCTGGCGTCGTAGAAGCAATCCTTTTCTGGTGGGCTGAGCGACCCGTGAGCATCGGATCCGCAACCCAGACCGCTGAACCGGTCCTGCCTGAGGTATAGCAACTGGCGTGCCAACTCTGGAATGTTGGATTTATGCTGAAAAACGACTGCAAGTTGCCGTCTTCGCAGGGGTTTTCTCAATCTCGAAGCCCGAATGCGTCGCAAATTGCGAATCGTTGACTACACTTTTGTAAAGGAAGAACGCCTGTTGGCAGCTCTGGACGGACCCGGAACTGCACCCGGTGCCCAGACAAGGAGGACCTATGGATATCGCGGTTCCATTACCGCTTGCGGTGATCGCGGCCCTGATCACGCTGGTGATCGGCTACATCGTGGCTCTGATCAATACCGACGACCGCCACCGACGACTCGCAAATCAGCGCGAGCAGCAGATTCGCAAGGAGTACAGCCTCTACAAGGGTGAGGTTCGCGAACACTTCGGCCAGTCGTCAAAACTGTTCTCTCAGGTTACGGAACAATACCGGCAACTGTATCTGCACATGTCCCAGGGCGCTCGTCTGTTCGCCGACGCTCCGCCGACACCCATGCTGAAGAAGCTCGAAAAAGAACACCGCAACAGCAGTCGTCAGCGGCGCATCAAAGCCGAGCCTTCTTTAACGGAGCCCGCTCTTGATAACGCTCTGGTCGAACTGCGCGATGATCTGCATCAGTTCAATTCGACTCTGGCACCGCAGTCTGTACCCGCAAAAGCAGGCACTGGCGGGGTCACATGGAAAAATCTCGGTGACAAAGACCAGACTGTAAAGTAATCGCGACAGCACAAGAGCGCGTCAGTCATGTCTATATATAGAATCAGCGGCTGGATATAGCGGCGGGGAAATGCGGGAAGTAACGCCGGCGATGCCGCAACCGTTCGCGCAATTAAGCGCACAACTCGGTTTCCTCGTCACTTGCGTGAGTCCCCCACCTCTTCGACAGGTATCCAGACAACCTCGAAGAAAAACACGAATTGGTTGGCGGCAACGGCAACTGACACCGCCGACGTTGACGTCAGCGTGTCACGAGAACACCAAAAACGTCAATAAAACCAAAACTCGGTTTGCGCAACTTGCCGACCGCGCGACGAATGTTGCGATTGTCGGGATGTCTGTACGATGTATCCTAGGACTAAGTCCTATGACGCAGCATCGCGCCATTTGTTCGATACAAAGACACACAAATCCTTTGATCATTTGTTGACGTCGCTGATGACGATTTTCATTCTCTCCCTGACGCAGGCGACCGCAAGCGTCAGCGGCGCAAGGTTCAGAACAGGCATGGCGCAGCGTAACCGTACATCTATGATGACAAATCACCGACGAGCTTGATGAAAGACTATGGATACCGACCTCAGCAATCTTGAACTGCGTGTTATCGGCTGCCTGATGGAGAAGGCCGCGACGACACCTGACGCCTATCCGCTGACGCTCAACAGCCTGACCAACGCCTGCAACCAGAAAACCAATCGTGACCCCGTAATGGATCTCGCCGAGCAGGCGGTTCAGTCAGCCGCCGAAAGCCTTCAGCAACGCGGACTGGTGTCCACCCGAAGCGGTGCCGGCAACAGTCGCGTGACCAAGTATTCGCACCGGCTGGGCAAAAAGGATCTGCTATTTGAGGCCGGGTTTGACGAGGCCGAACTTGCGGTTCTGTCCGTACTGTTTCTGCGCGGGCCCCAGACTCTCGCGGAAATAAAGACGCGCACGAACAGACTGCACGCGTTTGCCGATCTCGATGCGGTATCCACAACGATCAAAAAGCTCGAGGAAAACAGCAAGGGACCTTACGTTCGAATGCTGGCACGGCAGACCGGACACAAGGAACCCCGATGTACTCACCTGTTCGGTGCCAACGCGGGTGAAGCAGCCGCTGAGACGCAAACAACCCGGAGCGCTGCACCAGCCTCGACACCGGAAGCCGCCCGGAATCCGACAGACTCGAACCCGGCAGACTCGACGGCAGCAGACTCCACCGACACCGGCACTGACACTGCACGCATCTTCGCGCTGGAACAAAAGGTCGACGAGCTCAGCAAGGTTGTCAGGGCACTCAAGGAATCCCTTGGTGATCTTTAGCGACTGCGAGCCCGGCTAACGCTTGGGTTAAGGCGATCAGTTGACCGGAACGCTGAGCCGATTTCGCTTCAGTCAACGACATCCGGTGGCGCTGGATAACCCAGTTCCTTGCGATAGTGCAGGCACCACGGCTTGGCCGCTCGCAGATGAAACTGCATCCAGATTATTGCGCCAACGACACCGCAGACCAGCATCCCGACGGGACCGGCAATTGAGTTGCCCAGCATCATGATGATGATGAAGTTGAGAATTCCGACCCAGGCAAATGGCTCAGCGAAGGAACGAAGGTAGGCTTTTCGCCAGACATTGCGCTTCTGGTCTCGATCGAGTTCGGCCAGTTCGGGCAGCGAATCTCGTCGCAGCATAAATGACACAGGCTTTCTCCAGGCTTGTCAAAATCAAAGTCGATTGTCGGTTATAGAAACTCGGACGAGTGCTGGAATTTCTTCACCGGATAATGGTCGCGGGTCGGCGCCTTGCAAACCGGATTATGCCGATACTCGTCTATACCTCGCATCATAGTCGTTTCGAACGTCGGCCACACCGAAAGATCGCACTTAACTTCTGTCGGACAAAAACGCATGGTCATGCCTGCCCTTATTCGGTCAGAGTTGTTCGCCGGCGAACCGTGCAGCAAACCGTCATCGTGCAGCGAGATCTCGCCGGCATTCAGAGTCAGTGGCACGATTTTGTCGCGATCAATCTGACTGTCACTGACTTCCTGTTCGAGAGCGTAACGCGGGTCTTCGTTGACATGATGCTCAAACCTGCCCTGCGTGTGAGAGCCTCGAACAATCTCCATCGCGCCGTTGTCTTCATCGGCGTCGAACAACGCCAGCCACACGGTAACCGTTCTCGCAGGGTTCAGTGGCCAGTATTGCGCATCCTGATGAAACGGTACGATCGATTCATCTTTTGGAAATTTGACAAAAAACTGATTACCCCAGAGGAAAAAATTTGGCCCCAGCAGATCCTCGACGTAGTCGAGAATCGCCGGTGTCCTGATAATCGTCCAGCAGAAGGTGTGACACTTGAACCAGTTGTTGATCTTGCTCATATCGATACCGGGCGGCACCAGCGCCGACATCTCATGAAACTGATCCTGCAGAGTTGCGACTGAGTTCGCGTCGAACACCGGCAGGTTTTTCACATACCCGTCGGTTTTGAATTGCTCGATTTCAGCCCGGGACAGACGTCTTGCTTCCGGGCTGATCGAAAGTGACGCGGCCCGTTCGTTAACGACGCCGTCGTTGTCTGATTTAGCGGGATGAGAGGGTTCTATGATTGCGGCCATGCGTCATTGTTGCGTCGGATATTGCGAGCCGACAAGCGACAGTTCAGCGCCCGGAATCACCGGGCGCGAATTTTGCGCTTCCTGCTGACTTTTTTGCGTACTTTCGCAGCTGGCTTTTTCGAAGTACGCGCCTTCGCTTTACCGTCGCCCGGCGACTTCGCCCTGGTGCCACTCGTGGTCGACATCCGATCAGGCAGAAACTCCGCCAGCGCCTTGCAGCTGTGAGAGGCCTTTGGCTTTTTCGAAAGTTGTGCCGGTGTCCCGCGGGCGACAATCCTGCCACCGCCTGATCCCCCTTCGGGACCCAGATCCAGAACCCAGTCCGCTTCCGCGATGACGTCGAGATTGTGTTCGATCACGACAACACTGTTGCCTGCGTCCACCAAACGGTGAAGCACGCGTATCAGTTTTTCGACATCGGCCATATGCAGCCCTACCGTGGGCTCGTCGAGGATGTACAGCGTGTGTACGCGCGACATGCCAGCCTTCGCGGTGGTTGCGCCACGGCCAGTCGCTGGCCTTGCCTTGGTAAGTTCCGTCACCAGCTTGATGCGCTGGGCTTCGCCACCGGACAGCGTTGGACTTTGCTGGCCAAGGGTGAGGTAACCCAGCCCAACGTCCTGGAGCAACTTCAGCGCGTGATACACGGTCGTGTGAGCCGCAAAAAATTCCACAGCGCTGTCGATACTCATGTGTAAAACGTCGGCGATCGTCTTTTCGTTGTAGATGACGCCAAGCGTTTCAGCATTGAATCTCGCTCCGTCACAGACATCGCAGGGCACCTTCACATCGGGCAGAAAACTCATCTCTACCTTTTTCATGCCCTGACCGTCACAGGAATCACAGCGCCCGCCGCTGGTGTTGAAAGAAAATCGACTCGCCGTGTATCCACGCAGTCGAGCCTCGGTTGTGGCGGCAAATATCTTGCGAATGTGATCCCAGATTCCAACATAGGTTGCCGGACACGACCGAGGCGTCTTGCCAATGGGTGTCTGATCAACTTCCAGCACGCGCTCGACCAGCTCGTAGCCTTCGATCGATTTGCAGCCCCAGGCATCAACTTTGCGGGCCACCTTGCGACTGGGTGTAGTTTTAGTCTTGCCCGTCGTCTTGCGTTTTTTCTTTCCCCGTTTGGCGGTTGCCGCCCTCAGATTCTCGTGCAGAACGTCACGCACCAGTGTGCTCTTGCCTGAACCCGAAACTCCGGACACCGCAATGAGACGATTCAGCGGCAGCGAAACATCAACTTTCTTCAGATTGTGCAGATCTGCACCCTTGATGCGGATCGCGGGTTCAGTGCGATTGTCGGTGGGTCGATGGGAGGTGTCGACGACAGGGTGCAGCAGCGGTTTGGCCAGGAACTGGCCGGTCAGCGATTCCCGGGCCTTCATGACTTTGGAGACCTGGCCTTCGGCAACCACACGCCCACCGTTTACTCCTGCGTGGGGTCCGAGATCAATTACGTGCTCAGCGCGTCGGATTGTGTCCTCGTCGTGTTCAACCACAACAACGGTATTGCCTTTCTCGCGAAGCTGGGTGAGGGTCTCCAGCAGTTGCAGATTGTCCCGCGTATGCAGACCGATCGTAGGTTCATCGAGGATGTAGCAAACACCGCGCAGGTTTGAACCGAGCTGGGATGCAAGACGAATTCGCTGGGCCTCTCCCCCGGACAGGGTAGGTGCCGAACGGTCCAGTGACAGATACGACAGCCCGACTTCATTCAGAAACATCAACCGGGACGTGATTTCGGCAAGCACATCCCGAGCGATATCGGCTTCACGCCCCTTGAGCTTGAGCGTTTGAAAATATTTCAGCGCCTCTTCTACCGGCAAAGAGGCGAGTTCCGCGATGGACTGATCTCTGAAGCGGACAGCAAGGGCGTTTGGATTCAGTCGTAAACCGTCGCAGTGGGAGCATTCGCCCTCTTCCTCGACCTCATGCCACCAGGCTTCCTCTCCCGTCTGCTCATCATCGAAACCCCAGAGATCAAGACCGGTTCCGTAGCAGCCTTCACACCAGCCGTGACGGGAGTTGTAGGAAAACAGACGCGGGTCGAGTTCAGCAAAACTGGTCCCGCATTCGGAGCACGACCGCTTTGTCGAAAACAGCGTCTCTTTTTTACCGCTTCGCGTACAGACGCGGATCATGCCCTTACCAAAATCAAGCGCTCGACCCACCAGCTCGCGCAGTTCCTTCTCGGTTTTCGCGCCAACCGCGACTTCACCAACAGGAAGATCTATGTCGTGCTCGGTGAACCGATCGAGTCGCGGCCAGCTGTCCGTTGCAAGATCTTCGCCGTCCACGCGCAGTTTCTCGAAGCCTTTGTTCGCGGCCCATTTCGCAAGGTCGGTGTAGTAGCCCTTACGTGCAACGATCAGCGGCGCGAGCACGGTAATCGACTGCTTTTTGAAATCCTTCATGATCCGGGCAACGATCGCGTCCGGCGTCTGGGAGTCGATGGCGACATCACAGTCCGGGCAGTGCTGCACGCCAAGTTTGACGAACATCAGCCGAAGAAAATGATAGACCTCGGTCATTGTCGCGACCGTGCTCTTGCGGCCGCCACGGCTCGTGCGCTGCTCAATCGCCACGGTTGGCGGAATGCCGTAGACCGCATCGACATCAGGTCGCGCCGCAGGTTGCACAAACTGCCGCGCATAGGCGTTCAGCGACTCGAGATATCGACGCTGGCCCTCGGCGAACAGGATATCGAACGCTACCGTGCTTTTGCCGCTGCCGCTGATACCTGTGATGACCGTGAATTTCTGCTTGGGAATCTCGACGTCTACGTTCTTCAGGTTGTGCTCGCGCGCCTTGTGAATGTTGATAGCGCGGTCGAAATTCCTGCTGGACTTTTTTCTGGCCGTTTTTGACAGACCGCTGCTGGCGCGTTTTGGTTTTCGATACAGCTTCAGGCTCTCGCCCGTATAGCTACCCTTGTGTTTGACCACCTCGTCCGGGCTGCCGCAGACAACCAGCTCGCCGCCGGCGGCTCCACCGTCGGGCCCGAGATCAATGATCCAGTCAGCGCTGTTGATCACATCGAGATTGTGTTCGATGACCACCACCGTGTGACCTTTGTCGATCAACAGATCGAATGCCGACAGCAGGACGGCAACGTCGTCAAAATGAAGCCCCGTGGTCGGTTCGTCGAACAGAAACAGCGTGCCTTTTGCTTCATCTTTTTTGGCGCCTGCGCCGGAGCTCTTGCGAACCGGTTTCGCAGACTTGGCGAGATGCCCGGCCAGCTTAAGGCGCTGGGCCTCGCCCCCGGACAGAGTGGGCACCGGCTGTCCCAGCTTCATGTAGGCCAGGCCAACGGCGCGCAACGGCTCCAGCGCCCTCAGTATGTCCGCATGGTCGGCGAAAAATTCAACGGCCTCGGAGACGGTCATATCAAGCATGTCCGCGATTGACGCCGCCGGGCGCCCGGGCTGCAGCTCGAGTTTGACTTCAAGAACCTCATCGCGAAAACGACGCCCGTCGCAGTCGACGCAGCGGATATAGACATCAGATAGAAACTGCATTTCAACGTGCTCGAAGCCGTTTCCGCTACACGCAGGACAGCGCCCGTTGCCAGAGTTAAAGCTGAACGTGCCGGGTTTGTAGCCGCGTTCAATCGATTCGGGGTCAGAAGCGAGAAGCTTGCGGATCCCGTCGAGCGCGCCAACGTAGGTCGCGGGATTGGAACGCGTTGTCCGACCGATCGCAGACTGGTCGACAAGCACGATGTCCTCGATGTGCTCGTGCCCCTTTATGGACTTGTGAGCACCCGCGTTTTCGATTGGACGCCCTTTCAGTTTTGTCAGACCCCGGTAAAGCACATCTTCGATCAATGTCGATTTACCCGAGCCGCTAACACCTGTCACTGCAACCAGGCGGCCCAGAGGGATGTCCACGGAACAGTTTTTGAGATTGTGTTCTGTCGCGCCCTTGATCGAAATGCGCCGCACCCCGGCATCCACCGGGCGACGCGCTTTGGAGACATCGCGAACGCTGCGCGTACCCGCAAGGTAAGAACCCGTCAGCGATCCCTTCTTTTTCATCAGCTGGGCCGGTGTACCGAAGAACACGATCTCGCCGCCGCGCTCGCCAGGACCAGGACCGATATCGAGGATCTGGTCGGCAGCCAGCATGACGTCTGGATCATGTTCGACCACGAGCAGCGTGTTACCGGCATCGCGCAATCGTTCAAGAACACCCGTAACGCGCGCCATGTCTCTTGCATGCAGACCGATACTGGGCTCATCCAGCACAAACAGGGTATTAACAAGCGACGTGCCGAGCGCAGTCGTCAAGTTGATGCGCTGTACTTCACCGCCCGAAAGCGTGCGGGACTGACGATCGAGGGTCAGATACCCAAGGCCAACATCGTTCAAAAATCCGAGACGACCACGAATTTCGGCGAGCAACAAATCTGTAGCTTCGTCAAACGGTTCCGGAAGCTTGAGAGTCTCAAAGAACGTAGCGCAGTCGGTAACAGGCAGCGACAGCACATCATGAACATTGAGACCGGGCAGTTTGCGATAGCTGGCGGACTTGAGCTTGACCGAACCGGGGACGTGACGCCTGGCAGGATCAAGCACCCGGTCGGCATCCGCTCTGGTGCCGGCCCGCCAGAGCAATGACTCGGGCTTGAGTCTGGCACCGTCGCAGCTGTCACACTTGTTGTACGACCGATACTTGGACAGCAGCACTCTCACGTGCATTTTATAACTCTTTGATTCGAGCCACTCGAAGAATCGTTCTACGCCGTACCAGACGTTGGGCGCCCAGCTGCCCTCTCCTTCGATCACCCATTGCCGCTCATCCTGCGTCAGGTCGCGCCACGCCACATCGACAGCAATGCCCCGCTTTTTTGCAAGCCGTACCAGATCACGCTGACACTCGGCGTTACTTTGTGTCTGCCAGGGTCGAATCGCACCGCCCGCAAGGGTCTTTGACTCATCCGGCACAACCAGTCCGTAGTCAATTCCCATGGTTCGTCCAAAGCCGCGACACGCCTCGCAGGCGCCTACCGGCGAGTTGAAGGAAAACGAATTGGGGATCGTTTTCCTGTATTCGATATCGCACCTGGCGCAGTGCATCGCGCTGGAAAATTCGTGAGAGGATTCGACATTCCTGTCCGCATCCAGAAGGTGGACGGTGACAAAGCCCTTACCGCCTCTCAGACCGGCTTCGAGTGCTTCAACCAGCCGCGGCCGCTGTGCGCGTCTGAGCCGCAGACGATCCTGAATGACTTCCACCTTCTTGCGCGTTTCTTTATGAATGCGCGTGTAGCCCTGCGCCGCGAGCATCTCTCGCAACTCCTCACGACTGAGATTCTCAGGCGAAGGAATTGTGAACGTAATCAGTGCATGTGGCTCGCCGCCATGATCGGCGAGCAGCGCGTTACCAATCGACTCGGCGTTGTCTGTTCTGACTTCATCGCCACATCCACCGCAGTACAGCGTCGCCGCACGCGCAAACAGCAGCTTCACGTGATCGTTCAGTTCCGTCATGGTGCCGACGGTGGAGCGGGAGGTCCGAACCGGGTTGGTCTGATCAATAGCAATCGCCGGCGGAATACCTTCGATTCGGTCCGCCGCCGGCTTGTCCATCCGGTCAAGAAACTGTCGGGCGTAAGGCGAGAACGTCTCTACGTATCGCCGCTGCCCCTCTGAATAGACGGTGTCAAAAGCGAGGGATGACTTGCCGGAACCGCTGACGCCGGTTACAACAATAAGCTCCCCAAGAGGCAACTCAAGATCAAAACCCTTGAGATTGTTTTGCCGCGCTCCGGTGATGCGAATCGCTTCTCGCGCCATCTGTTCTCTCCAGCCAGTCGTTGTCCCGTGTGAGTACAGCGGGGGCAGGAGAGTTTACGCCAAGGATGCTGGATTAAGATCACTGCGGTCTGCCCGCAGCCATTGCCCGGACAGCGCGATAGCCCCGCTGTCCGTGAAATCGCGTTAAGAGAGAATCTGTGCTTGCCCAGCGAAGCAGCAGCTGAATGAAACTTGAGCAGGAAGTCTGTTATTACATGACCGACCCAGGGCGGCGACGTGGAGTGAATCCGCCACCGCCCTCGGCCGTAAAGACTACTCCCAGTCCACAAGATAGTCGGCAATCCACCCGACCTTGTCCGTTGCAACATCTCGCACCTGCGCCCAGCCGTTGGAAACGGCCAGCTCGACAACTCTGCCGCGGCGATCATTACAGCTGTTCGTGCGACACCACTCTTCCTGTTTGCCACCAGCGAGATAACCTGTCGCAGAACAGCTTGAAGAATCACACGCGCGTAGCGTCACCCACCAGTAGTCGTCGGCGATCTGACCGCTTCGAAGTGTCTGTGGTGCGTCGGCGAGCACCGCCCACTGTGCAACAGAACGCTGGTCGAGCAGCTGCCCGCCGTAGATGGTGCCGTACTGGCCGTCGGCGATCACTGAATAGTAAACGCGGTTGGTGCTGCCAATGACCGTGCGGTCCGTAACTTCAACAACAGCGCCGTTCGGCACAACGCCGATCCTCGCGCCTTGCGGAGAAGTTCTGAGATTGATGCCGTTGCGGGCCGTAATCTCTACCCACTGGCCAGCCCCTGCAATAACCGGATCGGCGGCGACTGCCGCCACGGGCTTGAGCCATGACTCCCAGCTGGAGCTGTTACCGGCGTATACATAGCCTTCGACATTGCCGGCGCGAACACGGTAGTAACGCTTGAGACTGCTGGCGTCGCGTACTTCAAAATCCAGAATCTGATAGTCGGTTCCGGCGGTGAGGGCCGACAGCAGCAGGCCTCCGGGCGTTGCCCGCACGTTGATATCGAGCTGCGCAGTCATGACCTGCCCGACACGTTGAAGTCCGACAACCTCGTCGACGCAGCTGTGTCGGTCGAATGCGCCGATGCTGCGACCCGCAAGGCGTGAAGAACTGATCTCCAGATTGCCGTTTGCGATTGAAGCGTTTGCGGCTCTGGCCAGACACACGCCATCGCGACGATCGTCGGTACACGTAAACCCTGCACCGTCATACACACAGGCGCGCCCATCGCTCACGATGAGCAGGTGGCCCTGGAGGTCGGCGTTGCCGGTCGTAGACGGCAAACCACAATTCTCATTACCCTCGGCGAGGCAAGCCACATCGATCGGTGAGGGAACGCTGCTGTTGGTTATCCAGTTTTCCCACGCGATGCTGTCGTACTTTTCCGCGAACCCGCGGTCATTGCGAGCCCATGGATCGTTGGGATCGGTCCAGCGACAGAGCTTCGAGCCACCGCCGTTGTAGGCAGCCCACGCGGCGCGGGTTCTTGAACGCCAGTCGCTGGCCGAAGCCACACACGAAGCGGTCGCTGCGCGTTGCCACTGCGTGTAGTAAACGTCGAGGCCATAGATGACGTGTTCAACCAGGTGCCAGCCTTTGCCCTGCTTCAACGCGTTGAAGTGCCAGCGATCGTCCACCTGCATCATGCCGTGACCGTGACCCTTGTCGCCGCGAATCATCTTGAGGCGCCCGTCGGTCGCGAGACGATAGTGAGTCCACCAGGACTCCTGGTTGGCAATGGCTCTGACGGCATATTGCCAAGCCGCTTTCTCTGCACTCGACGCACCGGGCTTGCGAGCGTCAAGGTAGTATTCGGCAATGTCGCGAATCGCCGCATTCATCAAGGTAACGTAGCGAAGGCGCTCGTCGTTGCGATCCTTGCTGTCGTCAAAAATCAGCGGTGCAAAATTCTCGCGAACAACACTGTCTGAACCGAAAGCGTCAACGTCACACGCGTCGGGAACCGTACCAAAGGACCAGCTTCCGCCAACCCGGTTGTCACAGTTCCAGTAATCCGCGGTGGCGTTGTACTGAGATAGCGCAACGTTCGACAGACATAACAAAACCGTTGCCGAAGCAACTCTGAAAATTCGCATGAAATGCACCCCCCACGGGCTCACAACGATTGATCTGATGGAGGGATTATAAAAAGGCGCGGCACGCGCAATAACCAACTGCATCACACCGGGCCGTGTTCAAAAGGATCAAACCGGCGCATTTACCCGACAGCAGCGGGCGTCACACCTGATCTTCAGAAACAGGGAGTTTGTCTGCCTAGCCGCCAGACGCCACGATTCGATATTCCGCCAGAGTTGATTTGAGCAACCTGGCGGTACGTGTCTGGGCAGGAAGTTCTGCGGCAAGCGCCTCAAATCTCTCGAGGTTGCCCGCGTGAATCAGTTTGCCAACGTTGGTCGCAACCGTCTGCGCGGCAAAATGCCCACCGCTGCGCAAGGTACGGGCGAGAAATCCATCAATCTGTTCCGAGATGCTGCCTGACGTTCCGGCGTAGCGTCCCAGTTCGGCGAGACCCAGTTCGAACAGTGCGGCATCGTGATGACCGGCTAAATGGGTCACGATGGCGTCAACGTTCTGTGGTTGCGGGTCGATGGTCCCCATCAGCGAGATCGCGCGCGCCTGCACATGTCCATCCGGAAATGCCAGCATACGACGGGCAAAACTGCCCAGGCGGGGCTCCGGCGCGGCGTTGTCATTGCGTGCTGCCTCGACGAGTGCGTCCAGCGTTTGAGAGAGCTTTTCGACGGACTCCATATGTCCGGCTCGAGGATCGCTTTGATCATCAGCAATGCAACTCCCGTCGAGGGTGCACTGCATGAGGGTGTCTGCCGCGTCCATGACAGAACCGTACGTGTCTTCGGATGTCGCTGAATCAACCCGATCTTCCGTCGTCGGCAACGACACATCGGTCGTGTTGCCTGTCACCACCGCAGGCGCTGTGGGTGCGCTCACAGAATCCGTGGTCGCTCGAGGGACGCTTTCGTCAGTACTGGAATCAGCAGGCCAGAAGAGGACTACGGCAAGCCCGAGCGCGCAGCAGCTGATTCCGGCGATGAGTAAGTTTCTAACCATCATGGACAGTTAATATAGACGGTCTTTGTGCAGTTAAAAGAAAAACTGGACCACCAGCACAACCGCAAGAATCGCCAGTAACAGCTGAAGGACTTTGCGCCACAGCTCAACCGGAACACGATCGCGATAGCGGATGCCGACCAGCACCATCGCCACCGCTACGACCGCCAGTGGCGCCGTTGTTGCAAGGACCCCGATCGTGACGAACCCCGTTCCCGCCAGAACGGAAATCTGCGTCAACTTGCCAACCACAAAGCAGGTATTCAGCAGGGCGACGGTGTGTAGCCGTTCGAGACGCATCTCCAGAACAAAGATGAGCAACACCGCGACCATCACATTCGCGAGTCCGTTGGCGACACCGGCGAGCAAACCAAAAACGACCATCGCCGCGACCGGTACCTGCTGAATCCAGCCCAGGCGATCACCAAAAAACGTGTTTGCAACGAGATAGATTACGATGGTTCCGGCCAGAACCAGCCGAAAGGGTTCTGGATCATGACTCGCGAGCACCAGCGAGCTCAGAGCGGCACCGACACCCCCGCTGAGTACCAGCACCCACCAGCGCTTCAACGACGCAACAATGCCGCCGCTTTTATAAAGCGTCACAATGTTTACGGCCGCTGTCGGCAGCAAAGTGAGCACGATTGCGCTGCGCACATCGAAAATCACAGCGAGAATGGGGGTGGCGATTAAAGGAAAGCCCAGACCGATTGTGCCGTGTACCATTGCGGCAATCACGATAACCACCAGTGTAGCGATCAGCATGAACGGCGAAACATCAGCCAGGATGTCTCCGAAAAAATTGATCATGATTTCGCTACCCATGACACCTGTGCCACGCACCGCCTGAACCGCATCACATGTCCTCGTTAGTTTCCACAAGCATTCAAAAAAGCAGCTCACCTGTTCGTCGCCCGGGTTTAACCGCCCGCGTGGCTTCCCGACCCGCTCTGTGGCTGGCTCTGGTGATAGCGCTGATTGTTGGTGTGCTGGCGGCGCCTTCGGTTACGTTTCTGTTACCGAATACGGAATCAATGCAGGTCGAAGACTATCAGCCACTGAAGACACTCAAGTTCTTCAAAAACCGGGGCCAGTCGTATCACAAGTACGGGCCGATGACGAATTTCGTTCTGGCACCGGGCTACGGGGCCTCTTTGGCGTGGTGGCAGGCCAACAAGGATTTTGAAAACCCGAACGAGACTTTTCCGTATGGACTGAAACGCCCGCTTGAACAGATGACGATGCTGATTCTTCAGGGGCGAGCGCTGTTCCTTGTGCTCGGACTGCTGGCTATCGTCTGGCTGATGTTTCAGGCGCGATTGATGACGCATTCGCTCGGGGTACTCTTTGCGGGCGGCGCGCTGCTGATCGCGACCGCGCCGTTTCTGGCCCAACGACTGGTTGTCACCCGACCAGACTCGCTGCTGTTCACGTTTCTCGCAATCTGTCTTGGTCTGTATCTGAAGATGCTCTATCTCGGATTCTCAAGAGGACGCGTGATCGCCTTTGCGGTTTTTGTCATATGCGCGATTACCTCCAAGGAAATTGCCGGCACGATTCTCATACTTCCAGTGCTCGGCGTGCTGTGGCTCGCAATCCGCGGAATTCGAGCAGGGGCTTTCACCGCAGGCAGCGCCTTTGTGTCGCTCCTGCTCGCTGCAATCATCGGCGTTGCCGTGTATGCCCTGCTGAATGTTGTCTACGCGCCGGACGTCTGGCTCGAGCGAATGAAATTCTGGCTGTATGGCTGGAACCCGTCGGAAATCTGGAGTAACGGGATTGCCGAAGGCACTGAAACACGATTGCAGGTCGCCGGCGAGATGGCGACAGAAATCCTCTCCCATCTCGGCGTTGGCGGCTCGCTGGTCACGCTGATTGCCCTGCCTGCTCTGATTCTGTTCAGGCCGTCGAACTGGCTGCTGCTGCTGTTGCCGCTGCTCGGATACATTTTTCTTTCGATGGTTCCGCTCGGGTACGTTCCCCAGCCCCAGTACTTCATCACCCTGCCAGCGCTACTGCTGCTACCTGTCGTCGCGGGACTTGCGGCGATACGCAATCGCCTCACTTTCAGTGGTGCAGGCGCAACAACGAGTTTTGTGATTATCGGTCTGCTTGTTCTCGACTCGATTCACGCAACGTTTGCGTGGCACGGACTGAACATGCGCTACCACTCGCTCGTACACACCTACATCAGCGAAAACGTCGACAAACAGACACGGTTTGGTGAACTCATGCGACGTGACGCCGAACCCAATCGAAGATACTTCGATTTCAAAGGCTACAATTTCGATCGACGCGGTGTCGGATCACTGCTCGACGCCACGGACCCTGAGGATCGACCGGAAATCATGATCGTTGAGAGAGGCCTCGAAAACTGGCTTAACGATGCCAAGGGTCGCCCGGCGCGCGCCGAACTCATTCGACGCGAAGACGGTATTGACATTGCCAAATGGAACGGTGTCGAAGCGTTGGGATATCGACTCGACACGGAAATCATCGCCCGGACTCCACGCTGGTATCCGTTTGATTTCATGCGTCGCATTCGATGGTTCCAGCAGCAGCGTAGCGTGCGCGTCTACGTACGAACCTGAGTATCAAGCGCCGTGAGCAACTCTGGATTCTGCCTGGACTATCTCGACATGCCGGCGATCCGCGACGCGCTTGTATCGCCAGGCGCCATTGCCCTGCCATTGCTTCACGACGATTACCGTCAGCGGCTGCTCGCCGAAGCGCGACTCTATCGATACCGCCCGGCACGCAAAGAGGTCGGTCGGGACCACGATCTTGTTCGTCAACGCATGGATGTTGAACCCAACCTGCGTGACAACAGCATACTGCACGGGCTTGCCCGGTCTTTTTCTGAATTGCTCAACAGGTCTCTGACCGACTGCAATCCGTTCGAGTCACCCGTAGAGCTGAACGATCTCATGCTCCAGCGATATACCGTTGGCGAAGTCGGCATCACGCCGCATCGCGATCGCACGACCTACCGCTATATCGTGGCGCTGATCATTCTGTGTGGGCGTGGCAGATTCTGTGTCGCCGACGACCGCGACGCCAGCAACGCGGTCGAAATTCCAAACGGTCCGGGGGACGTCATCCTGATGCGGGCGCCGGGTTTCGTTGACGCCAATGGCGATGCGCTACCACGCCCCTTTCATTTTGTGCATCAGATTACCGAACCCCGTTACGTCTTTGGACTGCGGGACGATCTCGAAAAACGCAACGTGCCGGGGCATCACGATCGATAGTTTTTCGATTGGTGATTCGCTACAGATCAATATCGACGCTGAAGCCGGTGGCTTTGTCGTTCATCGAGAAATTGCCATCCGTTACCGCATAGCTCCACGCCGCAGATTTTTTTAATCCGCCCAGTGGATACATGTGTACGCCGGCAATACCGCAAGCGGGATCAGAAGCCGCATACCGGGCGAGGTCAACCACGAGTTCATCCGGCGCCGAGACCGTCATCAGCTTGGCAACGTTACGTGCCTGCCTGGTCAGAAAACGCATGCTCGGACCGATACCGCAGGCCTTTGCGTGACCCATCAGTGTTTTGAGCGTCGCGAGACCGGGTATGCCAATCATGATGGGCAGGCGATTGCCCTCGCTCTGGATCCGCCGATCCCACTCAATGATCGGTGCTGCTTCAAAACAGAACTGGGTAATCACGTACAGATCCAGCCCGGTGCGCTCGGCAAAGCTGTTCTTCCACGCGAGAGCATCGCGAACGGCTTCGTCGCTGATGTCGGGACTGCCCTCGGGGTGTCCCGCGACACCGATGCGCCGTATGCCGTGCGCGTCGAACAATCCCGTTTCGAGCAGCTGCATCGAATCACTGAAAGTGCCCACGGGCTTGTCCACGGCACCGCCGATAATCAGCACCTGATCAACACCGGCTTCCCCCGTAAGTCGGGCAAGATTCTCGTCAAGAAAGGTTCTGTCCGGAATGCTGCGCGCCGCGAAATGCGGAACGGGCTCGAGTCCTTCTTCTCGCAGCCGTTTGGCGACCGCAATGGTGTCGTTGAAATCCGAGCCGGGTAGAAACGTAATGTAGACGGTTGTGCCGGGACGCAGATGCTCGCGGTAGTCGGCAATCTTCGCGGCCGAGCCCGGTGTTGTTTCCGCGGTGAAGCCCGTCAAAAATTCCCGAACCTGGCTGTGCACGTCAAAGTTTTCCGAAACCACCTGCATCACGTTCTCCACACAACATCGGCACACAGAAAATCTGCGAAGGCCGGCCCACAGAGGATCCGCGGACGCCGTACGTGAAGTCTAGCTGATGAAGAAAAGGCTGCGCAGCGGGTGACCGGGCGGTACGTCGCAATTAAGACAACGCACGCCCGGACTCTGACACCGGCGGCCGATTCAGGCCCAGGGCTGGCCGTGCCAGCACCGGTCTGGAATCAGGCCGCTCGACCCTTGCGACGGCCTCGGCGTTTGGTAGGAACTTCTGTCACGGGAGCGGATGTCGTCGCGTTTGCCGTCTCGGTCAGGTCGCCCAGGCGCGTGCGAATTTCTTCGATCGTCGGCATCGCGCCTCGCGGCGTATCGCGAACGGCTTCGACCATGACCTGAATGTGCTCGGCCGTTGTGCCACAGCATCCACCAATAATCCGTACGCCGGCGTCCCGCGCGAGGCGCGCGTAATCGGCCATGATCTCCGGCGTGCCGCTGTAGTGGATTTTCATGTCCGTACCCATTTCGGGAACGCCACAGTTACACTTGGCCACCACAACAGCGTTGTCCGGTGCGCCTTCCTTGAGTCCGATAATCGTGTCCAGCATCTGCGCCGGTCCGACACCACAGTTGGCGCCGAAAGCGATGGGACTCGGCGTCTGACCGCACGTATGGCGCGCGGCATATTCAGCCGTGATGCCCATCATGGTCTTGCCACCTGTATCAAAGGTCATGGTCGAGACATAGGGCAGCCCGGCGCGTTCGGCGCCCCTGATCGCGGCATCGAGTTCATTTTCTGCGAAGATGGTTTCTATCCACGCGACGTCCGCACCGCCTTCTGCAAGCGCACAGATCTGCTCGTAAAAAGCCTCTTCAGCTTCAGCGCTGGTTCGCTCACCCAACGGTTCCAGCACATCCCCCGTCGGCCCAACCGATCCAGCCACAATAACCGGCCTGTCGACGGTGTTCGCCACCTCCCGGGCAATCATTGCGCCGGCCCGATTCAGTTCGCCAACGCGTTCAGCGCCGGCGTGAAGCGCAAGCCGATAGCGGTTCGCGCCGAAGGTGTTGGTTAAAATAATGTCCGAGCCCGCGTCGACGAATGATTTGTGTATGGACTGAACCCGCGCAGGTTCCTCGACGTTCCACACCTCACCGCAGGCACCGTTGTTCAGACCCAGCTCGAACAGGTTTGTACCCATCGCACCGTCGGCAAAAAGTACGTCGCGTTGTTCAAGCAATTCATTCAGAGCGTTTGTCATTTTTCAGTTTCCAGATTAATTCTTGGTACAAAACCGACAGGTGGTGTGGTGTCAGGCGGCGTCCTGTTTCCGGTCTGACATCACATTTGCCGGACGCTGGGCGATCCAGAGGGTCACGGGAGGTCGGTCCAGGTCGCCGGTCGATGACCCGGGAAAATGCTGTATCGACACGCGGTCCAGATCAGAGGTCTGGCACCAGCGGCGTATCTCCTGATCAGTGAAACCCAGACGCCGATGAGCGAACTCAGTGCGCAGGTATTCAAGCTCATGACGGGCAAAATCCACGACAATGAGCTTTCCACCGGGTCTCAGGACCCTGGCTGCCTCTTTAATCGCCCCCGCAGGGTCATCGAGAAAATGCAGCACATGGGATATAGTTACGAGGTCGACGGACGTGTCCCCAAGGGGTAACTGGTAAACGTCCCCGTGACGAACATGGCAATGTCCAATACCATCGGCCTCGAGATTGGCCCGGGCAACCGCCAGCATGTCACGACTGGAGTCGACACCCAGACCTCGTTTGACGTGATCGGCGAAGACCGTGAGTACGCGACCGGTTCCGGTTCCGATGTCAACGTGGTCAGCAATAGTGTCCGTCGTGCCAGCAGTAGTTTTGGAAGGTTTTTGACCGGGCGCGAGAGCCGCTTCGAGCATGGCTTGCTCGACCTGCGGGTCATTGAGGTAAAGTGAGCGAATGCGATCCCATTCGTCCGCCGTAGCCTTGAAGTATTCGGCAGCCGAGTTTGCGTGATCTTGTTTAATGGCTTCGAGTCGCTCAAGATCGCGACGAAATTGAAGATCGTCTTCGGGAATCAGGTCGACGAGTGCACGTGCGAGTAATCCGCCGTCACCTCGATCAGCAAGCCGGTAGAAGACCCAGGCGCCTTCCTGGCTTCGCTCGAGTAGCCCGGCGTCGCCAAGAATCTTGAGATGGCGGCTGACGCGAGGCTGGCTCTGACCGAGCAGGCCGCATAGTTCGGACACGGTAAGTTCCGAGCGACTCAGAACAGCGAGCAGCCGGAGTCGGGTGGGTTCACCCGCGGCGCGAAGGCTGGAAAGAAGTTGATCCATAGCAAGTGGCGGTTTTAAGGTCTGTCAGATATCGGTGAAAGTCATTTGGCAGCGACCGGCCGCAGAACGGAAAAAGTATGAACGGACGGCAGCGGCGCAGGCGGCTCAGCACGTAAGCATATTTAAATATAAAGAAATCTTTATGTATAGGGATTTGTGCAGCAATGACGGCACAAAACCCGCTAAAAACGGCGTTTTCAGGATGAAAATTGCCACTCACATCACCAGCACGCAAGGACGCGAAGACCAGCTCAGTGCGACATGCAACCTGCGCCACGCAGGACTGTCGGCAATCTGATTGCCCGCACTGACGGAGAAGTTAATGACTCAAGAAGCAGAAGCAAAAAGCGCACCCGATGAACTCGTTGAGGTCTTCGACAAGATCATCAGCCAGTACCCCGATGCCGAACGACGCCAGCACTCCGGTTATCCCGCCGCATTTCTGAACGGCAACATGGTCTGCGGGCTGCTCGAGGACAGCATGATGATCCGGCTGTCAGAGCGCGACCGCGAAACCTTCCTCAAGATCAAAGGCGCATCCATGTATGCGACCGATGAGCCTGCGCAGGAGCCTGAACCGGAAGACGACAGTCAGTCTGATGACGACAGCGACGGCGACGGCAACAACAACAGCAATCGCAAGCGAAACAATGATCGCGAAGACATGTCTGAATACGTGATGTCTCCGAAGTCGGTCACCGGTGATGAAGCAGAACTTGATCGATGGCTGGGCAAGTCTTTCACCTACGTCAGCACGTTACCCGATCGTCCCCGGCGCGGGCGGTCCCGTCCTGACCGCGGCAATTCAATTCATTCTGACTCAGGCGGTCGCAACAACAATCGCAATCAGAACAATCGCGGTCGCAAGAAAACGTCGAAAAAGTCATCCTCGGGCGGTTCAAGAAAGAAAACGTCGCGCAAAAAGACTGGCCAGCGTCGTTCTCGCAATCGTCATTCCGGATCGAATCAGCAACAATAACGATCACGCTATCAGTCGAGAATCATTACATGCGGTGTCAGATCGTTTATTGGCAACAGATCCCTTCTCTGGTTGAGGTTCGCAAGGGCCGCAAGGTTGCCCACAAGGAAATGCTGAGCGAACGATTCCAGGCGCTCATTGATACTGTCGCCATGAAGACGGGACTCGAAGGCACCGACGCGTACCTTGAGCAGTGGCGCAAGGAACCGGCGGAAGTCGACATAGAAGAAGGTATCGACGCCGAGACGCTGGCAAAAAAAGTTGCTCAGGACATCGAAGACGATTTCAGAGCGATTCGCGACAAGGCCATGTCCGACGCCTCCGCCTGATATCCGGCGATGACAACCGGTCTGCCTCTCAATCTGGTCGACAACGACGGTGTCGAGATATTCGACGCTGACGTACCCGTGGTCACTACCGACCGCATATTGCGTATCCAGGGTTACACCGACCTTGATGCCGTTCGCCGCCCGATCAAGGCTTCGGCGAAACGGGCGGTGCAGTCGATCTGCGACCACACACAACCCCAGGTTGCGTGGCGTCGTGTCGCGGTCAGTGCACTCGACCACGCCACACTCAAACTCGACAACTCCGTGGAACTTGAATGTGCCGCGTTCCCCCGGTTTCTGAAAAACTCACGGCACGCCGTAGTCTTCGCGATGACAATTGGCGCGCAGTTTGACAAAGCCGTACAAGAAAAAATTGAAGGCGACGAATTGCTCGACGCCGTTCTGATGGAAAGCGCTGGCTGGCTCGCGGTTGAGGCGGTCACCAAACAGTGGACGGTACAGATCCGGGATCTCGCGCGTGACAACGGCTGGTTACTGACCCGGCGAATGTCGCCCGGTTACACCTATCAGCTCAAGGACACGCGCTGCGAGTGGCCGCTTGAACAGCAGCAGCAGCTGTTCGAGGTGTTCGGCGAGACGCCGATCCCGGTTGGCCTGATGGAGTCCAGCGCCATGCTGCCGAAGATGTCACGATCCGGCCTGATCGGTTTCAGACCCGCCGACTGAAACGCACTACCGGTGGCGGCCAGAATCCGGTCTTTTCGCCGTCTCGCGGGCAGACGACCAAGCTACACTCTGGGTCCATATCCCCAGCCCGATCAGCAATGAACGACTTCACCGATCTACCTCTGACGATGACCCACTGGGGCACGTACCGTGTCGAAACCGAAGACGGCAAGGTCAAGAAGCTTCACGGATTCGAAGAAGACCTCGATCCTTCTCCGATTTCGATCGGCATGCCGTCGACACTCAATGATCCACTTCGAATCACCGGCCCGATGGTGCGGCGCAGCTGGCTTGAAAACGGACCCGGCAGCAATAACGAACGTCGCGGTGCCGAGCCTTTTGTCGAGGTCTCGTGGGAACAGGCCGAGCACCTGGTTGCCGACGAACTGACGCGGGTGATCACCGAACACGGAAATGAATCCATCTATGGCGGCTCCTATGGCTGGGCAAGCGCCGGACGTTTTCACCACGCCAACAGTCAGGTGCATCGATTTCTCAGCACCATCGGCGGCTATACCTGGTCAAAGGACACGTACAGCCACGCGGCGGGTGCCGTCATGGTTCCCCACGTCCTCGGCTCCTTTGACGAGCAGCTGCTGTACGCCACAAGCTGGCCGTCGATTGTCGACAACGCCGAACTGGTCGTCGCGTTTGGCGGCCTGCCGCTGAAAAATGCACAAATCGATTCAGGTGGCGTCGGTGTACACAGCCAGCGCGACATGATGAAGGCCGCAGCCGACGCGCAGATACGTTTTATCAACATCAGCCCGCTACGCACCGACGTGCTCGACTACTGCGACGCGCAGTGGATACAGGCGAGACCCGGCACCGACACCGCAATCATTCTCGGGCTGTGCCACACGCTTTTAACCGAAGACCTCCATGACACCGAGTTTCTGGATCGCTACACAACCGGCTTCGATCGATTCGCCCCGTATCTGACCGGCGAAAGTGACGGCATCCCCAAAACAGCGCAGTGGGCGGCACAGATCAGCGGACTTGAGGAATCAACGATTCTCGAACTCGCCAGACAGATGGCGAGCCATAAAACCATGCTCTCCCTGAGCTGGTCGCTGACCCGGCTGGATCACGGGGAACAGGTGTACTGGTCGGCAATTGTCCTGGCGTCGATGCTGGGCCAGATCGGATTGCCGGGTTGTGGTATCGGTCTGGGCTACAGTGCGTTGAACAGCATCGGCAGCCATCGCTCGGTAGTCCCGCTCGCTTCAATGCCGCAACCGAAGAATGCGGTGGCAAAGCATATTCCAGTCGCTCGCGTTTCCGACATGTTGCTCAATCCCGGCAAGCCCTTTGACTACAACGGTTACAGCCAGCTCTACCCCGATATCAAAGTCGTGTACTGGGCCGGGGGCAATCCGTTTCATCATCATCAGGACATCAACCGAATGCTCGAGGCATGGCGTCGACCGGACACCATCGTCGTCAACGAGTGGTGCTGGAATTCGCTTGCGCGCCACGCGGATATCGTTCTCCCCTGCACCACCATGCTGGAACGCAATGATTTCGGTGCGAGCAAACGTGACCCCTATCTTGTCTCCATGTCCAAAGCCGTCGAGCCGCCGGCCGGGGTGCGTAACGACCACGATATCTTTGCGGGTATCGCGGCGCGAATGGGCAAACACGAGGAATTTACCGAAGGACGTTCGACCGATGAGTGGATTCGATGGATTTACGAAGAGTCCCGGTCACGCTGTGCCGAAGTCGATATCGAGCTGCCATCGTTTGAAAGCTTCTGTCGCACCGGCTGGCACAAGGTGCCGCCTCCTGACGAACCGGTCGTCATGCTGAGCGGCTTCCGTCAGGACCCTGAAAAGAATCCACTGAAAACACCCAGCGGCCGCATTGAAATTTACTCAGAGAACGTAGCGAGTTTTGACTACCACGACTGCCCGGGACATCCTGTGTGGCTCGAGCCGCTGGAGCGGCTCGGTGCTGAACTGAACCCGAAGTATCCGCTGCATCTGAACTCGAATCAGCCACCAACCAAGCTTCATTCGCAATTTGATCACGGCATCTACAGCAAGGCCGCCAAGATCAGGGGACGTGAACCCGTCATCCTGCATCCGAATGACGCCGCCGAACGTGGACTGACCGAAGGCGATGTTGTTCGCGTCTTCAATGATCGTGGCCAGTGTCTTGGTGGTGTCCTGATCAGCGACAATTTGATGGCCGGTGTTGTGCAGATGTCGACAGGCTCGTGGTACGACCCGGCGGTGCCGGGGGAAATCGGCAGTCTCTGCAAGGCCGGCAACCCCAACGTACTGACACCTGACAAGGGAACATCACGACTCGGGCAGGGACCGAGCGCACATACCTGCCTTGTGCAGGTTGAAAAATTTATCGGCACCCCGCCCCCGGTGACGATTTACGAACCACCTGAAATAATTACAACGTAGTCAGATCGGGCAGCACAAACTGACCGATAGAAAATTGGCGGCCAGGCGCCGCGGAGGAGAAAACTAATGAGTGACGACAAGGTATATCCAGTCGCGGTCGATACGATCAACAACGCATGGATCGACGACGCCAGCTACAAGGCCATGTACAAGCGTTCGGTGGACCACCCGGACGACTTCTGGAAAGAGATGTCAGAAAAATTCCTCGTCTGGTACACCAAGCCAAACAAGGTTTCCAGCGGCGACTTCACCAACGTCGATAACAAGTGGTTTGAAGACGGCGAAATCAACGTCTGCTACAACTGCGTCGACCGCCACGCCGACAACGACGGTGACGACATCGCCATCATCTGGGAAAGTGATGAGGGCGATCAGAGTCTCAAGATCACCTACAGCCAGCTCAAGGATCAGGTGAGTCGGTTTGCCAACGTGATGAAGCAACGCGGAGTCAAGAAAGGCGATCGTGTCTGCATCTACATGCCGATGATTCCAGAAGCCGCAATGGCGGCACTGGCCTGCGCGCGCATTGGCGCGGTGCATTCCATCGTGTTTGGCGGATTTTCTCCAACGGCGATCCGTGACCGGATTCTTGACTCGGACTGCACGTGCGTTATCACCGCGGACGAAGGCCCGCGCGGCGGCAAACCCGTACCCTTAAAAAAGAACGTCCAGGAGGCTCTGGAATCCACGCCGAACGTTCACACCTGCATCGTGACTGCCCGCACCGGTGCCGAAGTGCCGTGGACGGAAGGTCGCGACATCTGGCTGCATGAAGAGATGGAAAAAGTCTCGGCGGACTGCCCGCCTGAGTTCATGTCCGCCGAAGATCCGCTGTTCATACTTTACACATCCGGCTCCACCGGTAAACCCAAGGGGGTTGTGCACACAACCGCGGGCTACCTCCTGTGGGCTGCCATGACATTTCGCTATACCTTTGACTACAAGGAAGGCGAGGTCTACTGGTGTGGCGCCGACGTCGGCTGGATCACGGGTCACTCCTACATCGTCTACGGACCTCTCGCCAACGGCGCGACTTCGGTCATGTTTGAGGGAGTACCCAACTACCCCGACGCCAGTCGCTTCTGGCAGATCATTGACCGCTACAACGTCAATATTTTCTACACGGCACCGACGGCGATTCGCGCGCTGATCAGTGCCGGTGACGAGTATCTCAGCACAACCAGCCGCAAGTCTCTGCGCGTGCTTGGCACCGTGGGCGAACCGATAAACCCAGAAGCCTGGGAATGGTACTACCACAAAGTCGGCGGCGGTCGATGCCCGATCGTAGACACGTGGTGGCAGACGGAAACGGGTGGCCACATGATCACGCCGCTCCCCGGCGCCACGGCACTCAAGCCAGGCTCGGCAACCCGTCCTTACTTCGGGGTCGTACCGGTGCTGCTCGACAAGGACGGCAAGGAACTCGAGGGTGCCACGGAAGGTGCGCTGTGCATCAAATACTCGTGGCCTGGCCAGATGCGAACCGTCTATGGTGATCACGAGCGATTCAAGAGCACGTATTTCTCAACTTTCCCCGGCTACTACATGACAGGGGACGGCGCGCGGCGCGACGAAGACGGATACTACTGGATCACCGGACGCGTCGATGACGTCATGAATGTCTCCGGTCACCGTCTCGGTACCGCGGAAATCGAAAGTGCGCTGGTGCTGCACGACACGGTCGCTGAAGCCGCGGTCGTCGGGTTTCCCCATGACATCAAGGGTGAAGCTATCTACGCCTATGTCACGCTGGTCACCGGCAACGAACCTTCGGATGAACTCCTCGGCGAACTGAAACAGCTCGTTCGCAAGGAGATCAGTCCAATCGCCACACCTGACGCGATTCAGTTCACGCCCGGATTGCCCAAGACGCGGTCCGGCAAGATCATGCGCCGGATACTGCGCAAGGTCGCGGCCAATGACTTCGACAACCTCGGCGACACCAGCACTCTGGCGGATCCATCCGTGGTCGACGACATCATTGGCAATCGCGTGAATCGATAGCCGACGCGCACCGGCGTCCACCGTGACGCGACTCCCCGGCTAAGGCCGGGACGCGTCTAACTTGAATCCCCGGCTAAGGCCGGGACGCGTCTAACTTGAATCCCCGGCTAAGGCCGGGACGCGT
>CALHMG010000156.1 GCA_938034705.1 uncultured Gammaproteobacteria bacterium
ACGTCCTCCCCCCAAATGTAGTCCTGGGCTGGTGGCGAACACAGGTATTGTGGGTAGTCGATGCAAAGGTGGCTTGCATGGGTACCGAAATAACACGAAGCAGTCTGAAATGGCGTTGGCAGATCGCACTTCTCGGGTTGATACGCGCTAAAGCTGCTGAAATTCCGAACGATATAAAATTGAACCGAAGGAGGTTCAACACGAGCGAAATCTGATTCGACGTAATCGGCCGCGTTCGCGGTGGTGCCAACCGCCAGTCCTAAAGCAATGAACCAACCAAAAAACAGGTGTGCTACTAACCAACGTGTCAACATGACGATTGCTTCCCAGTGTCGCCACACGGCAGTGACGCGCCCTGCTACGTCATCCCATGTGATGTGAATCGTTTCCACCAGATCCGAAATGCGCCTTCCCCTACGCCCGGACACGTGCTCGACATCTGGAATCACTTGCTTAGTTCCCACTGGCATCGTCCAATCGTCACTCACCGATAACAGGGAAAAGTTCGCTCGTTTAAAGCACAGTCCGACTATCTGCTTAACGCGAAATCTTAGAACGGGTCGACTATCGCAAGACGTCGCAACAACTTTTTCGTAGATCAGGCGAACGTGTCTCCGAAATTGGTATCGATTAACGGTCTAAACCGAATTTCCTAACTGTCAGGAATCGCGACAGGTTTTCTAAGGCGTTGTGTCGACGAGCGTTTCGTTCGTAGAAATACCCGCCGTGAGCTGTTGGCAAGAAAAGAACTCCCACCCCGCACCATCCGTGTGGGGATGACTGAGGCTTACAGTAAGCCGCGCCGTGGCAGGCTGATTCGGTTCGGGTAAGCCCGAAGAGTGATCGATGGTCAATAAGAAGTCAGCTGCCTTATGGGCCAGAATCAATCGAACGGCTCTACTTCGATGGACCACGACACCGTCGATCATGCCCTGAAACAACGCGTTGTATTTCATCACTCTGTAATGGGTGTCGAGCTGGATGGCACTGAACACTGCACATTGCTTTAGCCCAATTGACACGCTAAGAACCGATGGGCTGAGCCTCCGCTTCCCTGGACCACGAGACGCCGAAATCGCTTTCTTACAAAGACCGTCGCGCGTCACACGACAGCGCGCTGTTGGGTCGTAAGCGCTTCCGTGGACCGGCGCTGACGTGACGCGGAAACGGCGACCAAACCAAAGCACTGGACCGGCGTAATAATGCATCGCTTGTGAACGTCGATATAGCCGCCTGACGTATTTTCTCTTCACCCGCGTCACTAACATCGATCTCGCGCAGCGTGATCGGGTTTAGTGACGCGGGGCGCGGTGACCTACTTTTTTGCCTCCGCCACTAACTATTGCTAGCTCTTGGGTTAGTGACGGTTAATGACAGCACCGTTCAGAATTTTCTTTAACCCTCGCGCATGAGCCAATCATCTGATTTGCAACACCGCTTAGCGCCCGCAGAACTGCCCAAGACTGGCTACAACTATCCAAGAGTCCAAGTTAGGCCCAACTAGCGCCAGTTTCTCCCTCCTAGCAATTCGCTCGTCTCGTTGACGCAATCTGCCGTTTTCGATTTTACTGGTTCGACTCAATAGCCACTCCGTCCATTGCAACGGTGGCGTCGGGATCAACGCAATCTTGAACATTCCCGAATGGACCTTAGCGGCACCGCGCTAGTTTTTGCTTAGGTGTCGCGCTGCCTGATAGTTGATGTGTGGACCTCGCGAAACTTGCGCAGGCCCACAAACATCGACGCCGAGGCAGACCGTAACCCGCCGTAATTGATTGCATGGCGAGATCAACCGCAACGACGGGTCTGACAGGAGAAAAATATCTTCTGCGGACCAACGGGTGTCTCTTGCGGTTCTACCAACCTGGTTCCGGGCGGCTCAATTTTACGCTAACCGCACCAGCTTTGACTTTACCGAGTCCGGCGGCCATGGCGCTGTCGTTAAACGCTGCGTTGTAATCAACGCCTGTGGATTCATCCTCCTATGGCGTGCAGCACTACCACTAACCAATTGGATTGCCATAGCTGTAATTCGGCAAGCAGCCGAACTCGAAAACCAATCAACAACGAGCGAGACCAGACGAGCACTTGAAGCGACTGACCTACACACTTCACCAACTGCACCTGAAAGATAAGTCCGGGGGCTATCAGACGCGAGCTAATCGCTGGTCGATGCTAAAGCAGATGGCCGAGACGCTTGAATCCCTCGGATTTCGCCGTCTTGAAGCCGCAGGTCTTAAACCCCGGCATGTCGATGCCCTGGTCGATCACTGGCATACGGAAGTTTCAGCTCGCACGGGGCGACTGATCTCAACCGGGGCCATTAAGAACCGGATGTCACATCTGCGCTGGTGGGCGCGGCAGGTCGGCAAGCCGAACATGATTCCCAAGAACAATGATGCGCTGGGTATAGCCCGACGCGTCTATGCGTCGAATGTCTCGCGTGCCCAAACGCTCAGCGAGGCACACAAAGCGCTGATCCCCTGCCCCTACATTCGGGCGTCGTTGGCGCTGCAGGCAGCATTTGGCCTCCGCCGAGAAGAAGCTATGAAAATACAACCCGATGTCGCAGACAAGGGCGACTTCCTGCATCTGCAGGGCTCCTGGTGCAAAGGTGGCCGCCCTCGCAGCGTCCCTATCCTGACAGACTCCCAGCGTGTCGTACTCGATCACGCCAAGGTCGTAGCCAGCAACGGCTCTATGATCCCGGCGCATCTGTCTTACGCCCAGCATCTGAGATCCTGGTCAAAGCAGACCACCGCAGCGGGCCTGCCCCACACCCACAGCTTGCGGCACGCCTACGCGCAAGAACGCTACCTGACCCTCACAGGCAATCACGCCCCCATCGCCGGAGGACGGGGCTACTACGATCTTTCAACCGCGGCCGACCGCGAAGTCGATAACCGCGCTCGCCGCCAGATTGCTCTGGAACTGGGACATGTCCGAATTTCAATCACCAACGTCTACCTGGGGAGGTAACACTTTGTCTGACACAAGCGCTCAAGAAGAACGCAAGAACGAACCCGATCAAAGCGCCCACGAAGAGCGCTTGATCACCCGACCGCACACCATCAAGGAAACCGCCGTGATCATGGGGATGAGCCCATCGACCGTGAGTCAGAAAATTTCTCAGGGGCTCCTCGGTTGCTACCGTGACGGGCGGCGGATTCGGGTTGGCGACATACACATCGATAACTATTGGAGAGCAATTGAATGTCCAGCGACGAAAAATGGCGATACAAAGACTACTGGCTCGCCCGAGCCCATCGTTCTAACAAATGGAGTCGATGCTGGCTCGACGGAAGACGCGTCCGCACAGCTACGCTCGGCACTTCGGATTTTGAGACCGCCAAAGAACTCCTCGTCGAATGGGTCAACACCCACGCAGACCTAGTCAACGCGCCGGACTCGGTGATGCTGGCAACGTTGTTCCAGCGCTACTACGAGCAGCATGCGAAGAATCTTGCGTCAGCCGACGTGATTCAGCGTAGCCTGGGTTACTGGCTGGATCACTACGGTACCGCGTCAGTTCGCGACCTGACTCCCAGCAACCAGGAGAAGTTTCATCAGTCACTGAGGGACCGAGGCTTGAGCAACGGCTACATCCGCCGAATTCTCACAGATGGCCGCTCAGCCTTGAACCGCGCGTACAAGCGCGGTGAGTTACAGCACACGCCATTTATCCTCATGGTTCCCAATGGAAAACCGAGAAGTCGTGTGATGACCGTCGAGGAAGTGGCCGCGTTACTGAAAGCCTGCGAACACGAACGTGAGCATCGACTGGTGCGACTGCTACTGAATACAGCCGCAAGACCCGGTGCCCTGCTCGAGCTCACACCGTTTCAGGTCGATCTGGAACGCAGA
>CALHMG010000157.1 GCA_938034705.1 uncultured Gammaproteobacteria bacterium
CAATGGGTATTGAGCACGATGGACTCGCATCGAAACAGATCGATACTCCACAAACTGCCTTTTGCATCGGCTAAGAATGTCAGCCACGAGGGACCGTCGGTGCCGTCTTGGACGGCAATGGTCGGCTCGGTCGATTACTCATCACGTTGTTGCTGTGTTCGCGTGGGGTGCTGAGGCAACCGACTTTGTATCTGAGTTTATATCTCAAGGCTAATCGCTCAGCTTACTACCGCCTCTTGCAAAGTGCGTGAACAAGGCAACTGGGAAGACTGGATCGAGTTCTTTCTGGAAGGCGTCAAAACAACTTCGGAGCAGGCTGCTGAATCGGCAGTCAAGATTCTTAACTTGTTCGAAAACGACCGCAGGCGTCTTGAAACGCTAGGACGAGCGCAGCCGTCGGCCGCGCTTGTCTATGCCCTTTTGCAGAAAAAACCTGTTGTAAACGCCAGAACTGTTCAGGAAGAAGTAGCACTAAGCCGACCCACAATACTCAAAATGCTCAACGCCCTCGAAGATCTAGAGATACTCCGACGGCAGGATAATCGAAAGAGAGATCAGCTATTCGTCTACCACGACTATGTTGCGCTGTTGAACGAAGGGGTCGATGTTGGCGATGGCGAATAGATTGTGCTGACAAAAAATGGTTAATCCATCAGCACACGAGAGTTTTTGCAAAGTGTTGATGGTGCGTGATAAGACATTTTTACTTCGTTGTAGAATTTATCGACCCTGTAGGTAAGCGAGTAGGTAAGATCTGTTCCACCGTGACCTAAGCGCTTGAATCTACAGATCACAACGATCCCTGCACGCCCCACCATACTTATACTGCGGTCCTCACGCGCTTGATGTGATCGCCAGATTCCAGCTTCATACGATACAACCGCACGTTGCGGTCCTCGGCCCTTCGGGCATGGGGCGTGCAGGGATCGAACCTGGGGTTAGGCGTACGGTTGATTCGGAGAGATCCCTCACGTGAGGGATTCGGTAGTTGCACGACACGCCATACTTATACTGCGGTTCTCACGCGCTTGATGTGATCGCCAGATTCCAGCTTCATACGATACAACCGCAGCTTGCGGCGAGAAGCGAATGCTTCTCGAATCGCGATTCAAAGAATCGCGCGTCCTCGGCCCTTCGGGCGGGTGGGGCGTGCAGGGATCGAACCTGGGATCAGGGGTACGGTTGGTTTCGAGACATCCCTCACGTGAGGGATTCGGTATCGCCGCGACACGTCATACTTATTCTGCGGTTCTCACGCGCTTGATGTGATCGGCGGATTACAGCTTCATGCTGATACCTCGCACGTTGCGGCCAGAAACGATCACCCGTTGCACTCCCACGAGCCCATCTGAATGTGGGGAGATCTAAACGTAATATTCGTGACAATCGTGAGGGTGAAAAAAATTAGGTCCACGCATGAATTTTTACGATGTCGAAAAGGCGTGTGCATCATCGGGCGGGCATGGAGTAATTGTTACAGTGACGTTCGGAATAACGGACGCTCTGATCGTTTGACTAAGCCTTGAGCTGTTAGACAGCAACTGGCCAGAAGCAGTCGTGACCAATGACTCCACCAATAACTGACTCGATGGGACCCCATGTTTGAACTTTACTATTTTCCTGACAACGCGAGCCTCGCGCCTCATCTGCTGTTGGCAGAAACCCATGCGGACTATTCGCTGAAGCTTGTTGATCGAACTCAGAATGCGCAAAAGTCCAGGGAGTACCTGAAGATAAATCCGGCGGGTCGTATTCCGGCGTTGGTACACGATGAACTCGTTCTATTTGAAAGCGCCGCTATCTGTATCTACATCTGTGAATCTGACGCGAGTTCAGAATTCATTCCGCCGGTTGGTGACTCAAAGCGCCCACTGTTTTTTCAGTGGTTAACCTATCTCAACAATACCCTGCAAGCGGAGTTCATGGTCTGGAGGTATCCCGATCGACACGCGGCAACGAGCGCATGCATCGAAGAAATCAAAGCCGCCCAGGACCTTCGACTGGTAGAGGTGCTCACTTTATTAGACGCAGAGCTTGCCAAGAAACCTTTTCTGTTAGGTAGTGACGTGCACGCCTGTGATCATTTCATGTTTATGTTGGCATTGTGGTGCGAGCGCATTTCTCAACCACCCACCTCATTCGCCAATCTCAGTGGTTTCATGAATGCGATGTGTCAGAGGAAAGCAGTTCAAGAGGTTTGCAGGTTAGAAAATATTGACCTGGGCCGCTATGACTGAATAGCTCATCGAGCAGTCTATGAGTTCGCATTCGATTCGTTCTTGTCTCGATCGCTGCCACTCGGGGGTTCGTGACAACTGAACGCGTCAATCCGGAGTGACAATCTGGTGAGGGCGCTGAAAAAGGCCTGAGGTGGTCAATTGGGTTTTGGTATGTCGCCTTGCAACAGCAGGATATATCGTTCCAATTTTGCCGGGGACCCGCGAACAAAATTGAAAGGGCCGGCGAAATGCCGGCCCCGGGTTGAGATTGGAAGGAAGGGTAAGGCTGAAGATTCAGTCAACGGATCCCATGCGAACCTTGCTGGAAGAGCGGTTGCCAATGGCGGCGCTGATGACGTTTTCGGCCTGGACGTTAGAGGTGAATGCACCACCGATTTCAGAGTCTTTGACAGTGCCCATGCGAACCAAGCTTTCGGTACGGTTGCCGATGGCGGCACTGATAACGTTTTTGGCTTTCACTTCAACGTTGACGTCGCCGCCCACCTTGGAGTCAAGCAGAGCGCCGGCCGAAACTTCGCTCTTGGTGCGGTTGCCGATAGCGGCGCTGATGACGTTTTCGAGTTTGACGTCCATCTTGAGGTCGCCGTTGACTTCAGAGCCGGAAACGGCGCCGAGGTTTACAGCTGAGTGTGTGCGGTTACCGATAGCGGCGCTGATAACGTTTTTAGCCTTGACGTCGATCTCGGCTTCGCCGGTGATCTTGGATTCGGCGCAGGCACCAAAGGAGGCCGCGAGCAGGGGAAGTGCGAGGAGGAAGTGGCGAGTCGTTTTCATGATGAATTCTCCGGGGGTAATGATTTAGGGTTAGTTATGGTGTAAGTGATTGAAAGAAGGTTTGTTTAGGGTTTAAAGGTTTTGGCCATGTGGCCGTTACACCATGACTAACGAACGGCAGGCGCCGAGGTTGACGGCGCGCGGAGAAAATCGGGGGCTCCTGACAAACGGTCTGTACTCATTGGTCGTGATCGAATGGCAGTACTCAATTCAGATCAGGAATTCGAGTTCGATGTTCTCGCGGCTGGTCTTACGGAAGATTCGTCCGGTGGGCTTATGGGAACGGTAAGCGCAGACGGGATATTGCGAGCTGGAAGTCATCACTGGCAGAGCCAAATTAGATGAGGGCGCCAGTCGATACCGAAAGATAAGTCATAACATTGTGGCTTTATCGCGTACTCCGAATAGGAAAACCTTCATCCTAATTGACGTAAGGTGACCGAATACGCGGCCAGCAGGTAAGCCGGGCCACTGGGCTGCGGGCAACGGCAAGGTCGTTCAGTCAGGGGGAACGCTTGTGTCGTCCAGATATTGCGAACGATGCGAACCGCATCCCTCGGCCCTTCGGGCATGCACGGGTCGAATCTGGTACGCGACCCGTGTTGATGAGGAGTAGTTCCTCACATGAGCGGTTCGATGGCGGCACGAGACAGCCATCGGATTTGCGCTGGTTTCAGTGTGTGGTGTTGAGTTTCAGGTCGAACTTGGAATCTTGCTGCCAAAGCATCATGCATTCGCCGGGACCCGGACATCGGATCCGATAAATGTTGTTGGCAGGAATACGCGCGAACGCAGATCAGTGAAACACGTGTGGAAGCCCGAAATTCGCATCGCCCCGAGTTTTCATTGAATCGAGAAAGCAGGCTTAGTGCATCTGAGGCATAAGTTTCGCTGGCGTTAGTTAGAAATCATCTAAACATGGGACGTCAGAGTCTTCTGCGTTACGCGGATTGGGATGGTAATTACCTTAAGCCGACGGACTTAGTTTCCGGTTACTCAGGAGATGGAGGATTCAATCGCGGGTGCTCCAGGTATGGGTCTTCATCGCGGTTACACCCGGTCCACCTGACTTCTCGTCGCTTTTCAAAAAGGCGTAAATCCCCTGGCTAATTATCAGTGGTACTGCGTCGTCGCCAATACGCGAACTACAGACCAAGAATCGCGTCGAACACAATCAGCTTGAGCCCAAGGGCTAGCAACATGATTCGAAAGCCGACCATGAAGTAGCGTTCGTCAAGATTGCTCAGCACGGCGCGGCCAACACGTGTACCAATGATCGCAGCCGGAACCATGCACGCGATCGTCAAGCCGTGTTCCCTGAAGCTGAAACCCACCAGCGTGAAGCCGGCGATCTTCAGTAGATTTCCGATAAATCCAAAGAAACCCAGCGTGCCCACCACCTGCTCTTTTTTCAGATCCTTACGGATCACAAGAACACCAAGGATCGGAGCAATCACGCCCACAATCATATTGAGAACACCGGTGACGAAGCCAACGGGTATGAAGGCCCACAGCGGTAAGTCCTTGCCCTCAAGTGATTTCAGTTGGCGCGTCGCCAGCGTAATCAGCACAAAACAGCCGATCAGGCCCTGAATGACCTCGGTGGGAAGTCCCTGAAAGAGGAGCAGTCCGAGCGCGACTCCGAACGGCATCAACGCGGCGAAGCGAATGATGATGGGCCAGGCCATGTGCTTTCTAAACAGCCACACGCGAGTCGTGTTCGACGCAAGCTGAACGGCGCCATGCACCGGGATCGCGGCAGCCGGGGACATGATTTGCAGCATGATGGCGATAAGTGCTGTCCCACCGCCCGCACCAACCACGGCCGTCAGCGCGGACGTGCAGAACGCGGCCGTGCAGAGGAACAAGAGTTCAAGTGGGGACACGGGTATGGAAGATCCGGTGTTGGGCGGTTCATCGATTGTATAAGCTAATTTGAACGGTCGGCATTTTGATTCGGCAAAAAGAACCCTGTTGGATCGTGATCGGATAAGTGAGCTCGAAAGGAGAGTCATATGAAATTCAAAAGCGTCACCGGTGACACGCCAGAAGCACGACTTGAGGCTCTGGGTCTTGAGTTACCACCGGTTCCCAAGCCAGTTGCCGACTACGTCACACACACGCAAATCGGCAACGTCATCTACACATCCGGAATGCTTCCCTGGGTCGATGGAGATCTTCGATTCAGCGGTCGTATGGGCGATGATCTGACGGTTGAACAAGGATACGAGTCGTTTCAGCTGTCGACGTTGAACGGCTTGTCTTTGCTGAAATCAATTACCGGAGACTTATCGAAGGTAAAACAAATCCATCGGGTTGAAGGCATCGGCTGCCCGTCGCCGGACTTCAAGGATCTGCCAGTTGCACTCAATGGTGCGTCGCATCTGATTAATGAAGTATTTCGCGAAAAGGGTGCCCATTCGCGGATGATCTACAGCAATCCGTCGATGCCGATCGATTGCGCGACGCTCGTCGTTCTGTGGGCAGAGGTTGACGAATAATTTGATCACGCTCAGTTGTCGGGTTTTTCCGCGGCTAAGTGCATTTCCCGAAGCAGAAGAAACAGCGGCAGCCCAAGTGACACGCCGATGGAAAACAGGCCAACGACGGGAATCCACAGTCGGGTCATACCAATCCGGCTGCCTTCCCAGACAATGAATACCAACACAACGATTGCTGAAACGATCACATCCAGCCACGCAAACGCCGAGATGCGATCACCAAAGGCCTCATCGATCAGTAAAGGCAAGTTCAGTCCATGCTGATACACCCAGGGTACGAACTGCGATAGAGGCAGCACGACGCCGAGTACCGACAGAATAAAGTAGATAAGTTTCATGTCCTTATCTTAACCTGTCGAGCGCGAAATCCTGATTCTGGCCGCGGCGATATCGTCCGGTTGATGGCTACCCGGTCACGCGCTCCAGCTGGGCATTGATGATATCGCCATAGAGGCTCGCGTCGTCGCCCGCGTAAACCAGTCCCGACGCCAGCTTGCTCGCGAGGATCGCGTATTTAACTTTTTCTGGCAGGTGGGTCTGGGTGCGTGCGCCATACTCGGCTGACTCTCTGATCATTTTCGGCATGTGTGCGAGCAGGGCCTGCTGTTGCTTGGGTCGAGTCAACTGTTTGGGGTTTGACTGAAAATAGTCGAACATTCGAGCATAGTGATTGTTGATTTCCTGGCTGACGGCATTGGAAATCTCCGTATAGGTCTCACTGCCGTCCAGCTCGCGGTGCTTCTTAAGAACGGCGCGCGCCTCTGTCTCTGCCATCTGATTCAGAATGTCGATGACATCGCGTACGTACTCGTCCTTGTTTGCCAAGAACTCTTCGTCTGAAAGCAACAAATTGGCAATGATCTCGTAGGACGAGGAGATGACGCCGCACTTGTTGGCCGACGCGTCGCGCATGATGACGACGCCTTTTTGCTGCAGGACCGTCCGCGCTGCCGGAGTAATAAAGGAATTGGCGCCTTCGACAATGACGCTGGAACTCGGCTGGCCCTCGTCATCAAAGTATCGATCCACGTTGTTTTCGTTGATGGTCTCCGGGCGTCCGCCCGCGGGAATGAACAGGTCGGTCTTTACATTGAAAACGGCGCTGTTAAATCGCTTGTAAAACTGGTCTGTGGAAATCCACTCTTCTTCCAGACCGGAATCGGTCATCGTGAGTTGCTTATACACATCGCTGATGCCGTCTTTGCGGGTCTTCATTCGATACAGGATAGATCCGCCCGTATGCAGCGCTTCAGGGTCAAATCCCTGCACATCGTCCTTCAGGACGATTTTCGAAAGCGCTGCTTTGTCCACACCCTCTGGATCAAACAGTGCGCCCGTGCCGTCGACAATGAGCTTTATCGCAACCTTCGGGCAACGTTCGAGCAACAGCCGCATCCCGTTGCCGGCAACGTCGCCGTTCGGGCCACCCGTAAACTTCACGCTGAATGGCTCGGAGTGCATGTCCGTGCCCAGTTCTTCCATCACAACTTCCGCGAATCGAATGACGCCAATGGATGTGACGCCATACTCTTTGTGATTGATGCCGATCTCTTTACTCGACATGATGCCTTTGCCAAGCAGGTAGCCACGTCTTTGCGCCAGTCTGGCCATGCGCTCAATCATGACGTTATGCATGTTTTCGTCGGGGCCAAGTTCGATTGGCTCTTCCTGCCCGTAGTAGTCGACCACCCGTGGATCTTTAGCCTTGCCGTCTTCGTCAGTGACAAACAGATCCAGAAACGCGTTAGCAAAGGCGTGCTGCATCTTGTACAGATACTGATCCCGTTGTTCCGGTGTTGTACGTGGATCGATATTTAGGATGGTGACCATTTTGGAGCCACCCTCGTAGATGTCTTTGTTTTTCAGATGCTGCGTGTGGGCCAGCACATAGTTCTCCTTGAACAGGCTGCCGGCGTTGTTGGTGTAGTCGTCGCTATTTTGGGTAATGATCGTTCGCCAGCCCCCGCGGGCGATGTCCGAGAAGCCAATATGAAAGCCGCTGCCTCGGCGTCCTGAGAAAAAGGTGATGCGAAAGGGGCGCTGCGCGGGCAGGTCATCGGTAAATTCCGGACCGAGCTCTTCGAGATAGTAGGGATCGAGTCGAAAGCTCAGGGCGTGCTTTTCAATAACAAAGAAATTGCTCTTCAGGCAGTTCTTGATGAACGACAGGGCGCAGCGAAATACAACTCTTCTCAGATTATCAAGGACACGTCGTCCGGAATTAAAGTTCTCGACCAGGTCGGTTACGGTCTCGAGCTTTGCGGCGTAGGCCTCGTCTCGATCAGGCATATCAGGATCGAAACGTGCATAAAATAATTCGACCAGCTGAAGACTCACACCTGGGTTGTTCTGAAACGCACGCGTGATGTTCTCACGATCGTATTTTTCTGGCGCGTTGTGAGCGAGGTTGGTGTGACAGAACCCGATGAACGCTGCAACCAGCGTGGAGTCCGGTCCACTCATGATGCCGCTTCGGATCAGATTGGCGTAGCCTGGCGCTGTGGTGGAGGTTATTTGAGTGCTGTAGAGCTCAAGCTTCAGGTTGGTGTAAAGAGCCGTGTCCTCAGTGAGGTCCGACTTGTCTCTCGGCTTGACGTAAAACGTGGCCAGGAAGTAGGGCGTCAAGCCGTTGGTAACGGTCAGGTGGTAGGCGCGTCTTACCCCGATTTCAAGGCGCTGAAACACCTCGAGCACCTGCGGCAGAAAACCGGCGTGAGGTGGATTAGTAACGCCGAAAGAAACTCGGGTTTCCGTGTATTCGGTTGGCTCGACGCTTAGGTGTATACCGCTGTTGTGCTGGGTCGCGATATAGATCCGCATGACTCTCGCGACGCGCTCCGGCGGTGACGTGAGGACGTACTCCATATTGCTGGTCGTGAACACATCCATGACACCGTCCAACCGCTCCTGGCTGATGTCCGGGAAGTCGGTCCGCACGTAGTCTGCTATTTCATCCCTGATGTTTGCGGGCAACGTCTGCTGTTCGGCACCCGAGGTGATCGGTTCGTCCAGCAGGTTGAAATCACAACGTAAGACCTCAAGCGCAAGCTCGCTGTTGGGCAGCGGATTAAATGAAGTTGTAATTTCGGCGTAACGCAGGGGTTGGTCCGGAAGGTCTTCAATGGTTCGGTAGATCGAGCCCGTCGTTGAGACCTGGGCGATCATCAGTCGTTCTTTTCGATCAACGAGCGTTACCTTTTCCAGTGACTCGAGCTTGTCCAGTGTCATCGTCAGCAAGGTCAGTGCTTCGACTTCGTCCTTGTTCAGATTAAGAAAGTAAGGGCTCATCTCCTGTTTGATCCAATCAAGATTGGTATCAGCCTGAGAGCGATATTCGGTCAGGTTGGCCAGGATGGAGTCGGCAACGGAGATGCTTGGACGTGACATGGTCAATGCTCGTTAGCGGTTCTGTGGGCGCTATGATACATGCTGAAAGCCCACGGCTTTGTGTCAGTCGCGTCCGTGCGGCGGGTCTGAAAGCGGCGTAACTGGCCGATTCGTCATGCTCTCATGGCCCCTTTACCAACTTGACGAGTCAGCTCTGTCACGCAGGGGTTGCGAACACCGGTCACCCGGTTCGGTAGACGACGCGGCAATGCCTATTTGAGCAGATTGCGAACCGTTGTTTCGAGTACGCGGTCATCTGAGTAGCGTTGATATCTGGCCGACATATCGGCGAGCGAGCGGGCAAACGAAGGCTCGCCGATCAGTCGCTCGAGGGCAGCAACTATGTCTGATGCACGGT
>CALHMG010000158.1 GCA_938034705.1 uncultured Gammaproteobacteria bacterium
TGAAACATCCCAGGGCTCTGCGTTGCGACTGAACGCATTTCCGCAATCTGCAAGCGGACAGATTTTCTGAAAGGGCGTCGGCGTTTCGTTCTCAAGCAGCGGGATCGTCCGCATCCACACTGTCGTCGGTCCGGGTGCGGGTCCTTCACCGGGCGGGTAGCTGGTTTCAACACCCGGGCCGTTGAACGCGGCGAGGCCGTGGAGCGTCTTTGATATCGGGAATCCGCCTGGCACCGCGTCCGCCGGGTCGCCAAGGTCGGTCTCGAAGGTCGGGTAGTCCCGGGCTGGCTGATTGCTCATGTGAAGTGCGCTCGCGCTGCAGCATTCGCGCCCGTCTGCGTCAATCAGCGCCGCTCGCGTCGTTGCGACAGCGCGACCTTCACGCTTGACGGACGTTTCGATTCTGAACCCGGCGTGGGGCACCGGTCGACTGAGTTCAACCGTGAGACGGGCGAGGCGTTTATCCGGAACCGCGAGTTCAAGCGCCCGTGCGATCAGGCCGGTCGGTGGTCCTGCGTGACAGCTGTCTTTGTCCCAGGGGCCGCGCGTGTGTTCGGTAGGCACAAACCACACGTTGTCATCAGTCGTAAAAAAACTTCGGGATATCGACTCGGTCATGTTGCTTGTCAATCTACAGGAGTTTGCCCATCGCGGTTCGTGGTTCTACGTCGTAGCCAAGCTTTTGGTAAAAATCGATGACCGCAGTATTGCCTTCGCGAATCAACAGGTTCAGTTTGTGTGCGCCCTCGGCTTTTGCTGCCTGCTCTACCGCTTCCATGAGCCGTCTTCCGATGTTCTGCCTTCGCCAGTCAGGGTGAACCGCTACTCTCCATACCGCTGCCCGATGACCATCGAATCCCGCCATCGCGGTTCCAACAACACGGCTTTCGCCATCGGCGTTGTGCGCGGCTATCAAGAGCAGATGTGGGTCCTTTGCGAGTTTGCGCGTGACGTCGGCTGCCGGTTCGTTGTGTGGCGCGTGGTCAGGAAACACGAGATTCCACAACGCAACGATCCCGTCCTTATCTTCACTCTGAAAGCTTCGGATTTCTACGCTGGGTGTTGTCATCGCCGCATCGCGCCTGCCTTAGCCGACTGCCTCCACGGCGATGATTGAACTGACTTTGTTGAATGCGCCAACGACGTGGTCAACATCATCTCTGGAAACATCCAGATGCGTCACAAGACGCATGGGGTTGCCGCTGGTGACGATGATGTTTTCCCGTTCAAGTCGAGCCTTCAGCTCGTTCGCGCGGCCATAGGCATCGTGCACGTAGACCATGTTGGTCTGCGGTTTGTCCACCGAATAACCTTCGATATTCTGCAGTCCGCGTGCCAGGCGCTCCGCGTTGTCGTGATCCTCGGCAAGCCGATCGACATGATGCTCGATGGCATGCAGCCCGGCCGCCGCGAGGATGCCGGCCTGGCGCATGCCGCCACCGGCGACTTTGCGCCAACGCCTGGCTCTGTCGATAATTTCGCTGTTGCCAACCAGCACCGAACCCACCGGCGCGCCGAGTCCTTTGGACAGGCAGATCGACACACTGTCAAAAGATTCACAGATCTGCCGTACCGGCACTTCATGTTTTACGGCAGCGTTGAAAACCCGCGCTCCGTCAAGATGTACCGCAAGTCCACGACGGCGTGCGAGGGCGGTGGCTTCACCAAGATAATCCATCGGCAGCGCGCGACCCCACTGGGTGTTCTCAAGACACAGCAGTCGTGTGCGCGCGAAATGTGAATCAACAGGCTTTATCGCCGCGTCGATCTTGTCGAGCGGGAGACAGCCATTCTCGTCAAAGTCGATGGGCTGGGGCTGGATGCTGCCGAAGACGGCCGCACCCCCGCCTTCATATTTATAGGTGTGTCCCGTCTGCCCAACGATGTATTCATCGCCTCGCTCACAGTGAGAAAGGAGGGCCAGAAGGTTGCTCTGGGTGCCGCTCGGGCAGAACAGTCCGGCCTGATGGCCGGTCATCTCGGCCAGGCGGGTCTCAAGCTGGATTACCGTGGGGTCGTCCCCGTAGACGTCGTCGCCCACTTCGGCGTCCATCATTGCCTGACGCATCGTGTCAGTAGGGCGGGTCACGGTGTCGCTTCGAAGATCAATTTTGCGCACAGTCATCGTTCGGATTTTCACTGGATTCGGGTGCTCGGGACAGTACCACGGAGCCGTCAGCTTCGAAATTAAAGCCTTCGTCGCGCGGTTTGTGAATCGCCGTATACTCGGTCTCTATGAATCGAATCAACGACACCGCAAATAACCCGGAGCCGATCCTCGCTGAGGGCGACCCACCGCCGTACACGATCGTCAATCCAGACGGAAACGCGCCGTTTTTGATTCTGTGTGATCACGCCTCGAATACGATTCCCTCGTCTCTGAACGATCTTGGTTTGTCCCAGGCGGACCTGAACAAGCACATCGCTATCGACATTGGCGCACGGGTGCTGTCCCTTGAGCTGAGCAGGAGATTCGATGCACCGCTGATCCATGCCAACTACTCGAGACTTGTCGTGGATTTGAATCGGTATCCCGATGATCCAACCCTGGCACCGCCCGTCAGCGACGGCATCGTTGTTCCCGGCAATCAAAAACTCGACAACGCGGAGTTGATGCAGCGCGTTGAGGAGCTGCATACGCCATATCATGACGCGGTGTCTTCGACCCTTGCCGCCATCCGCAAGCGCCATGAGGTGCCGGCAATTTTCTACGTGCACAGTTTTACGCCGGAGATGAACGAAACCCCACGCCCGTGGCATCTGGGTGTGCTCCACGCTGACGACGACCGGATGGCAACCGGTCTGCTGACGGCGCTGGCATCAGAAAACACGGGCCTGACCGTTGGACGCAACGTGCCCTATAACGCCATTGAGCCCAAGGGCTACTGCATGTTTCAGCATGCCGTCGCCTCGGCGTTGCCGTATTTGTGTATCGAGGTGCGTCAGGACCTGCTGGAAACCGAGGATCAGATCACGGCGTTCGCTGACAAAGTTGAACCCGCACTGAAAAAGATGTTCGCGGAGGAAAGTCACTACAGCTATTTTTCCAAGCGCATGGATTCACCCTACATTACCCGTCTGCAGGAGCCGGCGTTTACAGTAGGTGTAGAAGAAGAATACATGCTGGTGGATCGTGACACGCGCGAACTCATCAACGAAGCTCCGGCCGAGATGCTCCCTGAGTGCGAGCGTCTGCTGGGGGATCGAGTTCAGCCTGAATTTCTGCAGTGTCAGATCGAGGTAGGCACTCCGGTTTGCAGCACCGTTGGCGAATTGCGTGAGCACCTGAATCATTTGCGGAGAACGGTTTCCGGCGTTGTTGAGCAGCATAACCTTGCGCTGATCGCGGCCTCGACGCATCCGTTTGCAATAGAGGGTCGACAGTCGACGACGCGACACGATCGTTACGATCGTCTTGCGGAAAATCTTCAGCAGGTCGTCAGGCGTCTTTTGATCAGCGGCATGCACGTGCATGTCGGGATCGATGATCCGGATATGCGAGTCGACCTGATGGGGCAGGTGTCATACGTGCTGCCGCACTTTCTTGCGTTGTCGACGTCTTCCCCGTTCTGGCAGGGCGCCAGCTCAGGTCTCAAGTCATACCGGATTTCGGTGTGGGACGAGATGCCCCGAACGGGTCTGCCGGAGCAGTTTGACAGCTACGCGGAATACCAGAGACACGTCGACGTACTGGTGAACGCGGGCATTATCGATGACGCGAGCATGTTGTGGTGGGACGTTCGGCCCAGTACCAAGTTTCCGACCCTTGAGATGCGTATCTCGGACGTGTGCACGCGAGTAGATGACGCGGTATGTGTGGCGGCCCTTTATATTTGCTGGTTGCGCATGCTGTGGCGTCTTCGATCGAGCAACCAGCGCTGGAGAAGATACATGTCGATGCTGGTTTCGGAAAATCGGTGGCGGGCCCATCGATACGGCATTGACGAAGGGCTGATTGATTTCGGGCGCGGCGTTATTGTCCCGTGGCCCGAGTTGATCGACGAGATCATCGAACTGATCAAAGAGGACGCCGAACACATGGAGTGTCTGCCCGAGGTCGAACACGCGCGTAACATCGTGCGCAACGGCACCAGCGCTCATCGTCAGCTGCAGACCTATCACCTGGCGAGAGCGGATGGCGTCAATCACGACGAAGCCATGTTTGGAGTCGTCGACATGCTGGCAAAAGAAACGCTTCGAGGTGTCTGATGCGCAACGAATCACGAGCTCTTCGACGGATGATCGGTATATTGCCGATACACGTCCGAGGATGTTTTAAAGGAACTAACAGCAAACCATGAGTACCCGGCATGAGTGACAAAGAAATTCAGGATTTGCGTCGAGACTATGGTCGACGGGATCTGAATCTTGAGGATCTGCAAACCAATCCTGTAGAGCAGTTCATGTTCTGGTTCGACCAGGCACGGGAGGCGGACATTTACGAGCCCAACGCAATGACACTCTCAACCGTCAACGCGAATGGTCATCCGTCGAGCCGGGTCGTATTGCTCAAGGACGTTGATGCAAATGGATTCACCTTCTACACCAACTATGACAGCCAGAAGGCGAGCGATATTGAAGCCAACGGTTTGGTCGCGCTGAATTTTCTCTGGGATCGAATCCATCGTCAGGTGCGTATCGAAGGCCGGGCTGAACGAGTGCCGGCGAGCGTGTCCGACGCGTACTTTGACTCGCGACCGCTCGGCAGTCGACTCGGTGCAATGGCTTCGAACCAGAGCAGTGAAATCGCTTCCAGAGAAGAGCTGGAGAACCGGATGCTTGAACTGGAGGCTCGCTTCGCGGACGACGAGCCGTCTCGTCCCGCAAACTGGGGTGGCTACTGCGTCAAGCCTTCGATGGTCGAGTTCTGGCAGGGACGGACAAGCCGACTGCATGACCGTTTTGCGTACACGCTTGTGGGCGACGAGTGGCGTATCCGGAGACTCGCGCCTTGAGTGTCACGACAT
>CALHMG010000159.1 GCA_938034705.1 uncultured Gammaproteobacteria bacterium
CTTTTCTCGTGGCTTTGCTTTTCGAATGGCTTGATCTGTGAGTTTGTGCTGAATCGACAAAGTTCAAATTGCTCCTGTAGGTAAGAAGTGGAAAATCCGCCGCCTACAGCCGACCTTACCTACTGCCTTACCTACACAACACGTGCGCTTCCATGAGTCGACATGAGACGAGTTGCGACAAGGATTCGGCCGAAGTCCTTTTAGATCAAGCAATTAAGCTCTTGAGTGAGACGTCCTTGGACGTTAGGAGACATCCCAAAAAGTAAGTATGGTGGGGCGTGCAGGGATCGAACCTGCGACCCACTGATTAAAAGTCAGTTGCTCTACCAACTGAGCTAACGCCCCGTACTTATCCTTATGCCTGGGTGGCCAGAACGGCTGCCGCGGCACTCCCGCCAAGGATCGTGGGCCTTGCGGGAGGCGGGATTATAGCCATGAGTCGGGCCGCTGTCACACCTCAGGGCCCTGAACTTGAGGTCTTTTTGCGGCGCCTCAAAAAGCGGCGGTTCTAACGACCTTCTCTGTCCATTTTCGCCAGTCGCTGCTGGGCAGACTGGGCCACGCTGCTGCCGGGATAGCGCGTGGCGACCTGGGTCAGCGTCGCCCGGGCGTCAGCATTGGCGCCAATTTCGTACTGCACATAGCCAATCTTGAGCATGGCGTTGGGCACTTTTTCACTCGTCGGGAACTCGGTCATCAGGCTCTGATAACCCGCCAGCGCCCCTTCGAACTGACGGCCAAAGTAGTGGGATTCGGCCTTCCAGTACGCGGCGTCATCAACGAGATCGGTGTTGCCGTACTTGGAGATAAACGCGGTGAATGCCTCGTTGGCTTCATTAAAACGGCTTTGCTTGATGAGCTCGAACGCGGTGTCGTAGGCGTCTGTAGCCTCGGGGGTCGCCGGGATCAGTTCTCTTGGTGCTACCGCGGCCGGTGTGGGCACGGGTGCTGCGGCCGGAGCCGCTGACAGACTGGGCTGGGTAATCGGTTGCGCTGTCGCCGCCGGCAGTGTTCCGGCAGTGGAGCCAATCACCACGGTATCTCCGGCAGGCGCTGGCGCCGGCTGTGTGACCACGGCAGTTTGCGGCTGTGTGATCGCTGGCTGCGTTACCGCGGGTTGTGCCGGCTGACTCAAAGTCGGCGTCGCCGCGACGGCGCCGGTCTGGCTGGCGTTGATCGAAGGTGTCACGGCGGGTGCCGGGGCCGGCTGGATTGCGGTAACCGCGGGAGCGGGTGCCGGCGCAGGTGCTGGCATCACGGCCGCGGTCTGCGGTCTGGCGCGCAGCTCTTCGATCGAAGACTCCTGGCTGCGAAGACGCACGTCGGCGTCGTCATAAAGCTCACGGCTTCGCGTCGCCAGCTGGCTGATGTCGTTCTGCTGGCGCTCCAGATCGGCGCGCAAACGCATGATCTCCTGCTTGAGCTCCTCGACCTGAGACAGCACCCGCAGGGTGCCTTCGTTAACTGCAGGTTTTGGGGCGGGTGCCGGAGCGGGCGCCGGCGCAGGCTGTGGAGCCGGCTGCGGTGCCGGTTGCGGCGGCGGCGCAGGCGCGCGTTGCGGTGTCGCGCACGCCGAAATGGCAACCGCGACGGTTGCAGAGCAAAGGATCTTGAAAGAATTGCGCAACGACAGTGGCATGGACAGCATCGGGACTCACCGCGGATTGTGATTTTCCGCGAGATTGTACGCGATTGATGTGCCCTCGGCACATGTCCGGCCGGTCGCCCCGTCGGTTAGCCCTGCTGCTGCAACGCTGACTGACCGCATTGGTTAACCAATGAAACAACCCCGCTTCGCGCACCGGACCTTGGGTGTGCTGGGCGGGGCTGGACACGGAGACCGGTATTGCGTGATGCGGGAGATCACGCCTGACCGGTTTCAGAGTTGATCAGTTGCCGTAGAGAATCTCGACACGGCGGTTAAGACTCCAGGTCTCTTCACCTTCGCCAAGAGAAACCGGACGTTCTTCGCCGTAGCTGATCGTTTGGGTCGCGACGCTCTGTACGCCGAGTGCCTGCATCAGTCGCTCAACGCTCTTGGCCCGGCTTTCGCCCAGCGCGAGGTTGTACTCACGGGTGCCGCGCTCGTCGGCGTGGCCTTCGAGAGTCAGGCTCAAACCCGGGTTAGCGGCAACAAATGCAGCATGTGCTTCGACGACGGCGCGGGATTCCGCGGTCAGTGTCGAGCTGTCGTACTCAAAATAGATGGTTCGCTTGCTCAGCGGGTCATCTTCGCCAACGCCAGTCAGGCTGCCGTTGTTGTTGGTGCCGTCACCGGATCCGAGGCCGGTTCCGGTTGCGTCGCCTGAATTAAGTCCAGAGGTGGAACTGTCGGAACCAGAGCCAGATCCGCTGCCGGATTCGCCTGTGTTGTTCCTGTCCTCTACTGCGACCCCTTCCTGCACTGATCTACCCGCACAGGCAGCCACAAAAATACTCATGGTTAGTACCAGCACTATCGACAGCAGTTTCTTCATTGCCGTGTTCTCCGTGTGTCTTGGTTTGGTGTCGCCCATCGCGACGTTGCTCGTAAAGTGTAACCCGTCAGCCTCGCGAATACCGTGAACTGGTTGACTAACTTACAACTTGATACTTAGCGGCGTCAGGAACGATGAGGGCCTAACACCAATGTCTTCAAAAAGCGTCCGTCACATTAAGCGTAGATGATTTCAATGGTGGCTCAAGTGTCAGTTCGGCCTGTCGTGTCTACTTATTCAAGAACGGCGACCACGCCGGTTCCATCACCTCAGCGTCGGTCGACGGCAGCTTGTAGCTGAAGCGACCGTCGGCAGAAACACCGCGCAATGTCGCCCTACCCCCTGATTTTGTAGAGAAAATCACCATGGCGCCGTTGGGAGCGAAGGTCGCTCGCTCGTCGTTTCGGGAGCTCGGGTTCAACACCAGCGTCTGGCGAGACCCAAGATCATAGATCGCAGCCTGGTGGCCGTTGCCCTGGTTGGTAATCATCAGGAGCTTTTTGCCATCCGGCGACACCACAGGGGCATGGTTCTCCTTGCCGTCGAAGGTCAGACGACTGGCCTGTCCACCGTTAGCGCTGATTTCGTAGATTTGGGGCTTGCCGCTGCGATTCGACGTGAA
>CALHMG010000160.1 GCA_938034705.1 uncultured Gammaproteobacteria bacterium
GTTGCAATCAGTCACCGCCGACGATTCTACGGGTGGCGAAGCGGCTGGAAATTGTCGCGCTTTTGGCACGCACGATCTGCAGGTGTCGCGTTTGCAAGCCGCTTGATGCGTACGGCGAGGGGCCGTGCTCGCGCCACCCGCCGACATACATCAATAACGCTTTGAAGAGACGTGCCCGATGTCACGAAAACAGGACGAATCCAGCCACACCCAAAGTGGACACCTGAAGTGGACACACACTCTGCTCGAGGATGTGGACACACACTCTGCCCGAGGATGTGGACACACACTCTGCTCAAGGATGTGGACACACACTCTGCTCAAGAATGTGGACACACACTCTGCTCACGCAATCCGCCAATAACTCACTGTTTTCAGTGATCTATGGAATTCTGACGGCTACGGGTGCCTGTCCCGGTCAGCGAGTGTGAGTGCCTGTCCCTGTTGGGGAATCCGAGTGTGTGTCCCTGTTGGAGGTTGTGAGTGTGTGTCCCCTTTTTGGGGTATCAGGACTGGATTTTCCAGGTGCCGTCGCTGCGGCGACACGCTGTGCCGGTTGCCACTTCGGGTCGGCCCTCGACGATGATCTCGGTTTCGTAGTTGCGGCACGGCTGTCCGCCAGCGTAGTAGGTCTTGCGCGGTGTCATCGACACCTGGCGACCGTCGGGATCGCGCCACTGGCTGGTCTCACCGGTCCGGTTGCTTTCAAGCACGCCATTTGAGCGCTCCAGAAATGCGCGACTCAAAAAGTAACCGCCGACACCGCATGCGGCAGTCCAGCCTTCTTTGCTGCCGTGTCCTTTGAACAGCTGATTGCACAACGCCGCCCCTACCAGTCCACCGCCGACCGTCAATACGGAATCACGGCTGAACACGTTTGTATCCACACCCACCCGACCGGTATCAGGATTGACGGCGCAGCCCGTCAGGGCTGTTGCCAGAACTGATGTCACCACCAATGCACGAAATTTCTTCACGTTGGTTTTGGCCACAATATTCATGTCTTGCTTCTCCACTATTGACGTCGTTCTCGCGACTGCGAAAACCCTTGACGTCCAGACAGTGTGGACAGCGATGCTGAGAACTCGCTGAACGAAACCGATACAGGTGATCTACGGACGTTTTGGCGCGCAGTTCGGAACATTGTCGTTAACCAGCGTCGCGGCAAAACACCCTATTCAGTATGCTGACGGACCCCAGAAAAGCCTGTGCAGCCCAAAGACCCGGAATCCGACATGCCAGAACCCGAACGTGCAGATCTAGTTATCTTCAATGCGAAGATTGCGACGCTCGATGCGCAGTCATCGACAGCGACATCTCTCGCAATTGCCGGCGATCGTTTTTGCGCCGTTGGTACTCCTGCCGACACAGATCCTTGGCTTGACGACTCAACAACGCGTATCGACGCGCGCGGCAAGCTTGTTGTACCGGGGCTAATCGACGGCCACGCACACATGGACCGCGAAGGTCTGAAAGAGGTCCTGCCCTCTCTCGCAGACTGTCGCTCCATAACCGACGTACTTGACCGAATCGCCGAGCTCGCGTCAAAGACACCGAAGGGTGAGTGGATCGTAACCATGCCAATCGGTGTCCCGCCGTTTTACGAGAACGTACCGGCGATACTCGCAGAGAATCGGTTCCCGACGCGTCATGAACTCGATTCGGTCGCGCCCGACCACCCGGTCTACATTCGTCCGATCTGGGGACACTGGCGCAACACCCTGCCGCTGGTCTCCATAGCCAACACTCGCGCACTGGAATTAGCCGGCATCGATCGCAATACCGTTGTGCCCGCCCCGTCCATCCAGATCGACAAAGAACTCTCAACCGGCGAGCCAACCGGCATTCTTTATGAGTTCACGTACAAACCGCTCGTTGAAAAAACCCTGATGAAGATCATCCCGCGATTTACGCTCGCGGACAGGGTCGCCGGTCTGGAACGATCCATGCAGGTCTATAACAGCGTGGGCACAACGAGCATCTTCGAAGGCCACGGCATCGCGGGCGAAGTATTCGCCGCCTACCAGCAGCTGCGCGAAGCCGGCCCATTAGCCGTGCGCTCGAACCTGATGTTCAGCCCCGCCTGGCCCTCAACCACCCACGCCGACGTACAGGACCTGCTCGTCGACTGGGGCCGGTGGCTTGCCGGGCGCGGACTCGGAGATGACTATCTGCGCATGGCGGGCCTGTACACCGAGTCCGACTACTCCGACGAAAACTGCCTGCGCGCGCTTTGCGGGCCATACACCGGCTGGGCCGGATTTAACTTTGACAGCGCACTGCCTGAAGACGTGATGCTTGAAATGATGGTCGAGGCGGCGCAATCGGGCATCCGCGTTGGTTCGTTTTCGCCCGGCATTCTTGATCTTTATGAAAAAGTCGACGCCCGCGCCAGCATTGGAGAACAACGCTGGTTGATTGAACATATCGGCATGTTCGACAGCAACGAAATCCAGCGCATCAGCGATCTCGGTCTTGTGGTGCAGGCCTATACCAGCAAATGGATTGCCCAGGATGGCGACGAACTTCTTGAACAGCACGGAGAGGCGAAGTGCGAAACCGTAGCACCGCTCAAAGACCTGCTGGATGCCGGCGTTCACGTTTCCCTCGCAACCGATAACGTGCCACCCACGCTGTTTGTCCCCATTGCCCACGTCGTGTCCCGCCGAACCGACAGCGGTCGGGTAATCGGTCCGGGTCAGAGCCTGTCACGAACCGAAGCGCTCGCGTGCGCAAGCCGCGAGGGTGCCTATCTGAGTTTTGAAGAAGATGAAAAAGGTACGATCGAAACCGGAAAGTTTGCTGATCTTGCGCTGCTCTCCGAAGACCTGTTCACCGTCGACGAGGATCGAATCGCCGACATCACATCTGATCTGACAATTACCGGCGGTCGAATCGTCCACCAAAGCTGACACCTGATGCCAGCGTAATCGAATAACAAGAGACGCAACAATGAAAGAACTCGACGGCAAAGTCGCCCTCGTCACAGGCTCCTCGCAAAATATCGGTCGTGAAATCGCGCTGATGCTGGCCGAACGCGGTGCAAGCGTGGTCATCAATACGCGCAGCAGCGTTGATGCTGCCAATACTGTCGCTGACGAGGTCCGCGCTCTTGGCGTTAACTCAAGCGTCGTTCAGGCCGACATCAGTGACTCTGCTCAGGCGCGCCATCTTGTTGACACCGCGGCAAAGGAAATGGGCCGACTTGACTTTGTCATACTGAACGCCGCCATTCGCCGACAAAAACCAATCGAAGAACTCTCTGACGAAGACTGGCGAGAGGTTCTGGGTGTCGCCCTTGACGGTGCGTTCTTCGTCAGCCGAGCGGCCGTGCCTCACCTGCGCAAGGCCGGTGGCGGCAGATTCGTGTTTCTCGGCGGCACCCCGTCTCATCTTGGAACCACAGGGCGTGCTCACGTGTGCGCAGCAAAAATGGGCGCGGTCGGCCTGATGCGAACACTCGCAACCGAACTCGGACCTGACAACATCACCAGCAACACGGTTGCGCCCGGCCATATCGACACCGTGCGTGGCGCCGCGGCAGGTGCACGATCCGTGGGTGGCAGCGGCCGGCCTGCCGAATCTGGTCGCCCCATTCAACGACGCGGCATACCGAGAGAGATTGCGTCAGCCGTTGCGTATGCGTGTTCGCCAGACGCCGCTTACATGACGGGTCAGACAATCCACGTTAACGGCGGCATGTACTACGGCTAGGCAACTGTTCGCGTGGCGCCCGCTTTGCGCCTGCGTACCGGCCCGTGCTTCAATCCGACCTCAAATTTCCGCAACTTGCCCGCGCGACGACGCCGGAGCGATCAACAGTATCCAATGACCGAAAAAACCGAACACGGCTACGCCATGCTGCTGCTGGGCAAACTGCTTGAAGCCCACGATATTCCAGTTAATCCCTATGGCGACTGGTTTCTGAACGGCAATGCCCTGCCGGCGATCCGCTGTATGTGGTTCAGAAGCGAAAGCAACAAGTCCGGTCAGCTTGATCTTCAGGTTGCCGTCAAAGACGGCGTGATACTGAACGAGAGTGTGGCCGGCATCGGTCAGAACGAAGACGCACTGCAGGATGCGTTTTACAATCTCAACGCGTCATCACTGCATGTGTTCCTGGCGGCGTTCTGGAACCGCATTGACCTGGAACAGGTCACGGTCGAACAGATCACCATCGGCGATCTCGTCTACACCGCCTACATCGGAAACTTTGGTCTGCGAGCGGCTAACGACAATCATCCCGGCGTCCCGGATGGCACCCTGGCCCGAATACTCGACGCCGTCAAAAACAGTGATATCGGCAACGAGTATCACTGGGCCAGTTGCTTTTTCTGTGACGTCGGTGACGGCAAGCGAGTGCACAGCGCGCTGCTCGACAACGTAATCTGGCGGGAAGGCTCGGCCGCAATCAAAAGCCTGCCGTGGTCAGATATCGACGACTACTACAGCGTCAGACATTTCATGATTCTCAAACGGGTTGACGACAACCACGCCGATTGACCACATCAGTTTCGACCGCTCTGTTTTAGTTTCGATGGCAACCAATTAAAGCCTACTTACCACTCACCCATTCAGTCAGGCAGGACTGAAAATGCTGTACTGCGGGCTGCTCTGTCAGAAGTTTCGGCTGTCGCCGGGCGGCGGTTACTGTCCACGCTCTGTCGTTGAACCTTGAGCGTACCTGTGTCTGAACGTGATTCTCATCAGCCCCTTTCGGGCGTCCGTGTTATCGAAATCGGCAGCAGCGTCGCCGCACCTTACGCGGGGTGGATTCTCGCCAGCCTCGGCGCCGAAGTCGTCAAGGTAGAGAACAAAAAGGGAGGTGACGATGCACGCACGTGGGGTCGCATGTTCCCGGATGGTAACTCCTCTGTCTTTCTCGCCATGAACAGCGACAAGAAGAGCGTCACGGTGGATCTGCGCGACACGCAGGATCTTCAATGGCTGCAGGACTGCTGCGCAAACGAGGCCGACGTGGTCATTCAGAACATGCGGCCGGGGAAAATTGCAGAATTCGGGCTCGATGCCGCCGCGATGATCGCTCGCAACCCAAAACTCATTTACTGCAATCTCGGCGCGTTCGGAGCCACCGGTCCCCTCAAAAGCAAACCCGGTTACGATCCGCTCATGCAGGCAGCCGGCGGGATCATGAGCGTCACCGGCGAACCGGATCGACCACCGGTTCGAGTCGGTGTCTCCATTGTCGACATGGGAACGGGCATGTGGTGCGCCATTGGAATTCTCTCTGCACTCTACGACGGTAAATCGAGCGGTCGCGGGTGCGTCATCGACGCCTCTTTATATGAAACCGCCATGGCCTGGACGAGTACCCATGTGCCCCTCGTGCAGGTCGACGGCCGAAATCCCGAGAAAGCCGGATCGGGCGCCCGGGGAATGGCGCCGTATCAGGCGTACGAATGCGCAGATGGTTATCTGGTCGTGTCGGCGCCCAACAACAAGCTGTTCAAACGCCTTGCAAAAGTCATCGACAGGCCGGACTGGCCAGACGATCCAAGATTCAGCAGCAACCAGCTGCGATATAAAAATCTTGGCCTGATCAACGAGGTTCTGGAACCCATTTTTGTGAGCCATCCCCGCGAACACTGGATGACATTGCTTGAAGACGAGGGAATACCGTGCGCGCCGGTGCGCACGATTACCGAGATGATGGACAACGAGCAAACCAAAGCGCTTGGAATTCTGCAGACAACGCCCGGTGCACCCGCGTCTGTGATGGGGCTGCCGCTCAGTTTCAACGGCACACGACCCGCCACCGGCACGATGGCACCCGGTCTTGGACAACATAACGCGCAAATCAAAGGAGACGCAGGCTAATGCGAACCGATTACAAATATCTTAACGTTGAACGTGTGGGCGAACACGTTCTGCTCGTCATGTTCGATCGCCCTGAGGTACGCAACGCCAAGAACACCGAGATGGGCATCGAGCAAATGGAGGTCATGCGATCGTTGTACGTTGACACCGAAGGTGTGCGCTGCGTGGTCCTGACCGGTCGCGGCGACAAAGCATTCAGCGCCGGCGGCGACCTGAAAGAACGCAAGACAATGAGCGAGACAGACTGGCAACGACAGCACGCAATCTTTGAACAGGGAGTCATGGCCATGCGTGACTGCCCTGTGCCGATCATAGGCGCCATCAACGGGGCCGCGTTTGGCGGCGGTTGCGAGACGGCGCTGAACTGCGATTTCATTTATGCCTCGCGCACCGCAAAATTTGCGCTGACCGAAGTGACTCTTGGCATCATGCCAGGCGCGATGGGCACACAAAACCTGCCACTCGCGGTGGGCGAACGACGCGCCAAGGAGATTATTCTTACGGGAGAAGCGTTCACCGCCGAACAGGCGTATGAATGGGGTCTCGTCAACAAGGTCTGCGAACCCGAAACGCTCCTCGACGATACGATCAGGACGGCCAACAAGATCGCTGCCAACGCACCGCTGTCCATCGTGCGCGCGAAGCGATCCATCTCAATCGCCAATCAGGTTGACCGACATTCCGGGTATCAGTTCGAGCTTGAGGCCTACAATCGACTGGTCGGCACCGAAGACCGTACCGAGGGTGTGCTCGCCTTCAACGAAAAACGTCCCGCTCAGTTCATCGGACGCTAACCGTCACCACAGGAATATTTCACCGGGAACCGCTATGCCACTTTACTCAGATATAGACGTCCTCGTACACGAAGTTGGACCGCGCGACGGTCTTCAGGCAACCGACATCATGATGTCTACCGCCGGCAAGATTGCCTGGATTAAGGCGCTCAAAAACGCCGGCGTTCGAAAAATTCAGGTGGGCTCGTTTGTACCACGGAAGCTCCTCCCGCAGATGGCCGACAGCGCCGAGATCGTCAAAGCTACCAAGGAGATGGGCGGCGTTCATGTTGCCGCACTGGTGCCTAACTTCAAGGGTGCCCAGAACGCCATGGCGGCTGGCGCCGACACGCTTAATTTTGTCATGTCGGCTTCAGAGCCCCATAACCTCAACAACGTACGTAAGACCCACGAACAGTCTTTGATGGAATTCGAAAAAATCGTCGAGCTCCGCAACAGCGAAGCGCAGTACTCCCATGTGACGATCTCAGGCGGTCTGGCTACCAGCTTCGGCTGCACCATCGCCGGCGACGTTGATCCCAAGGTTGTGCTTTCGCTCGCCGAACAATATGTACGTCTTGGTGCAGACCGCATGGGAATGGCCGATACCGTTGGCTATGGGAATCCACAGCAGGTGAAAGAACTCTTCAGCGAATTCATTCAGATTGCCGATGGGCGCGATGTGAGCGCTCACTTTCACGACACACGCGGCCTCGGTCTGGCGAACGTGTTTGCGGCTCTCGAGGCCGGGGTTCGTGAGTTCGACGGATGCCTCGGTGGGCTCGGTGGTTGCCCGTACGCACCAGGCGCAACCGGTAACGTGGTTACCGAAGACCTTGTGTTCATGCTCGAATCGATGGGCTATCGCACCGACATCGATCTGCAGAAACTGCTGGCGGCACGCGCGGTCATGGAAGAACACCTGCAGGGCGAACCCACCCACGGCACCTTCGTCAAAGCGGGGCCACCCAAAGGGTTTTCCCAGGTTCAGACATCAGCAGGGGCAGGCTGAAATGAACCACGATACTTTCGATTCCGACGCGCTGCTCCTGGATGCCGGGAACGATTTTCCCGATATCCGCGAGCAGGTATCCAAGCTGTGCGAAGGCTTTGGCGGCGACTACTGGCGAGGTCTTGAGGATCAGCCGGTTGACTCAAGCTACCCGACCGAGTTCATCAACGCTCTGACCGAGGCCGGCTACCTCGGCGCGCTGATACCTGAAGAATACGGCGGCGCCGGCCTGTCAATCCGCGGCGGCGCCGTCATCCTCGAAACGATCAACCGAATGGGCTGCAGCGCGGCAGCCGGTCACGCCCAGATGTACACCATGGGCACAATCCTGCGTCACGGCAGCGACGAGCAAAAGCGCAAATATCTGCCGGACATCGCGGCTGGAAAATTGCGGCTGCAGGCGTTTGGCGTCACCGAACCCACATCCGGGTCAGACACAACCCAGATCAAAACCCGTGCTGTCCGTACCGACGATGGTGGCTACGTCGTAAACGGCCAGAAAGTCTGGACCAGTCGGGCGCTCCATTCTGATCTCATGCTGTTGCTTGCCCGCACGACACCCATCGATAAAGTCGAAAAACGGCATCAGGGAATCTCGACTTTTCTTATTGATCTTCGCGAAGCGAAAGAAAACGGCTGCACCATTCGCCCTATTGACGCAATGATCAATCACAACACCACGGAAGTGTTCTTCGATAACGTCCCGATCCCGGCAGATGCGCTCATCGGCGAAGAAGGCAAAGGCTTTCGTTACATTATCGACGGCCTGAATGCCGAGCGGTGCCTGACCGCAAGCGAAGCCATCGGTAATGGCCGATTTTTCGTCGAAAAAGCGGTGGCATATGCCTGCGAACGAAAAATTTTCGGGAAACCTGTGGGTCAGAACCAGGGCGTGCAGTTTCCGATTGCTCAAGCCCACGCCCAGCTCGAGGCCGCCGATCTGATGGTGAGAAAGGCGACCGCCATGTTCGAAGCAGAACTGTCCTGCGGTGGCGAGGCCAACATGGCGCGACTGCTTTCTGCACAAAGCGCCTGGGCATGCGCCGAAGCGTGTTTCGATACCTACGGCGGTTTCGCTTTTGCCAAAGAGTACGATATCGAACGCAAGTGGCGCGAAGCACGACTTTCGCGAACCGCCCCCATCTCGGGCAACCTTATCCTGAGCTTCGTCAGCCACAGCGTTCTCGGTATGCCCAAGTCTTACTGACGAATCTGATGGATTTACCAGTGCTGGAACTTGTATTGATCGGCGCGACCGCGGTCGTGTCCGGCATCCTCAGCGGATATGCCGGGTTTGGGGGTGGTCTTCTGCTTGTTCCTGTCCTCGTCTGGATCGTGCCACCGGTTGAAGCTGCCGTCATGGCTGCCTCCGGATCAACCGTGAGCCTGCTGACGCTGGCGCCGTCGGCTGCAAAATCTGCAAGATGGCGCGAAGTTGGTTTTGTGATTGCCGGCCTGGTGATCTCTGTTCTTCTGTGTCTGAATTTTCTTGTCTCAGGCGATCCGCTGATTATCCGTCGGTCGATGGGCGCATTTGTTGTTGCCGCCTCGGTGTTGTTAATGATCGGGTGGCGTTATCGCGGCCCTCGCGGCGCGATCCCGAGCCTGATCACCGGCGGTCTCACAGGTGGCGTGACCGGTGCCTTTGGCATACCGGGAACACCCTTCAATGCAACCTATTTTCTTTCTTCAAATGTCGACGCGGTGGAGCAACGCGCAAACATCATCACCAGCAACGCCGCACTGGCGACGGTCTTTCTCGGTGGACTGCTGGCAGCTGGTGTGATCACCAAGCCTTTGCTGTGGAAAACAGCGCTGGTCGTCGCCTTCTGGTCTGTGGCGTCGCGGGTCGGAAAATGGCTGTTCGAAGTCGCGCCGGTGTCGTGGTTTCGAAAGGTGACGCTGGGCCTGCTGCTGGCAACCGGCCTCTGTGCCCTGTTCCTCTGATCGACCAGGACACCCGTCAGGGGTAGAGCCTGCGAACAAACAGCTCGACGTTGATTGAAATGTCATCCTCGCCGACTCCGTCGAACGGATTCTCCAGATGAGACTGAATGTTGTACAGACTCACAAGCACCAGCGTAAAAAGCACCGGCATAACGTAAATCACACCACCTGAGTAGTCGAGTGCCTCATGCGCGAAGTATGGGCCATACAGGACTGGCAATACCGAAACAAAAACCGAACTGAACATTCTGAGTGTGCGCGGCGTGCGGTACTGGTGGATATGTTTGGCGTCTTCGAAGGCGATAAACATTTTGCACAGGTACGCATTGCACCGCGATACTTCACCACTCGCGAGTCCATTGCCGCGCAGATCCGTTTTGATAAATCGCGAAAGTTCAGAAAATGCGCGATACACACGTTCTTCGTTGGTTCTCGACTCGCTTGCCGATGAAGAAAACATTGTCCGTGAGGAAGTAAACAACTCCTCCAGCAGAACCTTGGCAGATTCAAGTGTTTGCGGAGGTGGCTCCTCTACCCAGTCGCGGGCCGCGAAATAGATTGCTTTCCCCTGAGCCTTCAAAGCGGCGTATTTGGCCAACGCAAGCTCTCGCCGCTTGTACGCCCCGTTGATGGAGAACACGATCGGAAACACGATTGCCGTGGCGATCAGGGTCAAAGGGTAATCGGCCGTGATCGAGTAGCGGATGCAAAACCACGTCGAAACGATAGACAGCAGCGTAACGATCGCCGCCCGCAAGTTGACGATAAGGAATATTTTGCGCACCGAAGCCGACCATGAATGCCAAAGGAACAAGCTAAAAGTATAGTTAGTGAAATTGAGGTAGCCAGACGTCCCCGGCGGCGCCAACCGGGCCGCGCGAGCCGGCCGACGATCGGCGACCTGACTCTGGCCCGAAGACCACGGCCTGCGCTCCGCAGGAGCCCCTGCACTCTTTGCTATACTGCCGGCCGTATCAACAGTCCACGCGTTTACAGCCACAAGTCGACATCAATGATCTCGTTCCAGAAGCAGTTTCTCTTTGTCCACGCACCCAAGACGGGCGGCAACAGTATCCAGAGCATTCTCCAGCAGTACTCTGAGGATCGAATCGTTCCCAAGGGCGGAGATACGCCTGTGGTTGATCGATTTGAGGTCCGAAATGACACCTACGGGACGCACAAGCATTCGGGTCTGTCTGACTACCGCGATCGAATCGATCCTGAGAAATTTGCGAGCCTGTACAAATTTGCGGTCGTGCGAAATCCATGGGAGCTGATGATCTCGTTCTTTTTTTCGCCTCACCGCAAGGTCAGCGAATGGAATCGTGACAGCTTTATCAAGCTGCTCGACAGGCGCCCGGTAACCGCGTCGTACTTCACACTTGTAGAAAACGTCGACGGGCCTATCGACGCCGATCTGGATTTTCTGATGCGTCAGGAACAACTCGAAGACGATTTCAAAATCGCCTGTGAAAAGATCGATATCCCGTACACGCCCTTGCCAAAACACAATGCCTCCAAACGAGACCACTACTCGAAATACTACGACGACGAAACCATTGCGCTGGTGGCACAGAAGTATCATCGCGAAATAGAATTTGGTAACTATAGGTTCGAGCAACAAACCTAACCGCAGATCAGTTCCAAGAGGCACCATGACCATGAGTGAAGCGCTGAAATCGATTCCAACCTCAACTTCCGCAACGCACGGTCTGGCTGACTGGATCGCAAACTCGTCCGGAGCAGACTTCAGTCCGGCCGCCAGACAGCGCGCACGCCATGCCCTGCTGGACTGGTTCGGAGTGACCATTGCAGGTGCCGAAGAACCTCTCGTCGACATTCTCATTGATGAACTGGACGTACAGAATGAGGGTCCATGTTCGATTGTCGGCCGAAACCTGAAAACCGGCAGACTTGATGCCGCGTTGATCAACGGCGCAGCTTCTCACGCGCTTGACTACGATGACGTCAACAAAAGAATCCACGGCCATCCGACTGTCGTAGTCGCCCCGGCCGCCATCGCTCTGGCCGAGTGCGAAAACCTCAGTCTGGACGATGTCATCAACGGCATCATCGTCGGTACCGAAGCGGCCTGTCTGATCGGGCAGATGGCGGGTCATGGCCACTACACGCTGGGGTATCACGCCACCGGAACCATGGGCACGTTTGGCGCCGCGGCCTGTGTGGCCAACCTGATGAATCTTGACGCCGCACAGACCCGGCACGCGCTCGGAATAGCCGGTTCCCAGGCATCCGGTCTCAAAGCCAATTTCGGCACCATGACCAAACCGTTTCATGCAGGCAAGGCAGCTATGCACGGCGTGCTCTCGGCGCGACTGGCCGCGCGAGGGTTCACTGCCAACGAAGACATTCTCGAGGCGCGAGTGGGGACCGCGGACGTAATGATGCCGGGGTTCGTAGCCGGCCTGACGCAACCCAACCCTGAAGGTTACTTCGCCGTCGAGCAGAACCTGTTCAAGTACCACGCGTCGTGCTACCTGACCCATGCGAGCATCGAGGTAATTCGCAAGATTCGCGCCGAGCACAATATCGCCCTGGCAGACCTGAAGCGCATGACGCTGAAAGTCGACGAGGGTCATTTCTCGGTGTGCGACATTCCTGATCCGCAAACCGGGCTGGAAATCAAGTTTTCGATCCGTCAGTGTGCGGTGCTGGCACTCGCCGGGGTCGATACCGGCGCGCTTGAGACCTACTGTGACGAAAACGCGTTGAACCCCGAATTTGCAGCCGCGCGATCGCGAGTGCAGATTGAAGCGATTGAAATCGACGACAACATGGCAGCAGAGGTTGTCATCGAGTTGAATGACGGGCGGACGTTCAACGGATTTTTCAATGCCGGCATCGCGGATTCAGATGCCAACGGGCAGGAGCAGAAGCTGCTGGCCAAATTCCATTCGCTCTGCGTACCACGCATTGGCGAGGACGACAGTCAAAAACTCGCGACCCTGCTGACTGCTTCGGACAACAGTGCAGACTTTGCTTCTATCATGAAACTGGCAACGCGCATCTGACACCAGCGCACAGCCGCGACAACGCTCAACTGAAGTGAGGCATTACGTCCTCGGCGAAACACTGCAGGGAGTCCAGCGTTTCGGCAGCGTCAACGCCAAAATTCGGATTGATGATCACGCGATCGATACCGAGATCCGCATACGGCCCGAGCTTGTCTATCATCTGTGAAGGTGTGCAGATCAAAAGACTCTCGCCAAGCTCCTGCGCCGACTGCTTTCGCGGCAGCGGCTTTATCATGCCGGCCTCGACGATACCGGGCCCGGTAAAGACGTTGTCGAATCTGCTGTAGTAGGCGTGGGCGGCCTGGATCTTGTCATCGGTGTCCTGTTCAGACCCACAGACAAACGCTACACGGGAAAGCGTCAGGGTCAGCTCCGCGCCGGCGTCCCCCATCTCATCCTTTGCTTTGTTGAATGCGCCAACCTGACTTTCCAGAAGCTCGCTGTTTCCCGAGAGCGGAGTTGTCTGGATATGAAATCCTCGTTTGGTGCAGTGATAGATGCCTTCGGGGTTCATGACCGCCATCATCATTGGCGGGCCACCCTTGCGGACAGGTCTGGGCATGATGGTCAGAGGATCGAACTTGTAGAACTTCCCGTCCCAGGAAACTTCCTCTTCGTTTAACAACGCCTGCAAGACGTCGAGGGATTCATCAAATCGTTCGCGGGTCTCGTCCATTGCAACGCCAAGTCTCTCCATCTCGAACTTGAACGCGCCACGGCCAACGCCGAGCATCAAACGACCGTCGGTAAAAATGTCGGCGACAACAACTTCGCCTGCGTAGGTCCGCATGTCGTGCAGCGGCAGCACGACAACCGAGGTAAGAATTTTGATGTCGCTGGTATGTGCGGCAATCTTCACCGCAAACTGCAACGGCGCCGGCATCATCAGGCAGTTGATCAAATGATGCTCGGTCAGGGAAACCGCATCAAAACCCACTTGGTCGCCAAGAATCGCCTGCGCCAGCATGTCGTTGTAGACACGATCTCCGCCGTACTCTTTGCTTGGATAGTCCGCGGATAACTGAATGCTGAAATCCATACCGATCTCCAATTAGCCCCTGTCTGAGACCCACAATGCGTTACTTGGACAGAATTGTCCGGCATTATCAGCGCATTCCAAGCCCAAACGACGACTTGTTCATGCCTCAGAACTCCGCCTATCGATTCAGCGGCATTTTCTACTGTCTGTTTGGGCTTTTGCTGTTTGCGATTCAGGACACCATCGTCAAACACCTGTCAGCCGAGTACCCGGTCCTTCAGCTACTCGCGCTGCGCACGTACGTTGTGCTGATAGCGCTGACCGTGCTCATCGTCGTGATGCCGGGCGTCTCGGGATTCAGCACCCGGCAGCCGGGAAAACTGCTGATCAGGGGCGTCGCCGCTTTTTGTGCGTTCACGACCTATTATCTCGCTTTGACCAAAATGCCTCTTGCGGACGCCGCTACGATATACATGACAGCGCCCTTGTTCGTGACCGCACTGTCGGTGCCATTTCTTGGCGAGAAAGTTGGATGGCATCGATGGGGTGCCGTGATCACCGGATTCATGGCCGCGGTCTTCATGATCAACCCGGGCAGCGAAGTCTTCTCCATGGTCGCGATACTGCCGCTGTTCAGCGCCCTCGCTTACGCCATCATCCCCATAATCAACCGAAACGTCGGTATGTCAGAACATGCTCTGATTATCGCGTTTTACGCGATGATTGCGTACGCCGCAGGTGCAACGCTCGCGGCGATCGCCGTGCACCTCACCCCGGCGCCCGTGACTTCCGATAATCTTTTGAACGCCGGCCTGCTGGACAACCTGCGACAGCACTGGGTCAGACCCGACCTGCCCGATTCCCTGCTGATCGCACTGTCGGGGGGCGTCTTCATTGTCGGCCTGCTCTGCCTTACCCAGGCCTATCGCACGCTCCCTGTCAGTGTCGTTGCACCTTTTGAATACAGCTACATCCTGTGGGGCACGCTGCTCGGCTTTATCGTGTTCTCTGAACTGCCCGGCATGCGTACGGCAATCGGCGCAGTTGTCATCGTTGTGTCGGGCTGCTACATCAGCTGGCGTGCACGCACAAAAACTTAGGACATTACGTCGCCGGCAGACCAAATTCACGCGAACAGATCTGCGCAAGTTTTGCGACGCCTTCACGGATGGTCGACTCGTCCGGATTTGCAAAACACAGGCGCAGGTGACTACGCGCGTTATCCGGATCCACCGACCACTGGGACCCCGGGTTAAACGCGACGCCTTCAGCAAGCGCATGGCGCTCGAGTAAAAGCGTGTCTACAGAATCAGGAAGCTTAAGCCACAGATAGATCCCGCCGGCAGGGATTTCGTATTTAGCGGAATCGCCGAAGGCCTCCCGCACGGCTTCAACGAGAACATCACGCTTTCGTTCAAGGCGAGTGTTCATTGAGGCAACGTGGTCGTCATAGTGTTCGCGCATAAAGTCGGCCACCACCATCTGAGACAGTGCGCTCGTGCCGCCATCGTTCTTTAACGCGAGCATCTGGGACAGCAGCTGCCACGGTGCCACCACATAGCCAAGTCGCAACGCCGGGGAAAGGTACTTTGAAAATGAACCCACGTGAATCACGTGTTCAGAACGCGACATGGCTCGCATCGAGTCAGGCCATGTCTCATCCCACATCAGATCGGCGTAACACTCGTCTTCGACCACAGCAACACCGTACTCACGTGTCAGATCCAGAATTTCGCGGCGACGATGCACCGGCATGACTGTAGACGTAGGGTTCTGAATGGTCGGGATAGTGAACAAGAATTTGGGTGTGACGTCACGAGATCGGCAGTCTTCGAGAACACTCTTTAAGCTGTCAGGGCGAATCCCCTCGTTATCAAGTTTCACGCCCAGCAATTCTGCACCCGACCCTCTGATACGGCCCAGCATGCCCGCGTAGGAGTATTCCTCTGCAATCGCAGTATCTCCGGCGTTGAGTAACGAATCGCAGATCAGTGTCAGCGCGTGATTGGACCCGGAGGTAATCAGTATCTCATCCACGGACGGCGTAAAGCCGCGATACTGTTGCAGCTTGTCCGCCAGAAACTGGCGCAACTCGATGTCGCCGAGCGGACCACCATCGGTGTTGTAGGTCGCCAGAGACTGGCCCCGTCGCTTCAGCACTCGCTCGGCAGACGCAACAAGCCCCTCCACCGGAATACCTTCGGGATCGTTGTGGCCGCCAATGAAATTGTATTTGGCAAACCCGGTCCACTTAGCCGCGGGGGCCGGAAGCCCGGTTGCGATCAGGTTTGAATAATCGAATGCGTCACTCATCTTTGTTTTCTACCATCTGCCCGTTGACGTATGTCTCGATCTGCGGCGTGCGATAACCATCTTCGCGCCACAATATCGGAAAGTAATTTTCATCCAGCGTGTTGTCAGCCAGTCGCTTGTATCTACTGTAGATCGGCCCGATGCCCTGCCCGAAGTTCTCTGGTCTGTAGACGACATCGCTGCGCATTGCGTGCAGAACGAGTGACCGTCTTGGGCGACCTGCCCTGTTGTTACCCGATCCGTGCCACGTCCATCCATGATGAAACGACCCACCGCCAGCGTCCACTTCCACAAAACCGATTTCAGGAGTGACGCCTTGCGCCTCGGCGGCCGCCTGCATCGAATGTCGATAGTCGTCCGGCGCATGAAATTCACTGGCTGGGTCACTCATCGCCCACCTGTGTGAACCCCGTACGAACTCCAGTGTGCCACCGTCTGCGCTCGTGTCGTCGAGCGCGATCCAGCAGGTGAGCAAATCTGACGGACTGAACCATGCGAGATAGGAACTGTCCTGGTGATAACCAAGTGATCGACCGCCCTCGGGCTTCCACAGAACATTGTCGATCATGATTCTCGCGCCAGGCCAGCCGCCAAGTTTTGCAATCGCCTGGCCCAGATTCTCGTCGAGCACTACTTTTGCAATTTCCCGATTGGCTTTCCATCCGTTGCAGATCTGCCGGGTCAGCGTCGGATCACCGTCAGCTTCCTGCCAGTTGACTTCGTCCGGATGAACGCCTGTTTCGAAATTGCCCGCGAATACATCAGCAAACGCCTGATGCAGCGCCGGCAGCCGTTGCGGTTCGATCAGGCGCTCAACAACAACATATCCATCGTCAAAAAACTTCTCACGGTCTATGTTCACATGCATCCCGATCGTTTGTTCGTGGCTGCGGGCCATTATATAGTCCGGCCAGCAATAAGGATGTTGTTGAATTCGATGCACCAACGCTCGCTGACCCTCTACGCTGGCCTTGTGCCAGCGCTATGCGTCTGGTGCTATCTGTATTTCCCGGCCTGGCGCAATGTCGCCGCTCTGCGGGAGGCGCCCGGCATATCGCTGTATCTGGCCGCATTTATCATCGTGCTGCTGCTGATCGTACGGCTTGGCCTCGTTCTCGCTGACGACGCCCGTCTGAAGGCGGGACTGCCGGACAGATCTGTCCACACTCAACAACGCGATCTGCCGCGATGGCCCCGGTTTGCACTTTTGCTGCTGATCGCTGGATTCGTGCTCGCACAGTGGCAATTCATCAGCCTCCCGGTGCTTTCCGGACCAGACGAGTCCGGTCATGTTTTTCGCAAACTTCGACAGTGGCATCTGCTGGTTCGAGAAGGCGCACTGTATCCCGCCATTGCGTTTGGACTGGCGTGTCTGGCAAGCGCGGTTTGTTTTGCGTGCTTCGCCGTTCCCCTTCGCAATGCCAATCGCAAGCAGCTCCTCGCCAACGTTCTGCTGATCATTGTCCTGTTTCTGGTTCTTGTCGGCCTGACCGAAGCGATCGAGGCAACGGGTCGCGGCTGGGGCACTGACTACCGGTTCCCGCCGTTGCGTAACATCGCGATCCAGCCGGCGCTGGTGATTTTTGGTGCTAACGAAGTTGGCCTTCGCGCGGTTTCCCTGATCCTGGCTGCGCTGACGGCGGTGATGGTCTACAAAACGCTCAAGGACGAGGGTGAACCGGTGGCGGGTGTTGTTGGCGCTGCGATCTGTCTCACGTGTCCAACGTTTTTTATGTACGGACACCTAGACTACCGTGAAGCCGGCGGCGCATTTTTTGTCGCGCTGAGTGTCTTTTTTCTGCTCAGGTATCTACGCACCTTCAATCCTGTGTACCTCGGCATCAGCTGCTACGCCGTCGCCGCGGGCTACCTCGAACGCCGGCCCGTCGCCATCGTGCTGCTTGTTTGCGGCCTGATTGTCCTGGCTGAACTCGTCGCGACCTGGCAGCGACGTCGGGAGTACGAAGCCATCACCGCGCCCGCCCTCTTGAAGCTCGTAACGTCGCGTGGCCTGCTCCTGCTGTCTACGGTGATCGCAGTCGCGCCGTGGCTGTACGTGACGCGCAACAGTCGTCCCTACGTTTTCCACCCGGAGAATTTTCTCGAACTTAAGTTTCTGCTTGCCTATTTCAAGGTGCTCGGGTCGATGCTTGTCTGGCCGGTTTTGATCATGCTTTTGATCGGCACCTGGGCCGCAGTTTCAAAACACAGACGCGTGGGTATTGTTGTATTTCTGGTTTGTGCGTCGTTTTATGTGCTGTTTACCGGCGACGCACCCAAGTGGATCCCCCAGCGGCGGTTCGTCGTTAACTTCCTGCCGTGCATAGCGATCGTGGGCGCACTGTCGATCACGCTGTTCACGCCCGCACGTTTCCAGGCATTGATAGCTGCCGTTTGCGTTGTACCTATGATCGTTGGAATTGCTGGCTGGACGAAGGGATCACATCCACTCATGCTCGACAAACGTGCTCGCACACCGCAGACGCTGCCACGATATCCGTTTGACAAGCTTATCGACAGCGTCGTCGATGAGGGTTTACGAAATCCACGTTTTTGCTTTCCGATGCGGTCGTCGCAAAGTTCGATACACGTCTACTGGCACAAGATCTATCCCAATGATCGTCTGCGCATCGTCAAGCCAGCGAAGAAAGACCGCAAGCGAAAACCTACACTCGAAACCGTGCAGGCGATCTGTACCAGAGACAACACCGATTACGTGATCGTCATGCTGCGCAAGCTTGGTGACAGACCGTTCACGCCCTATCGAATGAGCGGAATTGATGATGCCGACGTCAGCGCAAACTCAGTTGACGGGTTCGATGTTGTGTACGTTCACGAGAATGGTCGTCACAAACTCGTCGCGATGAAGCCCCGATAGCCGTAGACACTACGTTCCCTTGACCTCAGACCACCCCCGGACCAGGCTGGCCCCGATCGTAAACACGCTGAACCCGATGATGCAGATCAAGGTGCCGCCGGAAAAATGCAGTCGGCCGTCGAACTGCTGAACTACAAACACGCAGACGGGTCCGAGCGAGCGAAAAACATGGGCAACCAGAGGCGTCGTTCTGCTCACGCCCATCTGTACGCAAAATGATGGCACCACCATCAGCGCGAATACGGTAATCCCAAGCCACGGTATCTGTTGCGGTGCAGGCATTGGGGCATTTGTCTCGAACAAAAACAGCGCCGTCCCGGCCACGAGCAGAGCCAGCAGAAACCGTGTACCCATCACGGCCTCGGAACGCGCACCAAAATCAGTAAACCAGCGGGTAAAGATATAGCCGATCGTAACCGCGACACCACCGATCGCCACAACCCCAAGTGCGGCTGCCTGCATGACCGGGTCTCTGGCCGCGAGACCCGAATTATCGGTCACGACGACCAGCGCAAGAGCCAGCAGGGACAGGCCAATACCGGCATAGCAGATTCCTTCAGCAGGCGAGATCTTCGACTGTTTGTGACTCAGCCCAAAATGCGCGGTGAACAAAATAACTAAAGGACCCAGACCATTGTGGAAGGTCGCTACCACCGCGGGCTCGAGCCAGATGAGCCCAAACAGGTAGCAGAGCCAGGCCATGGCCGTGAGCACGTTCATCGCCAGCAGCTGCCGGGGTGCCCGGAACATGAGCGCTACACTGTCCGGACTTCTCGCAGTCGCAAACCCCAGAAACACGATGATCGACAGACTAAACGCGAGCACCGCGACAAACAGAAAGTTGACGGACTGGAACGCGTGTCCGAAATACGCATCCCGCATGCCCTGGGACAACGCGAAAAGCGACAGAAATATCAACCCGGCTATACGTGTTGGCATCGACTCAAATTCGCGAACAAAACGTCTTCCCACAAGTCAATTGACAGGCCATCGAAACCACAGGCGCGGATTTCGAGCTGCCCACTATATCTGCAATGACGGCCGGCGCTATCGAAGCTCGCCCCGGATGTGGCCAGGCACCGTCTCGCTGATACACTTGGCGCCACAGGTGAACTGCGACAATGGACCCAGCAGAACAATATGCACACGGATGCTGCCGAAATCCCTCAAGAAATGCCGACGCTCAATCCTCGTGATCAGTTCAAACAGGACTTTACCGATGCGCGAATCGCGCACTGGAACAGTCTCTCCGACACGCGTTCATTTCTCGGGCGAGCTTACGAAAAACTCAACTTCAGGGCTTTCAGTCAGATCGTTCCTGAAGGCGCGTCCGTTCTGGAAATTGGATGTGGCCACGGTGACCTGCTGGCTCACCTTAAACCGGCGCGCGCGCTGGGTATCGATTTTTCGGAGGTTCGTCTGCGTGAAGCCCGCAACCGCCACCCGGACATGGAATTCATACAAGCTGACGGACACGCGCTTCCAGACGTTGAGGGCGAATTTGACTACATCATCGTCTCTGACTTTATAAACGGTGCGTTTGATGTCCAGGAAGTTCTGCAGCAGATCCGCAAGATCTCGAACTACCGAACGAGAGTGCTGATTACCTTCAGAAGTCACTTCTGGTCACTGCCCATCAAACTTGCCCGCAAACTCAATCTGGCCGATGACTCACTTGACGACA
>CALHMG010000161.1 GCA_938034705.1 uncultured Gammaproteobacteria bacterium
GTCGTAAAGCTGATGCGATGCGCATCCGCAACCTCACCTGCCGGTGCAAGCAGATCAACAGTCACATCCTGACTGCGCAGCGCCTTGATCATCGCGGTCTGATCGGGAGTCAGTTGATCAAAGCCGCACAGAACCAGTCGCTCAAGATTCTTCGGGGCGTTGTCGTTGGTCCAGGCGACAAGCAGATTGGCAGCGTCGGCGAGAGACAGAAAATTGGCCTCTTCACAGTGCTTCGCGAACGCAATGGACCAGACCCTGAACTGACGAACATCCGGGGACAGCAACGGCGTGTCACCGTCGTCTTCAAGCCCCCAGCTGGTGCTCAGGCGATACGCGCTCGCGGCCGCCCGTGCCGTCGCCGGTATCTGATACAGATGCGCTTTTTCTTCGGGCAGCGAATCCTCGATCACGCGCTCCCAGAGCGCCTGCTCCTGACTCGGGCGAAGCAGGATTTTCGCGGCGGCCGGATTGTGTGGATCTCGCGCAACCCATTCGTGCCAGGCACGATCAACAAACACCTGCCAGGGGACCACGTCCGGCGTATCCCAGACGTCGTTGTCGAGCCGGCGCTGCCAGTCGTTGTAGCGATCGGTCAGATGCCGCGCCAGTCGGCTGGTACCGGTGACCATTGTGGTGCGCGTGTCGATCGACTCGAACAGAGCGTCGAGATCGCCATGATCATCCGATGGCGCGTTGTTGTTGGCAGTAATCGCGTCTCTCCCTGAAGCCAATAACTGTGAAGCCAGTCACTGCGACAAAAATATTCAGAACCAAAACCCGGCATCGGCCGTTCGTTGACAGAAGACGGCAGCGCCGCCCTCTCGATCAGGTCGCCGCGGGCTGGGCAGTACGTTGATCCGCCCCCATGGCAACCGCGCGCAAACGAGCGCTCTCTCGATCCGCATCGGTTTGCGCCGCAAGCGATTCGTCCCAGTCGCGAACTCGTGACGTTACCAGACCTGCCAGCGCATGAATGTGCAACTCGTCGTCATTCAAACAGGGGATGTAGTGGAAATCTTGACCGCCGGCCGACAGAAATATTTCGCGATTTTCCATATCGATTTCCTCAAGGGTCTCGATACAGTCCGACGCGAAACCGGGACACACGACATCAACACGTCCCGTTCCAGCCTGACCCAGTGACTCAAGGGTGTGGTCGGTGTAGGGCTTAAGCCACGGCTCACGACCAAAACGCGACTGGAAGGTGAGCTGCCAGTCGTCGGGCCCAAGCCCAAGACTGCTCGCCACTGCAAACGCCGTGGCGTGGCAGAAGCAGTGATACGGATCGCCATTGTCAAAATAGCGCTGGGGAATCCCGTGAAACGACATAAGGAGCTTGTCGCCGCGACCGTGCTCGCTCCAGTAGCGTTTGATTGAACCGGCCAGTGCCGCAACGAAATCAGGATCTGAGTGGTAGCCCGAAATCGTCCGCAGCTCGGGCATCACGCGCCATGTTTTCAGCGTATCGAACACGGCATCACAGACCGAGGCCGTAGTCGATGCGGAGTACTGCGGATACAGCGGCAGCACGATCAGCTTCGTGACCCCCTCTTCTCTGAGCCGCTCCATCGCGTTTGCGATCGAGGGCTCGCCGTAACGCATCGCGAGCTCAACGCGAACCGGTGACGCGATGCGCTCTTGCAGAGCCTGTGACAGCGCGTTGGCCTGCGCGACAGAGTTAACCATCAGCGGCGAACCCTCGTCGGTCCACACTTTGGCGTACGCTTTGGCGCTGCGCTTGGGACGTATGTTCAGAATCACCAGATTGAGGATCATCCACCACAGCAGCCGCGGTACCTCTACAACTCTGGGATCACTCAGAAATTCTTTCAGGTAGACACGAAGGGCTCGCGCCTCGGGCGCCCTGGGGGTTCCGAGGTTGGCCACCAGCACGCCGATTACTTCCCGGCGCCCGTGGGCAAAGTCTTTTTGCGCGCTAAAAGCACTCATCTTTTGTTGAAACTCCCGTCTAAAGATGTTCTGAATTCGATACGGACCTGAGTATACCGCCGGATTATTGGCGTGATCAGGGCTGATGGCATAAGGTAGCCGGTCATTTGCCAGTTCACCGAGGTTTTCATGCACTGGGCTCTTCTAGTCATCATTGTTATCGCGCTGCTGATCGCGTCTTTCAAAGACCTGCGTTTCGGTCTGGGCGCACTTGGGGCGCTGTTGCTGGCGGTCGTGATCTTCTACTTTGCGTCCGGCGCGACCCCCTGGCCGGGCAGCGCGACGCAAATCAGCGCATCTTCTCTTGAGCCGTCGAACGTGATTGCAGAACAGGCCTACGCTGGCAGCTACAGGGTGACTTCGCGATTCACAAATCCATCATCTGAAGGCCACATCAAGGAACTCGCTCTGAAGGTCCGAACGCTGGACTGCCCACAGGAATCCGATGAAGATTCCAGCTGCACCGTTATCGCCGATTCAACCAGTCGCGTCACCACCGACATACCTCCAGGACAGACTCAGGACGTTGTTGTGGTTGTGTCGCCCCCGGCGTTTAACATAGCCGGTGTCGCACGCTGGCGCGTTACCGTCGAAGACGTCAGAACGCGCTAGGATTAAGCCAACCAGAAAACCAGGAACAAGCCATGGCAGCAGCCGTCACTCTTCATCTTCTCGCCGCCGTCGTCTGGGTGGGCGGGATGTTCTTCGCCCACATGGCGCTTCGTATCGCGGTGGGCGACCTTGAGCCACCGGTTCGACTTGCGCTGATGGCGCGCACGCTGGGGCTGTTTTTCAACTGGGTCTGGATGGGCATTATCATCCTGCTCGTAACCGGCATTTTCATGATCGGCATCATGGGCGGATTTGGTGCGATGCCGACCTACGTACTGATCATGTTTATTGTCGGTGTCGCGATGATGCTGATCTTCATGCACATCTACTTCGGGCCGTTCAAGCGCCTGAAAGCCGGCGTCGCGGCCAGCGACACCCAGTCCGCCGCGAAGGCGATGGGCCAGGTCAGGACGCTGGTGACGCTGAATCTCGTGCTGGGCCTGTTAACGATCGTCATCGCCAAAGGCTTCAAGTTTCTCTAGAGAACGGAACCCGCGTTAACTTTCAGTGTCCTACAGTCGATGAAACCGCTCTTGCACACCATAGCCCCAAAGCTGATATCCAGAGCTCGTCCGGGTATCGCCGGCGCCGTACTCCTCGCTCTGGCCGCAGGCCCGATCGCCGCACAGGCGGCGGGCACGGCGCTTGAGTGGGTTTACGGTGAGCCAGCGGCGCCGCCACTCGTGCTTAAAAATCATGACGGCGGCGAGTTTGATCTGGCGTCGCTCAAAGGCAAGGTTGTACTGGTCAACTTCTGGGCCACCTGGTGTCCGCCGTGTCGCGCCGAAATGCCGGCAATCGCCCGGCTGAAAAACAAATTCAAGGATCGCCCGTTTGAGGTTGTGGCGGTGCATGTCGGACCAGGGGTCGAAGAAATCGATGAGTTTCGCGACCAGAGCACGCCCGCTCTTGATTTTCCTATCGTCATCGACGAGACCGGGGAAACCTCGCGTGCCTGGAAACTGAAAGGTCTCCCGCTCACCTGGATCGTCAATGCTGAAGGCGGCACTTCCTACACGGCCACCGGTGACCGTGAGTGGGATCACGAGGACATTGTGAAAATCGTCGACAAGCTGCTGGCGCGATCGCAATAGCACGTCGATTCGGCCGTGCAGGCTTCGCCCACGCGGCTTGAGTTCTTCACCCTAAGGTCAAAGTCGCGTGGCCTGCCCCTGGCCGCTATTTGGACGAGTCGGTTTCTTCGCCCGTAGGACCCGTTGCGGATTCGGACGATGACACCGCTTCGTCGTACACGGATTTAAACCGATCCTCCCAGGCCAGCACGTGACGGCGCGGATCGTCGGCCGTGCGCATGGAGCCTACGACGCCCTTAAAACCCCACTTGATTGCCTCGGTCGGGCTGCGTTCGACGCCGGTACCGGTCTGATGCATCCAGCCAAGAACACGGTAGGCGCGTTCATAGCCGCCCTCCACCGCTCGTTGAATCCAGAAAGCGGCCGTCTCGAGATCGACGTTGTCACCGAATATCAGCCCCAGACCGAGCAGGTACTGCGCTTCAAGGTGACCCTTTTCTGCCGCCTGCTTGAGCCAGAAAATCGCCTGATTCTCGCTGCGGGTCGTCCCTATGCCATTGGCGTAGGCGGCCGCTACGGCGACGGGTGCGTCGCGATGGCCTTTTTCTGCCGCCTCGGAGTAGCGCTCAAAGGCACGCGCATGGTCCACGGCTACATTATTGCCGTTGGAATAGTTCTCGGCTTCCGCGAACGCGGCCGCGGCTTCGACCTGGTATTTGATTCGCTGACCCAGAGAGACCAGGGTCTCGTCGTCCGGCAACGCCTTGCGACCGCGCTCCACGTCGAGCGCAGCCCCGGCCATGTCGCCAGCATCAAACTTCTCACCCGCTCGAGTGGCGTAAATACCTGCGATTTCGACAAGGCCTTCCATCGCCTGAGCGTTCGTCGGGTCCAGCTCGAGCACGCTGCGATAAAGCTCCATCGCATTATCCCCTGGCGGATGGCTCAAACGATCCCGTGAAACAAAATCCCGGGCCGTGGTGAGCAGGCCGTCGACCTGGGCGACGTCAACGATAACCGGCGCCGGTGTCTCTTCGGGCTGGTCGGTCGTTGACGCATCGGAGTCGGATTGCGGTTGCTCTGGCACACCTTCGGTCGCAACGTCGGATTCCGTATCGGCGGGTTGTGCAGTCTGCGTGACGACGTCGGCTGCTGGCTGCTCCGGCGCCTCGGTCCCGGATGAGACGGTAACTTCAGTTGTGTCGGTATCAACGGATGTTGGAGCGGGCGTTGCTGAGGACTCATCGACCTGGCCAGATTCCACCGTGGCCGTCTCCGGGGC
>CALHMG010000162.1 GCA_938034705.1 uncultured Gammaproteobacteria bacterium
AGCAAACCAGCGCTTTAACCCGACACGCTCACCCAGCATCGGAATAGCGAGCAGGACAACTATCACCGGCGACGTAAAAGAAATCGATGCGGCTGTCGGAAGCGGCAGAAATTTCAACGCGGTGAAGTAACAGCACGTCGATGTGAGCAGAAGTGCAGAACGTATCAACTGCAGCTTGGGATCGACACTTCTGAAAAGACTGAATCCGCGACGAGGCAAAAAAAGAACCACCATAAACAACAGATGACCCGCGTACCGGGCCCACACGACCTCGGTAATCGGGAATTCACCGCCAAGCCACTTGGCTGTCGCATTCATGAAGGGAATGATCAGCATCGCTGAGCACATCAGCGCCGCGCCTTTGAGAATTTCGCGCTGCCCACCATCATTCAGGCCACCAGGTTTAAGTGAAGTCACTTTTTCTGCCGCTCTCTGTAGCTGACGTAGAGACTTGCTCCCACAATCATAAAGGCGCCGAGCCAGGTAAACCTGTCTGGAATATCCTTGAAGAAAACGTAGCTGATCACGGTTGCTCCGAGCAGCTGCAGAAAATTGAACGGTGACACTACGGATGCAGGTGCGTTCTGGTAAGCCTTCACCACCAGATAGTGCCCCGCTGCAGCGATCACTCCAATGGCAAAAAACAAAAATAAATTCAGTGGCGTTTCCGGAGTTTTCCACCAGTGCGGCATTACAAACATCGCAACCGACAGCACAAGGCAGCCCACCATGGCGGTGTAAGTCACGCTGGTTTCAGGGCTGTCTGTGTCGCTGACTCGCCGGGTCAACAGCTGATACAGCGCCCAGCACGCTGCGGTGACCACAACCAGCCCGGCAGCCCAATGCGTCTGACCCAGACCGGGACGAATGATCACCAGAGCACCGCAAAACCCGATGAGGACCGCGGCCCAGCGTCTCGGCCCGACCTTTTCTCCGAGCATGACGCCGGCAAGGGCCGTAACCATGAGCGGAGCAATGAAGTTGATGGCTGTTGCCATCGGCAGCGATATGTACTGGAGTGCGGTAAAGAAACAGCAGGTCGACGTCAGCAACAGCAACGATCGCAGCAGCTGCACGCGCCATCTGGATGTGCGATAGAGATTCAGTCCGCGCGATGGCAGGAAAATCAGCGACATGTAGACGAAATGTCCGGTGTACCTCGCCCAGACAATCTGGAACACCACATGCTCCACCCCGAGGGTCTTCGCCGTCGTGCCCATCAAGGGCAAAAACATCGACGCCACCACCATGCAGGTAATGCCAAAAGCAATGTTCTGATGATGCGATGAGGGGTGGGTCTGAAGCGCCATATGCGGCGGACGTTAGCACACTGGTTGAGGCGACAGTGGCTCGAGCGTTGCCGACGCACCGAGCGGTACGACCTGTTTCAAAACTGCCGGCAACCCGAGCCTGCTCGATTGTGGGTCGCCCAGGCTCGATTTTCGCCTGAAGCCAAAACGGCAATTGTCTCGACGGACCGGCGTCTTCATACTCCGGGCATGAAAATCTGGGTTGATGCTGACGCCTGTCCCGTGGTTGTCAAAGAGATGCTGTTTCGAGCCGCTGATCGAACGCAGGTTCACGTGACGCTTGTGGCCAATCAACACCTGCAGATTCCAAAGTCACCGCACATCACCATGCTGCAGGTGACGGCGGGATTCGATGTTGCAGACAACGAAATCGTTCAACGTTGCGCAGCTGGCGATCTCGTAATTACGGCCGATATCCCGCTGGCCGCAGAAGTTATCGAAAAAGGTGCCGATGCATTGAGCCCCAGAGGCGAACTTCACACTAAAGAGAACATTCGTTCTCGACTCAACGTTCGCGACTTCATGGACAGCATGCGAGCCAGCGGCGTACACACGGGCGGCCCGCCTCCCCTGAGTCAGAGTGACAAGCAGGCGTTCGCCAATAGTCTTGATCGACTCCTGACCCAGGGCAAAAAATCATGACACGCCCACGACATCTCGAGCGACATCACGGACCGGGTCACGCTTAAAGTCACGATGAAACCATTCGGTTGTCGTTAACCCGTCGCGTCCAGTAGATGATCAGGGGAACAAACAGCACGCTCGGCGCAAGCCACGCCAGAAAAGCTGGCTGTGTCTGCACGTTGGTGACGAGTACCGCGGTGATGGTCGCGATCGTCGCACCGCCCATGCGCCCGAGATGCAGCACGATTCGCTGCTTGCCACGCGGCCAGACTCCTTTGAATCGGTAATCTTCAAACACCATACCGAGCGACAGGGCACCGAACACCAGCTGGACCACGCCCATCGTATCGCCACGAACAAGCATCCAGCCGCCCAGAGCAATCATCATCGCTGCGACCGCAATCAGCAGATAGAACGCGATGCGATCGAGTGCTGACATAGGCCCTCCTTTTACTTTCGCTACCCGCCAGCCGGTGTAAACCATATACCCGCTGAATAATCCGATGCTGAATAAAAAGGTGTTGCGGGTAAGGACCGACACGACCACGGCCAAAGTCAGCGAGACCAGCATCCCCAGGCTGTAGGCCCGGCCACCGCGTCGATGCCAGTCACCGCCCTTGGGAGTTACCCAGGCAACGAGCATCCCTGCGACGGCCACGGATCCGGCCAGTACGTGCAGCAAAATCAGCATTTTGGTCATCTTCTCTCTCCCATATGCAACATTGTGCATATACAGTAGCGAACAATGATCTCTTATGCAATAATTTTCATATGGCCCTGAAATACGTAGTCCTGACCCTGCTCAGCCGCGACGCGCAAACCGGCTACGAAATCGTCAAGACTTTCGATACGGCGGTGGGGTATTTCTGGCGGGCGAGCCATCAGCAGGTTTATCGCGAGCTCGGGCTGCTGTCCGATGCCGGGCTCGCGAGCTTCAAACTCCAGACCCAAAGCGACAAGCCGGACAAAAAAACCTACCGCATCACTGCCGCGGGGCGACGTGAGCTCATGGCGTGGCTGGAGAAACCGCTTAAGCCGGGCGGCAACAAGGATGCGCTGCTGGTCAAACTGCTGAACGCGGACAGCAAAAACAAAGACATTCTTGCTCGCGAGCTGGAGGAAACCCGACAACGGACCGAGCTGATGCTCAAAGAGTATCGAAATATCGAAACCCTTCATTATTCTGCCGATGTGCTCGACGGACTACCGACGGTAGAACGAATTCTCTACCTTGCGCTGCGCAAGGGCATTCGCATGACCGAAGCTCAACTGGCCTGGCTTGATGAAGCTGTGGTTACGGTCAAAAATCTCTGACTAATTGTCCGAAAGCGTTTTAAGAAACGTCACGAGATCCTTTTTTTCTGCGTCGGTCAGTTTAAGAGGACGGACCAGCTGAACACCGGCCGTGTGAATCCGCTCCATGTCCGGCTCGTTGTAGTAGTCGACAACATCGTCCAGCGACTCAAGGGAGCCGTCGTGCATGTAGGGGCTCGTGTTGGCAACGTCACGCAGCGACGGCACACGAAACTGCCCCCAGGTGGCGTGATTGTTCATTACAAAATTCGCCGGTGCCTTGCTGGCAGTTTGCTCCGCCTCGTCACTGTACGGGCCGGCTCGCGTGTAGGGGCTCGCCTTGAGTAGTTCGAGACCACCGAATCGACCCTCATCAACACGGCCCCCGTCTATGAAATGGGATCGCCCAATGTTCGCAAACTCGTTGTTCGTCAACGTGGGACCAAAGTGGCAAGCGGCGCAATTAGCGCGCCCAAGAAACAGCTTAAGCCCACGTCGGGCTGATGGCGGATAGATTTTTTCAGCGTCTTGATCATTAGCCACGACCGCATCACGAAAATCGTCGAACGCGGTTCTGGGTGTGGTGATCGTTTCCTGATAGGCCGCCAGCGCTTTAGCTGAATTGACCAGAGCGGCCTGTGGATCTGAGAAATCGGGCGGTGTATCGAACAACGCCTCGTAACCGCGCGCGAGATCAGCATTCTCCTTCAGGCGTTCGACAAACAGCTCTGCCGTCATACCCATTTCAAGGGGAGACACAATGGGATGAATACTCTGCCCCCACAGCGTATCGGTACGCCCTGCCCAGCCAAACCAACGTGTGTGCCGAAAATTCGCAAGCGCGATAGTGTTTCGATCAAGGACCCGGGTACCTGTCGGACGCGGCAGACCATCGGTAAAACTTCTCTCGGCCTGATGACATGTCGCACAGGACAGGTTGGAGTCACGCGAAATTCGTGGATCAAAGAACAGCGTCTTGCCAAATGCGATTGCTGCATCGTTGCCGGAATATCGATTACTTGGGTCGTCAGATACAGAACCAGGCCACGGCCCAAATGCCTTGAGCAGCGTTCGCTCAGCAGGGGTCAGCGCGTCACTGGCGGCTGCGGTCAGAGACAGAACCAGCAGCACACCTGCGTACAACACCCGACGCAGCGTGAATCGGAAGTTCAAAACCGCACGGGTCACAGGTTTACGGCGCCACCGTCACGGTATGAACGAATGTCGCGTACTCGGTACCGCTGCGGGTTTTGACAGCTATTTCCCACTCGCCGGACATATGCATCAACCATCCGGTCGTGACAAATGCCCCGTGATTGGTACGCGTGATCTCCGGCTTGTAGTTCATGCCGTGACCGTGAGTCGGCATCGTTGCACCGACCTCCACAACTTCTGTTTCTTCAGGAGCGTCGCACAGCAGAATTTCCACGGCGAACTGGGCACCGGGGGCAATACTGTCAAGGCCATACGCCGCGAGCGTCCAGTCAACGTCCGGTTTCTCAAGCACCACACCGCCTGAACCTGGCGTACATGCCGAGGCGACCAGCGGCGCCCCGACCAGTGCCCCCGCGAAAAATACTGCTGCGACCAGCTTCGACAGACTCATTACCTATTTCTCCAGATACCGCGACAGCAGCACTTCGGCATTTCGCCACGCAATTTTTTCTTCCAGTTCTTCGGGCAGGCTCGCCAGCCACGTTCGCGACGTGCGAGCGTGCGCGGTTACATAGGCCCATCGTTCGGGTGCGAAGGTGTCGGTACCCACCATAAAGCGATCCGGAAACTCCATAAAGAGATCACGCCATTGAGGATCAGCCTCTTCCCCGTTGATGTGCTCGGATCGAAACGCCAGATCAGCCCACAGCATGGGGTGACGCGACAGCATGTCTCGTATCGTCTCGACATTTTCAAAGCCGCTGTGTGCCCATAGCACACGCGCCTCGGGATACTGTTCAAAGATCAGCTCTACCGCTGCGGCGTCCGAGTGTGCATGCAGAAACACGTCGTATTTTTTTGCCAGCGCCAGAACGCCACGTAAAACGTCTTTCTTGATGTCGTCACCGAAGGCGTGAAACTCACCGATTCCGGCATAACGATTCTTGGCAAGACGCGAGGTCAGCAGCTCGAGGCTCGCCGGGTCGTCCATCCACGTACTGATCTGGCCACGTCGGCTGTAGGGCCGGAGAACCGGGACAACAAGATCGGGAGCTTCTTTAAGCAACATCTGGGTTCCATCGTCGCTCGAACTCGAAACAAAAGCTCGCTTGATCTTCGCCTTTCGCAACAACGCGATTGCTTCGGCCGGGGGATACACCGTCCACGCGTCATGACTGTAGTGCAGATGGGTATCGGTCACCGGCAGATCCTGTGCCTGCACGGATCCGGTGATCGCAAGTGTCGTCACTATTGCGAACACAAAGACTCTGGAGGAAGAACATACTGTAGAAACTGGATGCTTCATTAATCGCGCCGCTCCTTAACGGTGGTAGCCCGGAACCGGACCTGACCTCAAGTTTACGCGAGGTAACAACCTGTCGATCAAACTGACGACCGGGAGGCGCTGATCCGCGACAACCACGTCATGATGACGTGAAATCACGCGCTGTGTTCGCGCCGCTCCTGAAACACGATCCAGGCAACGCCACAGATGACGATAGCTCCGCCGAGCGCCGTCCGCGGTGACATTGACTCTCCCAGAAATATAACGCTTCCCGCGGCACCCACTACCGGCAGCAGGAGTAAAAATGGCGACACACGGGGTACCGGATAATGTGCGAGCAGCTTGTACCACAGCCCATAACCCAGTGCGGTCATGACGAGACCCATGTAGATCACCGCCATCCATACGGTCAGATTCGCCTCCTTGATATATGGGATCGGATTGCCCTCGATAAACCACGAAACGAGAAAGAGCTGGGGCGCTGCCAGCACCGCCATCCAGGCAATCAAACCAAACGCGTGGGGATATCCAAGACTTCGAATCATGACCTGGCCAATCGAAAAACACAGCACGCCCGCAAGCAGGATCAACAGCGGTGTTGAGAAACCGTCCAGACCTGGCGCGCCCGCGATCAGCACAACCCCGGCGAACGCAATCGCGATGCCTACAACCTTCGCCAGGGTAATCCGTTCACCGAGAAATGCGGCAGCCATGATCACCATGAAGGGAACCTCCAGCTGGATTATCAACACCGCGGTCGACGCGTCGAGAGACTTGAGGCCGGTGAATGTGAGGCTGTACTGAATCGTCGCCGCAACCAGCGAGATCAAAAATAGTCGCTTCCAGATTCCTGTTGGCACTTTGACGAACCACACCAGAGCGAGCGCGGTAATTGCGAAGCGACACGCCATCAGAAGAATCGGCGGAAACCAGTCCAGCGCCGCCTTGGCAAAAACGAATCCCAATCCCCAGATGACCGGCACGGCCAGCCCCATCAGAAAATGAACAGGCTTCATGGAATTTGAGTCAAACCGGGCATCAAGGGGTGATTCACACACTTACTCCTGAATCGATTTTTCAAGCTGCAACGTCGACGCGCGACGCAATGGACGAACCGACTATACGCCCACCCGCCCGCCAGTAATCATTTTCGGCACAGGTCAATCGCGCCCCGTTCCAGCACGCCGAGGGAAATTACGTTTCCAGGAGCGAACCCCGGCACGCCCCCTGCCGAAACCTGCCCTCGTCAGTCATCACCGCGTCGATACAATGGTGATCAATCTGAAACTCGGAGACAGGCACTCATGGGACGTTTAACCGGCAAGGTCGCGTTTATCACAGGGGGCGGCGGCGGTATCGGGCGCTCGACGGCAGAACGCTTTGCAGAAGAAGGCGCAAAAGTCATCGTTGCAGAGATCGATCGTGAACTCGGAGAAGCCGCTGCACAAAGCGCACGATCAGGGTCAGACGACACTGGCGATGCCACGTTTGTTTATTGCGATGTGACCGACCGATCGTCCGTCGAGGAAGCGATCGCGAAAACCATCGATACCTACGGCAAGCTCGACATCCTGCACAACAACGCAGGCGGTTCAACAATAGAAGACGGCCCGGTAACCGAGGCACCCGAAGAAGAGTTCTGGCGCGCTATCAAGCTGGATCTTTATGGCACGTTCATCTGCTCGAAAATCGGGATCCCGGAAATTCAGAAAACCGGTGGCGGGTCGGTCATAAACATGGCATCCAATGTCGCTCTCATGGCCCTGCCGGGGCGCGACTGCTATACCGCCGCCAAAGGCGGGATTGCCGCAATGACCCGATCAATGGCCGTCGAGTACGCGCCGGACAAAATTCGCGTCAACGCCATCGCGCCTTCAGTAACGCTTTCAGATCGCGTCAAAAAGCTTATGGCCGCCAGCCCCGAAATCGACAAGATCGGGCAGCAGCACCTGCTGGGACTGGGTCTACCCATACATATCGCAAACATGGCAGTCTATTTGGCCGCGGACGAGTCGGAAATCACCACCGGCCAGGTCCTGTCAGTCGATAGCGGCGTGACCATCTACTGACATCTCAAATCAAGTTTGTGTCAACTCAAGTTTGTGGAGGCCCTATGCAAGACAAAGTAAAAACCATCGTCGACAAGTCCCACTGGGATTTCGTACACAACCTCGCAAGCGATGCGAAGTGGACACCCGGATTGCGCGAGATTTTCGAATACCGTGATCTCGGTATTGCCGAAGGATCCAAGGGCGACTACGTTGCCCACATCGTTAAAGCCAACGGTAAAGAGATGGCAGACCAGGTCCAGAAGTGGCACTGCCATGAGTGTGACTTTCAGTTTGTGATGGTGTTAAACGGCGAAGCGACGTTCGAGTATGAAGGTGAAGGCACCAAAACCATCAAAAAAGGCGACGTGATTCTGCAAAAGCCGTATATCAAACATCGCGAGATTCACTGCTCGAAGGATTTCGAGGTACTGGAAATCGTTTCACCTGCAGACTTCAAGACCGTCACCTTCGACGACTGATCGCTGCCGGAGTGTCATAAAAAAGGCCGCCAGACTGGCGGCCTTTTTCTTTGTTCGCGTTCGCCGTTATTTTCGCGCGGCGTTTTCCTTGCGAATACCCTGCACGTCGCCTTTTTTCGCTTCAGGAAATACCCAGATCGCGCCGACCATCAGCGGCCCCAGCAGCAGCGCTACCCATTTTGTGGCGGGGTTGATGGTGTCTCCCAGATAACGATGATCGACATAGAACAAGATCATCGCCAGAACGAAGGCAGCGATAGAGACCATAATTTTTATTGGAACTGGCATGGGTCAGGAAATCTCCGATAGCGCAGCGACAATATCCTGCGTGGACATGGACCATTCATTATTCAGATTAGCGATAACGTGCTCGGTAAATCCCTCTGTCAGATTTTTTGCCGCCGCCGCGTCACCCAGATGATCGAGGAGAATTGCAAAAGCGAGCTGTCTGCTTGCATCGCCAACGTAGGTCCACTCGTAACCCAGATCGCAATAGTTCTCGACATCCGTTTTTGGATCGAGCGGCTCCCCGTCGACGGTCACCTCCGCGCCGTCGATTGTTCTGTCGCCACGATAAATCTTGTCAGCCACTTAAGCTTAACGCACCCGACCGTTGTCAGATGTCTTGCGCATGTCGGTCTTGACGTGGTCCGTGTTGTAACCGTTAAAGAGATGACCTAACAGTCCACGATTGAGATCGGAAGTCTTAAAAAACCAGTCCGAGATCGGGAAAGTCAGATTCATGTTTCGTTCCATCATGATGGACTGATTGTGATGCGCTTCGTGATGCCGTCGAATCGTATTGACCAGAGGCATGTTACGGACGAACCAGTTGTCGTTGACGTGACAGCAAAAGTGCATGAACTCATAGATCAGGTAGACGCTTGTAGTCGTACACATCACGAACCACGCAGCGTTTGCCGAAATCAGCCAGCCGGCCAGCAGAGCGCCCGGAATCGAAATCATCATGAAGATGATAAGGGCATAGGGCGGAAAGAACGTGACACGCCAGTCGTGCTCGCCGGCAAATCGCATTTCGCTGTCGGTAAAAAACTGGTGATGCATCAGTGTGTGGCGCTGATACATCGCCCTGAAGCCCGAAAATTTCTGCGGCCTGTGCAGAATCTTTGCGTGCAGGTACCACTCGAAGAAGTTGGCGATCAGAAACACAACGGGCACAACAAGCCAGTCGAGCAGCGTCGGGTTGGCAATGTGACTGCCGTAAACGAACAGCGCACTGAACCCGATAACGTAGATCACAAACACATGAACATACCCGTTGTACCAGGTAGCGATGCGTTCACGGTATATGCTGCGGTAACCTCGCTGGCGATCGCTCATTGGCGACTGATCCAGCTCCAGAGCATCATCATGAGAGAGGTTGGCGACGTTGGCACTATCCATGGTTGACGGCCCTCGGAAATCGTTGGCGAAAGATCAAATTCGAACCGGTGCGACAGACGTGTGACCACACCACGCGCTGCCCCGATCACATCTCAATATACACTGATATATCACAGTGACAAGCCAGTTTTTCCGCAGATGAACGCCGAATCCGGGGGAAAACCGCGCTCACCTACCAGTCAATGGCATTGCGGGAAATAGACTCGACATAGTCCATCAGCGCATCGCTGGCCGTCGCCGCTGCATCGGTGTCGTTGATGGCAATCGCCTCGGCGACCGCGATATGGCGTTTCGCCATCGTCGTCAGCCCCGGCGCACGCTGGCTGTACAGATACCAGAAACGTCTGGACAGGCCCGCCATCAGTGCGATCGACTTGCTCGCAAATTCATTACCCGCGGTTTCATTGATCAGGCTGTTGAACTCGGCATCAAGTCTTATGAACGCGAGATCGTCAGCATCCTCTACGGCGCTGCGCATCTCGGTGCTCAGCTTTCTGAAAGCGTCGCGCTGTTGCGGGGTCGCGCGTTCCGCGGCCTTTCTCGCCATCAGGCGCTCGAGCTCACGACGGACCTCAAGCATCTTCAGATGTTTCGGTATGTTGATTTCGGCAACAACAACACCCTTGCGTGGCCTGATCACCACAAGCCCTTCGCGGGCCAGTCGCTGCAGCGCTTCGCGTACCGGCGTTCGGCCAATCCCCAGTCGCTCGACCAGCGCCTGCTCTGACAGCAGAGATCCCGGCTTGAGTTCGAGCGTCACGATCAGCTCCTCTACCGCAACGTAGGCACGATCGGTCAGGCTTTGACGCACATCGCCAAGAGATACCGCAGGGGACTTGCTGCCGCTATCCGCCATGCTCAGGCTCTGAACTCTTGCGCTTCGGTTCCGTCCATCAAAGCACCGAGCAGTCGGTCTACCGAGCGTTGATGTGCCGCTACCGCTGCCGCGTCGAGATCAGCAACGGGCGAAGGATCAAATTCGAAATTGTTGTGAACATCTTCGCCGCGCACCAGCACCGCACCGTCGCGCTGAACTTTGACCTGTCGGACATGGGTTGGGATGTAGCGAACGGCCAGGCCGATTCGACGATCGTCAGTGGTGTTCGGAGAAGATCCATGACAGAGCTTGATGTGGTGCAGCGACATCTGACCCGCGTCCATGGGTACGAAAACGCCGTCTTTGTCATCGACGTCCATTTCGATTTCCTGGCCGCGTGAGAGCAGGTTGTGTTCGTGAAACGTATCGCGGTGGCTGATTTGATCCCACTTGTGGCTGCCGGGCAGCATTTTCATGGCGCCACTCTCGATCGGCGCATCCGAAAGCGCGATCCACGCTGTCACAACGTCAGACGGATCAAGACCCCAGTACGTTGAATCCTGATGCCAGGACACAAAGCCCGGATCGTTGGCTTCTTTGATGAAGAAATTGGTGATCCAGCACATGAGGTTCGGACCGAGCACGTCTTCAACCGCATCCAGTACCTGAGGATGTCGAATCAGCTCATCCGCCCACGTAAACAGCAAATGAACGTTATGACGCATATTGCTCTGAATGGGCTCACCAATAGACCGCTCATAGGTTTCCAGTCGGTCACGATAGGTCTTGATCTCGGCTTTCGACATGACATCGATTGGAGACAGAAACCCGTCTCGATCAAACTGTTCTACCTGCTCCGCGGTCAGTAGCTTTGGCATCTGATCAGTCCTTTGGGAGATTTTCGATTGTCGCTATCGCCTCATCAAGAGACACGACGTCACCGTATTTGGTATCCATGTCAAAAAGGTTGGCGTGATGCGGGCCTTCGGCGCGATCCCCCACCGCTTCTTTGACCACAATTGTACGAAACCCGTACTGCATTGAGTCGATTACCGTCGCACGCACACAGCCGCTGGTACTGCAACCGGTGACCACCGCGGTATCAACATTGGCGTCGCGCAGTCGCTGCGCCACGTCGGTACCAAAAAACGCGCTGGCGAATTTTTTCGTAATAACCGGCTCATCACCCAGAGGTTTGATGCGATCGTCAATTTCGACCATATCCGTGCCCTCGACCAGAATCGAAAGCGCAGGCACCTTGTCGATGAACGTCGCCGCGTCGCTATAGTCGGACTTGTACGCAACGGTCATAAAAATAATGGGTAATCCCTTTGCGCGAAAAGTCTCCAGCAACACACGAGTAGCTTCGACTTCTGAATCAAGATTGCCACCAAGACCGGTGGACGGATCGGTAAACGCACGGGACAGATCGACGACGATCAGTCCAGGGCGATTGCCCCATCCAACGCGCCCCCCGAGCCCCTTTTTGGTGTACTGACCACGTGTTGCGTCTTCCCACTCGTTCATTGTCCTGTCCCCTGCAATTCTCGTAGACCGAATTTAACGGCCAGTATGCCGATCCACTCGGCGCACGGCCTTCAACGGTGCCGGGGAATGGTGCGACAACGCCATCCCGAGGCGCGCCCGAACGATACTTGTGGACGAATTTTCAGTCGAGACCGTCTGCAGGATGGCCAACCCAGAACACAAGCTGCGCCGATCTATCCTGATCACGCCGGGTAACCGACCCGACCGGATGGCCAAGGCGCTCACGCTCGGCGCCGACGCCGTGGTTGCCGATCTCGAAGATGGTGTCGCACCACCGAACAAGGAGACGGCACGCTCCTGCGTCAGGGACTGGCTCATCGAAGCCTCGGGGTCAGACTGCGAAATTATGGTTCGACCGGGTTCAGTAGCGTCGGGACAGCTTGAGACTGATCTGCAGGAACTTGACCTGTCTCTTGTCGACACACTGTTCATACCCAAGCTGGAGTCGCCTGAGGAAGTTGTCGCGCTGGAACAGATTCTGAGTCGACTTGAAACGACCCAGGGGGTGAACAGGCCGACAGCGGTAATTCTTTCGCTCGAGACACCGCGCGGTTTGTTCGCGGCCGACCGGATTGCGACGGCAACGAAACGCGCCGCCGGTCTGTTTCTAGGTTCGGGCGACTACGCCGCGGTCACGGGCATCTCCCTGTCTCAGGAGTCGTTGCTGTGGGCGCGTTCGCAGCTGGTTGCCGCTGCCGCTCTCGCCGAAATTCAGGCGATTGACGCGGCCTGGTTCGTGGACGTCAAGAACACGCAGGCAACTCGTGAAGACGCCGAGCATGCAAAGAGCCTCGGTTACGACGGAAAGCTCGTGTTTCACCCCAGCCAGATTCAAATTGCCAACGAAGTCTTCAGTCCATCCGAGGCGCAGATCGTTCGCGCAAAACGCATGATCGACGCATTCGAAAAGGCAGTCGCCCGTGGTGAAGGAACGGCATACGTCGATGGAGAATTTGTTTCGATCGACATCATGCCACCACTGCGAAGACTGCTCGCGGCCGCACAAGCGCTTGGAATGACTTGAGCCTGTCACCCAGGGAGCAGTTAAGGAGTAGCTATGAATACACCCAATCCATCACAGTCGCCTTCGGCGCTCGAGGGTCTGCGGGTCCTCGACGTCGGTACGTTTCTCGCCGGCCCGTTTGCCGCGACCCAGCTTGGAGAATTTGGAGCCGAGGTAATCAAAATCGAACTGCCCGGTGTTGGTGATCCGCTCAGGCGATTTGGCACTCCAACGGACTGCGGTGACACGCTGGTCTGGCTGTCAGAAGCGCGTAACAAAAAGAGCATCACGCTGGATTTAAGGACGCCTGAAGGCGCCGAGCTGTTCAAAGAGCTGGTGAAAACCGCCGATGTGCTGGTGGAGAACTTTCAGACAGGCACGCTTGAACGATGGAACCTTGGCTGGGACGTTCTACACGAGGTTAACGATCAACTGGTGATGGTGCGCATCACCGGTTATGGCCAGACCGGACCCTACAGCGGGCGACCCGGGTTCGCACGTATTGGTCAGGCGTTTGGCGGCCTGTCCTATCTGGCTGGCTACCCGGACCGCCCTCCCGTTACGCCCGGTTCAGCAACCATCGCCGACTACATGACCGGACTGTACGGGGCGTTTGGTGCCATGACCGCGCTGAAAGCTCGGGACGTCACCGGCAAAGGTCAGTACGTCGACATCGGTCTGTATGAATCGATATTCAGAATCCTCGACGAAATCGCCCCGGCCTACGCCTTCAAGGACTTTGTTCGCGAACGAATGGGACCGGGCACCGTAAACGTGGTGCCGCACAGCCACTATCCGACACTCGACAAGCGATGGATTGCAATCGCCTGCACCAGCGACAAGATCTTCGAAAGACTTGCGCAGGTGATGGGCGAGCCCGAGCTTGCCAGTGAAGATCGATGGGGCACGATTGCCAGGCGCGAGGCCGAGCGCGACGATGTTGACGCGCTGGTGTCGGCGTGGACCTCCAGGCACAACCGGGACGAACTGATGTCCCTGTGCGAAAAGGGTCAGGTGCCCTGCGGCCCGGTGTATTCCATCGATGAAATTTTCGAAGATCCACATTTTGCGGCCCGCGAAAACCTGACGACATTCAGCGACCCAAGATCAGGCTCTTTTACCATTCCAAGCCCTGTTCCAACGATGAGCGAGACCCCGCCCAGGGTAGATTCGCTCGGTCCCGCCCTCGGTTCCCATAATGACCAGATCTTTAAAGATTTACTGGGACTTTCGGACCATCAAATCGAAGAATTGAAGTCGTCTGGAGTGATATAACAGGGAAAAATTTCTGGTGGAAATACCGATGGCTAAACCCGGCATAAAATCGATGCAGCTCTACTCCCACGTAGACCGCATCTACAACGACCTCAAGAGCATTGGCGTAAAAGACCAAGACCCGTTGAACGTGAAAATGCTGACGCCGTTTGATCAGCTGCACTATTTCGGGACCGACGCCGTAGACGAGGCGATTGAGGCAACAGGCATAACCGAGGATTCGAAAATTCTTGATGTCGGCGCAGGCCTCGGCGGTCCCGCGCGCTATATCGCGGACAAAACAGGCTGTCACATCACCGCGGTTGAACTTCAGCCCGATATGAATGACGTGGCCAAGTCGCTCACAGAGCGCTGCGGTCTGAGTGACAAGGTCGAACACGTTTGCGGTGACATCCACGAGACCGAGCTGGCAAAGGCAAGTTATGACGCCATCGTCAGCTGGCTGGCTGTTTATCATATTCCGGAACAGAACCGTCTGTATCAAAGACTTGGCAACGCTCTGAAACCCGGTGGCAAGCTGTACTTTGAAGATCTTTTCCGAAAGGGAGACTTCAGCGCAAAGGAGCAGTACGAAGTCGATCACCTGCTGTACGGCGCGAACATGCAAACAGAGCAGCAATACGTACACGACCTGCAGCGAGCCAACTTCTCACAGATCGATTTTCAGGAGACCACCGAAATGTGGACGCCGCACGTGGCCGAACGACTCGACAACTGGAGAGCGATGGCTGACTACAAGACTGAAGTCCACGGTGAAGACATCGTCGCGGCACTGGACAGTTTTTACGATGTGGTAACCCGCCAGTTCAAAGGGGGCAAACTGGGCGGCGTGCGTGTCATGGCCACAGCCGGTTAGAGCTCATCTGGAATGTAACTCCAGGGCGTATCCGGGGTTCGTACACCGAAGCAGGAAGTCGATGCTCATTGCCGATTGGATCGGCAGTGGGCACACTTTATCGTCTGAGTTATCGATCTCAACACAGACGGAGGTTGCCGATGACGCCCGACGAAATCCTCGCGCACCCAGCCAGGGTGCTCACACAGAGTCAGCGTGAACACTACTTTACCCACGGCTATGTCAGCGTAGAAGAGCTGGTGCCTGCTGACACGCTGGCAGATCTCATTGCCGTCACCCGCGAATTTGTCGACTCGAGTCGGGCCGTTACCGAATCTGACGACGTTTTCGATATTGCACCTGAACATACGGCAGACAATCCGGTTCTTCGACGCCTGAAGATGCCGGACCAGAACCACAGCACGTACTGGGAGTTCGCCCGCGGGCTCATGGCTGATGTTGCAGCCGATCTAGCCGGCCCTGATGTGGTCTTTCACCACTCCAAGCTCAACTTCAAGTGGTTCGACGAAACCGACACGGTCAAATGGCATCAGGACACGCAGTTCTTTCCTCACACGAACTACAACGTGTTTACCATCGGCTGTTATCTCTCTGACACCGACATGATCAATGGTCCGCTGGCCGTACTTCCCGGTAGTCACGGCGGACCGATCTACGATCTGTATGACGACGACGGCAACTGGACCGGTCATCTCAAGGATCGCGACGCCGCGAATATCGACATGTCGAAGGTCGAATATCTCAAAGGCCGTGCCGGGAGCATCACGATTCACAATTGTCGAACCGCGCACTTTTCGCCATCGAGCAAGTCGCCCGAACCGCGGCCTCTGCTGTTGAACTGCTACTCTTCCGCAGACGCCAAACCCTATACGCCACACCCCCAGCCATCGTCCCATTCGTTTGAGATCGTACGAGGTCAACCGGCAAAGTGGGCTCAGCTCGATCCGACTCCGTGCCTGATTCCTCCTGACTGGTCAGGCGGCTATACGTCGATCTATGCAGCCCAGGCAGGCGAAGACGAACCCGACGCAATGATGTGACCCAACCAACCTTTGCAAATCCAACGATGATCAAGACATGACCGATTCAAACGAACGCGCCATTCGCCCCCGCCGGAGTTTCATATTTCCGCCCGGACTGAAGCCGGAGATGTACCCCAAGGCT
>CALHMG010000163.1 GCA_938034705.1 uncultured Gammaproteobacteria bacterium
ACAGCCGTAACGGCGGCAGCAACCCGTACGAGGATCAGCGCGCCGAGGTAGAAGAAAAATGTGGTGCGATCCTGATCACCTGTGGAATTGATCGTAAAGAAAACCAGGCCGGCCACCGCCGCCAGCAGAACCATTGCGGCCAGGCGCACGCCGAGAAGACCACCCAGCCCCGCAAGCTTGGCGCCGAGCGTCATCGGCGAATTGTCTTCCACTTCGTTTGCCAGCTTGAGATGAAGAGGCGAGAACTTTCGCAAGACAAGACGCTCCGCAAGCAGTCCAAGCCCAAACGAAATTGCCATCGCAATCAGAAACCCGAGAAAAGACCCGGACTCCCGCGGCCCGGATACTTTCGCCCAGGCCTCGCGCATCTCGCCGCCCAGTCGATGCCGAACGGTGAGCAGCTCCTCGAACCGTGCACGTACCGCGTTGATCTTCTTCGACACTCGCCACATGGTCACCGCTGGATGAAAACCGTAGTCAACCGGTGCGTCTGCAGCAGCACTGTTCTCAAGGCGCTCGGCGACCAGTCGCCGCAGGTCTGCATCCGACAGTCGCGCAAGAGCCGCGCTACTGCCAATTTTGTCGAGCGAAGATACCGGCTCCTGTGCGACAGCACCGGGCCCGGCGATAATCATCAGAACTGCGAGAACCAGCGCCATCAAAACGCGTTTCAAACTTAACGGACAGCTTCGATGCAACGATACGGCGGTCATTGTGAGGAGTCTCCGGTCTCTGACTGATATCTGCGCCGAGTATGACCCATCTAATCGACATTTAGTTCATCGCTCGATACCAGTCGTCTTGATCCCGATTTTCCTTGCACGCTATGGTCGTGACCACAAAGCGTTCAATGCCAGATCGATCACCCAATTTCGGACATACGATGAGCACAATATCGAACATCAGAACTCAGCTGTTTAACGTACCTCTCGACGAAGTACTCAGCGACGCAAAGCACGGTGACCACAGCCACTTCGAGCTGATCACGACCACCGTGTCACTGACCGACGGGAGCGAAGGAACCGGGTATACCTACACCGGCGGCCGCGGCGGCCGGTCGATTCAAGCAATGATCGAACACGACCTTGCGCCTTTTCTGACGGGTCGAGACGCGACTTCGGTTGAAAGTCTTTATGACGAAATGCAGTGGCACGTCCACTATGTCGCTCGCGGCGGTGTAGCCTCTTTCGCGATCTCGGCCCTGGACATCGCTCTTTGGGACATACGCTGCAAAAAGGAGAACAAGCCGCTGTGGCAAATGGCCGGCGGCGCCAGCGACCGATGCAAAGCGTACTGCGGTGGTATCGATCTCAATTTCTCGCTGCCAAAGCTGATCAGGCAAACCGAGAACTATCTCGCGAACGGTGCCAACGCAATAAAAATAAAAGTCGGGCAGCCCGACCTTGCGGACGACGTTGCGAGAGTGAAGGCTATCCGGGAGCTTGTCGGACCTGACGTATCGTTCATGGTCGACGCCAACTATGCGCTGAGTGTCGAAGACGCGATTAAGGCAGCAGACTCCTTTGCGCCTTATGATCTCCTGTGGTTCGAAGAACCTACAATCCCCGATGACTACCACGGCTACAGAAAAATCACCGAAGCCACCGGCATGCCGCTCGCCATGGGCGAAAACCTGCACACCATTCACGAGTTCGAATACGCGCTGGCGGATGCTTCACTCGGGTTTATTCAGCCCGACGCTTCCAACTGCGGCGGCATCACCGGCTGGCTGCGTGTAGCCGAGCTATTTGAACCCCATAACATCTCGGTGTGCAGCCACGGCATGCAGGAACTACACGTCAGTCTTGTCTCGGCGCGACCCGATTCCGGCTGGCTCGAAGTACACTCATTTCCGATCGACGCCTACACAACACGCCCTCTTGTGATTGAAAATCATCTGGCGGTGGCTCCCGGCGATGCCGGCACCGGCGTTACGTTTGACTGGGACAAATTATCTGCGGCACACGAAGCGTGACGGGCAATCCTTGAATACTACGGACGGCTAGCCGTCGTCACCGGGTGCCGGCTTACGTTTGCGTGCAACATGCTGGTTGACGACCTTGGTGAACTGACGCTCACGTTGCCGCAACTCCGCCAGTGAGAGTGACTGCCGAGCCTCTTCCTCTACAAGCTTGCTGTAGTTGGACAAACGTCGCTCATCGAGAGAGCCATCGCGCACAGCGGCCTGCACCGCACAACCAGGCTCCCTGTCATGAGCACAGTCTGAAAACCGGCAGCTGAACGCGAGCTGTTCGATGTCTGCGAAAGTCTCCGCGACCGACCGCTCGAGCTCGGCCACTTTCAGTTCGCGCATTCCAGGGACGTCCAGCAACAGCCCACCACCAGACAGCTGATACAACGCGCGATAGCTGGTGGTGTGTCGACCCTTGGCGTCGTCTTCACGAATGCCGCCCGTCTGTGTTAATTCAGAACCCGAGAGCGTGTTGACCAGGGTTGATTTACCCACGCCAGATGAACCGACAAGCGCCACCGTCGAACCATGGGTAACCCAGCCGAGCAGCGCCTCTACACTCGCCGGCTCGCGAGCGTCTACAACTTCCACAGGCACTTGCGCATTTATCGAGCGTGCCCGCTCAAAGAAACTTTGCGAGTTGTCCGATTGATCGGCCTTGGTAATGACAATCACGGGATCGACACCGGCCTCTAACGCAAGCGCGAGATATCGTTCGAGACGAGACTCGTTGAAGTCGTCATTGCATGAAGTCACCACAAACAGAGTATCGACGTTCGCCGCGATGAGCTGAACCTCGGTTTTCGAGCCGGCGGCGAGTCGACTGAAAATACTCTTGCGATCAAGCAGACGTGAAATCTTTTCGCCTTCTGCATCCAGCAGCACCCAGTCACCGACGGTAGGCCGATGCTCGGAAGGCTTTTGAAACCAGGAACCGCCGAGAACCACGGCGAAGTCCCTGTTTGCGTCACGCACGATGATGCGCCCGCGCTGCACCTCGATCACTCTGGCGAGTCGATCGTCGGCGGCTTCCTCGGGTGCTAGCTGTTGGGTAAAAAACGGACTGAGTCCGAGATCTACCAGCGCTGGATTCATGGTGACAGTGGCTGGTCCTGGTTGCAGGCAGCCGCAGTATCCCCCGTATCGGCGTCACCGGCTATTGCAAATTGATCAAATCGAGACTTAAGTTGACGGCCGCTGCGGCCGAGCCGGGACGCTAGACTGCGGCCACGGCAGGCGGCAGCCCTTCTGTACTCAATCGCCACATGATTCGGGCGTTATCCGCGTCAGGCGACTCGGCGACTTCGCTTGGCGTTGCCTTGTGCATGGTAGCGAGGCAATCGATCAGCATGATGTCGCCAGGTTCATAGCGATGCTCGTAGAGAAACTCAGGTTGTGTGGCATGGGATTTGAAGTAACGAATTCTGGCGCGTGCGTCATCGTCCGAAAGACCGTCTATGGAATACGGAGACTGACCGAGACCGTACAGCGCGCTTCTGCCGGTTACCGGATGGATCTTCACCAGCGAATTTTTCACCGGCGTAGCTTCGGCCTGGGTTTGCGCAGCGCCAGCCGGAGTCACCTCATCGTCATCCGTGCCGGCTCCAAAAAGATGGTTAGCAATACTCGACCGGGCCAGCGCTTTGTCAGCATCGGTCAGCGCGTCGTAGGCCCGCGCCATATCGCAAAACCACGTGTTACCGCCGTTGGCGGGAACCTTGCGCGCGTACAGCATGGTAATCGCGGTCGCCGGTAGCTTGTAAGAACCATCCGTGTGCCAGTGAACTGCACCGTTACGTATTGCCGGATCTCGATCCTTGTCTTCGGTGTTGCCGATACACATCATCTCCGGATAGCCCGGAACACGCAGAAACTCGCTGACGTGGGTAATCAGCTCTCCCCACTGGCGGCCAAACTGATAGTAGTCGTCGACCTCAAGATCCTGGCCTTTGATGAGCAGCAGTCTGTTCGCATACAGCGCGTCAGCAAGAGATCGCATCACCGTGTCGTCAGGCACGCGAGACAGGTCGAGCCCCTCAACACTTGCGCCAAAATTTTCGGTCAGTTTCTGGATCTTCATGGGTGTTGTCCGAGCCTGGCGATGAGAGATTATTATCAAAGATCAGATAGATCGCTGGAACCACAGCTCCCCACATCGTGGATCATCCGGGACAGACAAAGCTGATCTGGCGGTCACAACCGCCTTATACAGCCGGGATGTGGTGAAGTTTGCACCGGTCCGGGAATTTGGCCCCCGGTACGGCACCTGATGGCTTTAGGTCCGCGTCGATTGGCAATATAGTGACCTTCTTTCAACCGACCGTGGTCTACAGACACATGCAAACGCAAACGACAGAACCCATCAAGGTCTTCTGGCAGCCTCATTGAACTAGCTGTCTGAGGATTAAAGAATTCCTCTCGATCCGTGAGATCGAATTTGAATCAATCAATGTCATGGCCGATCCGGATGGTGCAGCGCAGCTGCGCGCGCTCGGTTCCCGCTCACTGCCGGTGGTTTCCAGAGGCAGCGAATACGTATTCGCACAGGTCATAAAAGACGTCGTCGAGTTCCTTGAACTTGACGAAGACACGGCGCCAGAGCTTTCGGCCGATGAACTCAAGACCCGCTACGCCAGGATTCTTGATATCGCGATCGAGCAGACTCGACTTATGCCCGACGATGCGCTGACCCGGGAACTCCCCAATCGGCCTCGTTCGTGGCTGGTGTTGCTGCATCATGTCTTCCAGGTGCCCGTTGCCTTTCTCGACATGGAGGACACCGGTGAAGAACTCAGTTACGAGAACATGGTTGGGCCACCACCGGACGACATGAAAACCAGCGCGCAAATTGCCGAATTCGGCGAAAGCGTTCGCGCACGGTTTAACGCCTGGGCAGACCGAACCAAAGGCGAAAGCTTCGATGTTGAAGTGCCGACCTACTTTGGCGGCGCGTCCCGACACGAAATGCTGGAGCGCGCGGTCTGGCACTCGACACAGCATGCGAGACAGGTAGGCTCGCTGCTCGAACAGGTCAATGTTTCGGCGGATCGCTCGATTTCCGCAGACGACATTGCTGGACTGCCGCTGACCGAGGCTGTCTGGGACACTTCGAGCTAACTGTCGAATGAGCGAGTTACCAACGCCATGTTAAAGGACGTCAAACACAAACATCTCCAGCCTGCATACGACGAGATGTTCAAGGCCTCAACGCTGCCACTTTGGGAGATCTACGATAATCTGATCACCGAAGTGCCAACGCCGGCCGGTGACCCTTTTATATGGCGTTACGCGACATTGCGCCCGCTGCTGGTCGATGCGGGCAGCCAGATTTCGGCCGCGGAAGCGGAACGTCGGGTGCTCGCTCTCAGGAACCCGGGGCTGGATCGCCCCGGGGTTGCACAGACGCTGTTTGCCGGATTGCAGATGGTGCTTCCCGGCGAAGTTGCCCCGGCGCACCGCCATACTCAGGGTGCGATTCGTTTTGTACTTGAAAGTACCGGCGGCTATACCGCCGTCCAGGGCGAACGCTGCCAGATGCGTCGTGGAGACTTCATCACCACACCGTCATGGTGCTGGCACGACCACAAAAACGACGGCGATGGCCCTCTGATCTGGCTCGACGGACTCGACATTCCTCTTGTAGGTTTCTTCGGTGCGCGCTTTGGCGAGCAGAACGAAAGCGACCAGCAGCCGATCTTTCGCGAAGACGACAACAGCATTTCGCGCTGGGGATCAGGTCTCAAGCCGCTGATGGGCGAGCACGTGCATCCGTATTCGCCGGTCTACAGCTACCCGTACGAGCGGGTAGCCGAAGCGCTGAACGCCATGCAGACGAATGACGAACCGGACCCGCACCACGGCTGGAAAATGGTGTATTCCAACCCGATGACGGGTGGCCATGTGCTTCCAACGATCGCAGCCTTCGCCCAGAAACTTCCTGCCAGCTTTCAGACGCGTACGTGGCGCACAACGGAGTCCTGCGTGTTTGCCGTGGTCGAAGGACGCGGGAAGGCAACAATCGGCGATCAGGTTTTCAGCTTCGAAGAAAACGATGTGATGGTTTCGCCAAACTGGACCGACATTCAGTTTGAAACCGAAACCGAGGCCGTGCTGTTCAGTTTTTCAGACCGCGCGCCCCAGGAACTGCTCGGACTGTTTCGAGAAGAACTTGATTAGATTCGGCGGCTAGGAACCGAAGAGCAGAAAGACGGCAAAGAGAAACATCAGCGCACCCATCGCCAGATCGATTCGGTGCGCATTGATCCGCAGCTTTTCGATCCACTTTCCGCGCGACAGCAGCAGCGCGACCACCACATACCAGCCGCCGTCGATCACCATCCCCATGATCACCATCGCCGCGATCGTCACCGCGCTCAGGTTTTCGTCAAGAAAGGGTGCGTAGATCGCCAGCATCCAGGCAAGAATCTTTGGGTTGAAGATCGCCAGGGAAAAACCCTGAACAAAGCCTGCGCCCGACGACCCAAGATCGCCTGCGCTATCGTCAAAGGCGTAAGGACCGCTGAGTGCATGACGCGTAATCGTAAAACCGAGATACAGCAACAGCGCGACGCCCGCCCACTTCAGAACGCTCTCGGTCGCGGGGTGCACGGCAAGCGCTGTAACGAGTGAGGTCGCCGCAAGCGCTGCATAAACCCCAAACCCGACGCCGTGGCCAACGCCGGTTATTACGCCCAGGCGCCGGCCACCGCGCAAGGTGTTGCGCAGCATTAACGCGAGTGATGGCCCGGGGCTCATCGCACCCAGAAGGTGTGCGAGCACCAACGCAATCCAGACTTCTATGGACACGTAGCGCTACCTCAGTCTTCAGCGCGCAGATTGACGGCCGCGAGCGTCGCGTTATCCGAAGGAAACCCGCGTAAGCGTACGTCCGCATCAAAGACTGCGCGAATCCGACGCCCGATGGCGTCGAGCGTCGTCTCGACACGCTCCCGGGTACGGTCTTCACGGGCACGGTATTTGATCGAGACATGTATCGGGAAGCCGACAGCAACTCGCGCCGTGGACGAGATCACGATCTGGCAGTCGTCGGGTGATGCCTCGATACCGGCAACGAGCTCAGCGACGATGTCGGCGCCAAGTTGCTCTGCAACCTCCTGCGCCCGGGCATCAAAGCGCCGGTCCATCGTGATTTCAACCATCGGCATCTGCCAAAAACCCCCTGAATTTCTGCTCTCACGGCGAAGAATACTACTTTCTGCTAGTGGGTAATATTTGCCGATTGCGGGGTAACAAGCTCCGTTCTCGTGCTCGCCAGATCCGCCAAAGTCCTGTCTCCATCGACACACCTACTGCAGGAGACATTAATGAACACCGCCCCTCGGCTAAACGCCTACAGACGAACCATTTTGATCCTTCTGGTTCTCGCCGGCCTTCTGACCCTTGTTCATCTCGCGCGCACCCTCAGCGCGTACATCGCAGCCTGAAGCGTCAAAACCATGGATATCGAAATCTGGCTCGCATTCGTCGCATCGTCAATTCTGATGCTGATTGTTCCTGGTCCGACGGTCGTAACCGTTGTGGGTTTTGCCCTGTCACAGGGCAAAGCCTGCGTGCTTCCCCTTTCAATCGCGGTGGCCCTGGGCCACGCCACCACGCTCACTTTCTCTATCGTCGGTCTTGGCACCTTGCTGTCGACCTCACCGATTCTTTTCAACGCGTTGAAGATTGCCGGCGGTGTCTATCTTGTGTACTTCATTTGCAGACTTGCCTGGGGTGTTGTGAGCGAACGAACTCGCGAACCTGAGCAGGTACCCACAGCCAATCGCGCGGGTTCGATGTTTCGCACCTGGCTGGTCACGGCCGCAAACCCGCAAACGATCGTGTTTTTTGTGGCCTTCCTCCCGCAATTTATCGACACCAGCGAGCCACCGCTTGGGCAACTCTGGATGCTCAGCCTCACGTTCGTCATGCTTGCCGCAATCAACAGTGCGATCTTTGCCCTGTGCGCTCAAACCACAGCCGGATTTTTGAAGCCCCGAACGCGGACCGTCGCGACATCAGCTACGCAACATGCCTAGTCAATCGGTATAATCGGGTGCATGAACATAGAACATCCTGCGCCTCTGATCGCACCTGAACAACGGGTCCTTCCCGAATGGATTGACTACAACGGCCACATGAACGTTGCGTACTACGTTCTGGCCTTTGACATTGCCGTAGACGTTTATCTCGAGGCGATAGATTTTGGCGAAGCGTACAAGAACGCCGGCACCGGAACGAGCTTTGCCCTGCAGTCCAACGTGCGTTACCTCGGAGAACTCAAAGAAGGCGATCCGATCAAAATCACGTGCCAGCTGCTCGATTTCAATCACAAGTGCACGCACTACTTCATGCAGATGTATCACGCCACCGAAGGCTATCTCGCCGCAACCGCAGAACAGGTTAATGTCCACATCGGCTTACCCGAAAGGCGATCGACTCCCCTCCCCGACCACATCATTGCGAATCTCGAGAGCATGCTTGAGAGTCACAGCAAGCTCGGCACGCCTGAGGGCGCGGGCGCAGCGATTGGTATCCGACGCTAAAGTAACGCCGAGAGATTCGCGCCGAGCAGGTAACAACCAATCGCGTAGAGCACGACCAGCAGCGCCCAGTGCTGGGCTTTAGGAAAAGCCATTCGGCGAATGTGCTTCTGTGGGTCGCCCCGGTTCCACTGACAAAAAGCGCACTTCTGGATGTGACCATCCATTGTGTTCTTGCAGTTGGGACAGGAGTATTTGTACATGGCGCTGCTTCTTAAGAGTCGAGTCCACACGAACGACGGGTGCGAAGTATTTCATCGCGCACGGCGTTGCGAACGGTTTCGATCTGTCGGTGGCAATCGATGTTGTTGCAGACAGACAACGTGTAGTTCCTGGCCTCGTTGATGTAGGACACCATGAGTTCTGCGCTGGTGGAGCTGCTTCGATTGACCCAGAGTTTTCGGATGGTCTGCGTGTTGACGCGAATCGACTGGTAGCCGTTTACCAGACTCGGTTCGAGTTCAACGAATGGACACGGCAGAGGATTGAACACGTCCGCAGGCGGGCGCGAAGGCGGCTTGGGTGTCGCTGGATCGGTGGGTAGCGGATCGTAGTATCCCGGCGGGACACAGCCTCCTGCGATCAGCGCGATGACCAGCGCCATTGCCGGTTTCAGTGTGGTTGTTATCTTCAATGCCCATCCCCTGGCGATGCCTTCCCTCACCACAATTTAGCTTGGACGGTTGCGATAAATCCAACGCCGTTTCCACCGGCGCGATTGACGACATCATCCAGATGCGGGGGTCCACCTACTGGTTGCAGTTTCGAATCAACGGCTGCGTGGCCGAACCCGCGCAGCTTCCGCGAGAGACCGGCGACGCCGCGTCGCGCCTTCATATGTCACATTCGCCGTGTTGAATAACGACGTTCGCGGATCCATAACCTGAGGCACTCATGGCCCAAAGATGACGACGACATGCCGGAAATCTCCCGGATTCGTCCACCAGTCCGAGAAAAAGTGAGTAAATTCAAAGCGTTTCCGATATTAGAAGTTTGATATCATTGCCTGCTGATTGAGCAAAAGGGAGAGCTCATGGCCTACTTCTGGCACATACCAACGATTCTGGGCGCCGTGACACTCGGTGGCCTCAGCTATCAGGGCGTCGTGAAAGACGATTGGACATCGAAACCACTGCCGCCGCCAAACAACTCGACGATCTGGTCCGAGGCCAACAACGGCAGCGGCCTGTCGCCTGCGTACGTCGACCTCGTGGAACGCGCGCGCACGCGTGACTTTTCCGAAATGGTCGTGCGCATGGGTGATGGCGTAAAGCGCTTCGTTGCGCCGGGAAGCCCCGGCACGCAAAAACGAACAACCGCAGCGGTACTGGGTAACAACAACTACTACATTGGCGACACGTGGTACAGCGGCACGACAAACGCGCCCAGACAAACCACGCAGTCGAAACAGGCGACGCAGCCGGCTGCAAGAACCACTGCCAGCACGACTACGACGCAGCCCGCAGCGAACCAGCAGGTCCAGCAGCGCACGACATCGGTCTGGAACTCGCAGCCAAACAGTTCGCAGCAGGTTGCCAGCAACGCACCTAACGCGCCCGCGCTACCGAGCAGCAGACCTCCGGCTTTTGGTCAGGGCGGCGGTTACCATATTGTCATCGAAACCGGTGGCGGCATGCGCGAAGCGCAGCTGATCGAACAGCAGTTGAGACAGGCAGGCTACAAAAATGTCGAAAGCTGGCAGAAGCCTAACGACGGACGTGTTCGTATTTTTGTAGGCGAAGAAATGGCGCCGGATGTTTCCGATCTGGAGTTTGCCAAGCTTGAAAAGACCCTGCGCACCTTCACTTTCTATTCTGAAGTGACCTTGCTTCAGCTCTAGAACAGGCGACTCGTACCAGGAGCCAGCGGCTGAATCAGCCGCTGGCTTTTTTTTCGTCTCAAAGATCAGGCTCGCGGCCAGGTGCCCCGGCCTAGCCTGGGATAGAGCCAATCCGCGCGCTCGACATCAGACTTGCAATGGCCGTACTGATCAGCTGCCAACAGGTATACACTCCGCGCGTGAATACCCTGCGCAACAATGACAGCACCATCGCCGGCATCTTCTGGATGCTGATGACGATGTTCTTTTTCATTACGCTCGATGCCCAGGCCAAACACCTGACCCAGACCTACCCTGCGATACAGGTCACGTGGGCGCGGTTTTTCTTTCACACGCTGCTGCTTGTCATTTATCTGCGCCATCGCTTTCCGGCCGCGGTAAAGAGCAAGAACACCAAACGCCAGCTCTGGCGGTCGTTTCTCATGTTCATTACGAACGCGTGTTTTTTCATAGGCGTGGTTTCGATACCGCTGGCGACGGCCTCCACTATCCTGTTTCTTTCGCCAATTTTCGTAACGATGCTCGCGATTCCGATGCTTGGGGAGAAGGTCGGGTTCAGACGCTGGATCGGTGTTGGATTCGGGTTCGTCGGTTCGATCATTGTGGTGCGGCCCGATACCAGCGGCATCTCGATCGGTGTCGGCTTTTTGCTTCTGGCCGCCATCGCGAACGCGGTTTATCAGATTGTCACCCGACAGATTCGGACCGCAGATCCCGAGATCACGTCTGTCATCTATACCGGCTTGATCGGCTCAATCCTTGCGTCCCTGATTGTTCCCTTTTTCTGGAAAACGCCAACCGGGGTCGACTGGTTGTTCTTTGCCGGAATGGGCGTCGTCGGGATTCTGGGCCACCTGTGCCTCGTCAAGGCCTTCTCGGTCGCCGAAGCATCTGTGCTGGCACCGTTCTCTTACTCGTCTCTGATCTGGGCGTCCGTGTATGGCTTTGTGCTCTTTAACGAGATACCGACAATGAACACCCTGCTGGGTGCGGCCATTATCATCGCCAGCGGACTGTACATTTTTTATCGCGAGCGTCGACTGGTGCCATGAGCATCGGTGTTGAAAGTGCTTGCGACCACAGCCGATATCACCGAGAGGCAAAGCGCGAGCAGCATCGGTAGTCGATAGCTTTGCGTTGCGTCAAACATGTAGCCCGCGACGATGGGGGCGACGAGCCCCGCGAGGCCCCATGACGTAAAGACCCGGCCGTACGCCTTCGCCGACCGCCCTGACCCAAATGCTTTCGCAACTACCAGCGGATAAACCGCAATCGTGGCGCCATAACACAGACCGACCACAACAATTGCGACCACGCCGGCAACGACGGAGTCGACAAAGGCAGCCAGCAAAAGCGCAGCCGCAGACACCAGCGGCAACAGCACAACGATCCGGCCAACCGCAATCCGGTCCGCCGCAACGCCCGCCACAACGCCTGCGACCACGTTACCCACGCCCATCGCAGCAACCCCCTGAATGGACAAAGATCGGGTTGAGCCACCGAGACTCGAGAGAAAGGGTTCGGCATGGGCTATCGCCATGAGCCCCGCCGCGCACGCGAGACCATAGGCCAGCCAGTATCTAATCAGCTGTCGCGAGTCGAGTGACTCACCGTCGTCAGCCGTTCCAGAAGTGGCGCTGACGTAGCTCACGCCACTTTGGCGTATCAAAAACCATAACAGCGGCGCCAGGACGAAAAAGCTGACGGCATGCATGCGCAGCGTCGCAAGGGACCCTGAAACATCGGCCGACCAGCCCAGAATCTGCGCACCGATGACGGCCCCGAGGCCGTAGGATGCTGTCGTGATACCCATTGCAAACCCCGGACGTGCCGGCCATACACGAGCCGAAAGCTGTAAAGCGAATCCGTAGGCAAGTCCGTTCGCCGCACCAAACACAATGCTGTATCCCACCACCAGCCACGTCAGCGACCCGGTGCCCGCGATCAGGAGACCTGCGCCTGCTACGACTGCGGCTATGAAGATCAGAAACGACGGCGACCATCTCGAATACAGCGGCACGGCGACGAGCACGGCCAGCGTCAAACACACGAGCGCCCCGGAATACACCATGGACACTGCCGCCCTGGCGATACCGGTAACGGCTTCAAGGTCCGCCACCAGTACCGACCAGGCATGCAGCGTTCCCATCAAAAGGGTCGTCACACAACACCCAACCAGTCCGGTGATCGCGCCCGCCGACTGGTCGACGGCAGGTCGCTTTTGAGAGTCGCCCGGATTATGAGATTTCGACACGGGTTTCAGGCTCGCCAGACACCACGGACGCGGTCAGTCACAGGGCCGGTGTCTTTGACAATGCATTTCCGCAACCGCAGCGCCATG
>CALHMG010000164.1 GCA_938034705.1 uncultured Gammaproteobacteria bacterium
ATCGATCTGGGTATCCGAAACCTGCTTCGACCCGATGCCCTGATGGGGCTCTCCGAGGCGATCGACCTGCTGGCGGGGGCCGTTCAGGCCGATGCCCGTATGCTGATCGTCGGAGACTTCGACGCCGATGGCGCCACCGCGACAGCGCTCGGTGTAATGGCGCTTAAATCCATGGGCGCGAACGAAGTCGCCTACTTTGTGCCGAATCGCTTTGGGTTTGGCTACGGCCTTACCCCGGAAGTGGTGGATGTTGCGGCGAAATTCGAGCCTGAACTCATCATCACGGTCGACAACGGTATTTCGAGCATAGAAGGGGTACAGCGCGCGGCTGAACTCGGCATGTCGGTGCTGATCACCGATCATCACCTGCCGGGTGACGAGCTGCCGATGGCCGACGCGATCGTCAATCCGAACATGCGCGGGGACAAATTTCCCAGCAAGAACCTCGCCGGCGTCGGCGTCATGTTTTACGTGCTGTCTGCGCTGCGCGCCGAACTCAAATCCCAGGGCTGGTTTTCAGAGATGGGCCTCGAGGAGCCCAGACTTGCCGAATACCTCGATCTGGTGGCGCTTGGCACCGTCGCCGACGTCGTGCCGCTTGATCGCAATAACCGCATTCTGGTCCAGCAGGGCCTCGGGCGCATCAACGAAAAAGGCAAGCTGCCTTGCCGGCCCGGTATCAAGGCGCTGCTCGAAGTCGGCAAACGCGAGATCGGCAAGATCACGGCAACTGATCTCGGTTTTGCCGTTGGGCCACGCCTCAACGCGGCGGGACGTCTGGAAGACATGCAGGTCGGGATCGAGTGTCTGATGTCTGACGATCTTGACCACGCCCGTGAGCTTGCCCGTCAGCTCGACGACATCAACAAGCAACGCCAGGAGATCGAGCGCGACATGCAGGCTGATGCTACGGCCGCGGTCGAGGAAATCGAGGCCGGGTCGGCCGAGGGCATACCGCGGGGTATCTGTCTGTTCAACGACAACTGGCATCACGGCATCGTGGGCCTGGTTGCGGCGCGGATTCGCGAGCGGTTCGACCGTCCGACCATAGCGCTTGCTCCCGCAGGCGATGACGAAATAAAGGGCTCGGGTCGTTCGGTGCCGGGTTTGCACATGCGTGATCTGCTCGACACGGTCTCCCGAAACCACCCCGGTCTGATTATCAAGTTTGGTGGTCACGCAATGGCCGCGGGCCTGTCCCTGAAGCCCGAAAACGTCGATGAGTTCAAAACCGCGTACGAGCAGGCGGTGGTCGATGCGCTCGGAGATCGCTACAAGCCCGGGGTGGTCATGACGGATGGAGAGCTGCCGGGCAACTATCTGCGCGTTGAGGTTGCGGAAGCATTACGCGACGCAGGCCCCTGGGGTCAGGGGTTCCCAGAGCCGATTTTTGACGGCACTTTTGAGCTCGTAGAGCATCGACAGGTCGGCACCGATCACGTCAAGTTGCGACTGAAAGACAGCGACTCCGGACAGGTGCACGACGCCATCGCGTTCCGGTATGGCGATCGTCTGGAGGCGCTGTCTGAAGTGTCCCAGCTGGCTGTAGTTTATCGTCTCGAAGTCAATGATTTTCGGGGCGAGCGTAAACCGCAGCTCGTCGTGACACACATGCACCCGTGTTAAAATTCAACGGCCGTTCCTAATCTTCAGCTGTTATCCAGTCCTATGATTAAACCACTCGATGACTACGTCGGGGGCACGCCCCTCGTTCGCCTGAAACGATTGCCGGGTGATACTTCCAATATTATCGCGGGCAAACTCGAAGGCAATAATCCCGCGGGTTCAGTCAAGGATCGTCCTGCCGTAAACATGATTCTCGCCGCGGAGAAGCGCGGTGATATCAAGCCTGGCGATACCCTGATAGAGGCTACCAGTGGCAACACGGGCATCGCGCTGGCGATGGCAGCCGCGATGCGTGGCTATCGCATGGTCCTCATCATGCCCGACAACATGACCGAAGAACGCCGGGCGACCATGCGTGTGTACGGGGCTGAAATTATTTCTGTCACTGAAGAACAGGGCATGGAAGCCGCGCGCGACATGGCGGCCGCCATGGCTGCACGAGGCGAGGGCGTCGTGCTCGACCAGTTCGCCAATCCTGACAACCCCGAGGCGCACTACCTGACGACCGGCCCGGAACTGTGGGAGCAGACCGAAGGCCGCATTACTCATTTTGTCAGCTCAATGGGAACAACCGGCACCATCATGGGTGTATCTCGATTTCTGAAGGAGCAAAACCCCGACATTGTCATTGTGGGCGCCCAGCCTTCAGAAGGTTCACAGATCCCGGGGATCCGGAAGTGGCCGAAGGAATACCTGCCCAGCATCTTTGACGCCTCGCGCGTCGACAGGACTATTGAAGTGAGCCAGGAAGCCGCTGAGAAAATGGCGCGACGGCTGGCGCGTGAAGAGGGAATCTTTGCCGGAATATCCAGCGGTGGCGCGATTGATGTGGCGCTTCGCATATCGGCCGAGGTTGAGAATGCGGTTATCTGCTCCATCGTGTGCGATCGCGGTGATCGCTATCTCAGCTCCGGCGTATTTTAGTTGCAACACCGGGACGGTCAGGTCCCAGTGGAGAGTTAATGAACATACTTGTTTTTGATATTGAGACTATTCCCGATATAGCGGGCGGCCGGCGTCTGTTCGATCTGCCGGAGTCAATCGCGGACGAAGATGTTGCTCGTGTGATGGCAACCAAACGCCGGGAAAAGACAGGTGGTTCAGAATTTCTGCCGTGTCACCAGCAAAAGATTGTCGCCATTTCCGCCGTTCGCCGCGGCCGTGAAGAATTCAAACTCGCAACCTTCGGTCACGCAGAGTCGGACGAGGCTGAAATTATCCGAGACTTTTTCAAAGTCATCGAAAAATATACACCGACGCTGGTTAGCTGGAATGGCAGCGGCTTCGACCTGCCGGTGCTGCACTATCGCTCGTTGATCAATGGCGTCGACGCATCTCGTTACTGGGACATGGGCGAAGACGATCGCGACATGAAGTGGGATAACTACATCCAGCGATATCATTGGCGCCACACCGATCTGATGGATGTTCTCGCGGGCTTCAATCCGCGAAGCGCAGCCCCGCTCGACGAGATAGCCACGATGCTCGGGTTTCCGGGCAAGCTTGGTATGGATGGTTCAAAAGTCTGGGACACCTGGCTTGCAGGCGGCATCGAGCAGATTCGTCAGTATTGTGAGACCGACGTCCTGAACACATGGCTTGTGTACCTGGCGTTCGAGAAGATGCGTGGTCGACTCGGCGATTCCGACTACCTCGCTGAACTCAAGCTGGTTCGGGATTCGCTTGCGGCGCAGGATCAGCCCCATCTGAATGAATTTCTTGGGGCGTGGTCGACATGATGCTGTCAGCGCCTGTCTGGAGTATCTGAGCGTGGGACGAAAGAAGCGGCCGTTTCGGGAATTCGAGGTCGATATTGAAGATCTTTCCCACGATGGGCGTGGCGTTGCGAGAATCGACGGCAAGGTCTGGATGGTTCACGGTGCCTTGCCGGGAGAGCGCGTCAGGTTTCTCGAGCAAAAAGGGCGGCGCAAGGTCGGGGCCGGAAAGGTGCTGGAGGTTCTGAGGGCCAGCGAAGACCGTGTCGAGCCAGCCTGTATCCACTTCGGCGTTTGCGGCGGGTGCGCCACACAGCATCTCGCCCACGATGCCCAGCTTGAAGCGAAACACAATCAGCTTCTCACCAATCTGGAAAAACTGGGTGAGGTCACACCTCAAGAGATTTTTTCTCCGGTTACCGCCAGCGCCTGGGGCTATCGTCGTCGCGCGCGACTGGGGGTGCGTCTGGTGCCGAAAAAGGGTGGTGTGCTGGTCGGTTTTCGCGAGCGCGGCGCCAGCTACATCACGGGACTCACCGAGTGTCACACGATGCGCCCGGAAGCTGTGCGACTGCTCGATACGCTGCCGAAGCTGATCGAGTCTCTGTCCAGCCCAACACGGATTCCCCAGGTTGAGGTCTCCGTCGGTGACAACGTCACAACCCTTGTGTTCCGGCATCTTGAACCGCTCGGGGACACTGATCACATGTTGCTTCGCAGCTGGGGGCAGGAGCACAGCGTGCAGGTATTTCTTCAGCCAGGTGGCCCCGACACGGTTCACTGCGTGTGGCCAGGCGAGCCAGCGCCGCTGATCTACCGCATGGGCGACTTCGACCTTGATATCGAGTTTGAGCCCCTCGACTTTGTTCAGGTCAATGGCGCGATGAACGAGATCATGGTCAAGCGTGCGCTCGACCTGTTGGCGCCCCAGGCCGACGAGACCGTGCTGGATCTTTTCTGCGGGATCGGAAACTTCACGCTGCCGATTGCCCGTCTTGCCGGTCGCGTAGTTGGAGTCGAGGGCGATCAGTCGCTGGTAACCCGCGCACTTGGCAACGCGCAGCGCAACGGCCTTACGAATGTTGAGTTCCAGACCGCCGACCTTTATGACGACAAGTTCGAGTACGCGAAACTTGACGGACCTTTTGACCGGCTGCTGATTGATCCGCCACGTTCAGGCGCTCTAGAGGTCGTCCAGCAGCTGAATGACCCGAGCATCAAGCGAATCGTTTATGTGTCGTGCAACCCGGCGACGCTGGCTCGGGACAGCCAGATCCTGGTTCATGAGCATGGCATGACGCTTACCGGCGCCGGAATCATCGACATGTTTCCGCATACGGCGCACGTCGAATCCATCGCCGTCTTTGATCGATAGCGCGAGCCCAGAAAGAAAAAGCCCCGACCAATAACGATCGGGGCTTCGGTCCCTGGCTGGACAGCGGGTCGTCGTGCTTAGTCGCCCGGCTTGCCTTTGGTTTCAATCTGCTGCATCGGCGTTGAGCTCGATGCAGGCTTGATGTAGTCCGAAGGCGAAGCCGTCACTGTGGAAGACTGACTGGTTGTCTCCGCTGGTTTGGGCGCAGCTGCAGGCTTTGGCGCTTCTGCCGGCCTTGATTCAGCCTGTTTTGTCTCTACGGGCTTTGACTCGGATCGCTTGGTCTCGACCGGTTTGGCGTCCGCAGGTTTGGATTCAGCAGCATTGCTGTGAGCCGGTTTGGAATCGGCAGGTTTCGGTCCGTCGTTCCTGGGGCGATCCGAAGATGGAGCATCCGGACGCCGGTTGCCGTCTACCTCGGGTTTGGCATCACGGGCAGCTCTATCGGTGTTACCGCGGTTCTCGTTGTTGTCGTTACGATTGCCTTGCTGGTTGTTATCGCCGCCACGGCCGCGTCCACGACCTCGGCCGCGTCCACGAGTCCCGCGACTGCGGTTGTTGTTTGGCTTGTCGCCTGAGTCGCTCGACTTATTCTCGCCAGCAGCGCTCGCGTCCTGATTACGATTCTTGCGGTTGTCGTTGTTCTGATCGGTTGAAGCAGACTTGCCGCCGCGACCACGTCCACGACCGCGTCCACCGCGATTGTTCTGCCGGTTCTGGTTGGAGTTTCCTGATTCGGCGTTGTCGTCAGATCCGCGGTTCTGACCCTGGCGCCCGCGAGTGTTCTGTCGATTCTGATTGTTGCCGCCCTGGCGACCGCCTTGACTGCCGCCACGGCCGCGGCCGCCACGATTGCCTCTGCGATTCGCACCGTCGGAGCGCTGGTTCGCGCGGCGGCGTGTATTTTGTCGGTCGCCGCTTCGTGCCGATGAATCGGACTCGCTTTTCGAGTCTGAGGAAGCCACCGCGGCTGTCGCTGCCGCGGCGCCTGCGCCGGCACCAAACAGTCCACCGAACACACGTCCGAAGAATCCCGACCGGTTTTCCGTGGCCGATGCAGCCTGGCTCGCGGGCTCGGGTGTCGAAATAGGTGGCGGTGCCGTTGTTGCGATGTCTTCCTGACCGACCAGAGCGCTTTCGTTCTGAGTGGCCGCGCGGAAATGGTGAGGCTCCGTAGCTTCTTCCTTTTCCGGCTCGATCTGGTAGCTCAGCGCAGAATCTGCGCCGGCTGGCATGTCTTCGGGGCGCAAGCGCTCAATATTGAAATGAGGCGTCTCCAGCGTCGGCGTCGGTATCACGAAGATGCGTGTGCCGAGGCGACTTTCGATGGACGCTATTTCCTGACGCTTTTCGTTCAGGAGATAGGTTCCTGTCTCAAGTGGCAGGTGGGCGTTGATTCCCTCGGTGTTCTCTTTAAGCGCTTCTTCTTCAAGAATGCGCAAAATGCTGAGCGCGGAAGAGGTCGTGCTTCGAATGTTGCCCGTGCCTTCACAACGCGGGCACGAGATGTAGTTTGATTCGCCCAGAGACGAACGAAGTCTCTGGCGCGACATCTCGAGCAGTCCAAATCGTGAGATCTTGCCGACCTGCACACGAGCGCGGTCGATCCTCAGTGCTTCGATAAGGCGGTTTTCGACAGAACGCTGGTTTCGCGTCTGCATCATATCGATCATGTCGATTACGATCAGACCGCCAAGGTCGCGCATGCGAAGCTGTCGCGCGATTTCGTCAGCCGCTTCAAGGTTGGTGTGCAGGGCGGTCTCTTCGATGTCGGCGCCTTTGGTCGCCTTCGCCGAGTTGACGTCGATGGTAACGACCGCTTCAGTGTGGTCGATTACCAGGGCGCCGCCGCTTTGCAGTCGCACGGTCCGCGAGAAAGCGGATTCGATTTGATGTTCGATCTGATAACGCGAGAAGAGTGGAACAGAATCTTCGTAGTGTTTCAGGCGATCGATGTTCGAAGGCATGACCTGCTGCATGAACTTGCGAGCACGCTCGTAGATATCCTTGTCATCGATGAGAATCTCGGTAACGTCGCTCTTGAGGTAGTCGCGAATTGCGCGAACCACAAGGTTGCTTTCCTGAAAAATCAGAAATGGTGCTTTTCGCGATTCCGCGGCATCCGCGATCGCCGTCCACACGTTCAGGAGGTAGTCCAGGTCCCACTGGATTTCTTCGAAAGAACGCCCGATACCCGCAGTGCGCGCGATCAGTGCATGTTCCTGAGGAACGTCCAGCTGGGCGATGTGATCGCGCAGCTCAGCACGGTCTTCGCCTTCAACTCGGCGTGAGATGCCGCCGCCCTTGGGGTTGTTGGGCATCAGGACCAGGAATCGGCCAGCGAGGCTGATAAACGTTGTCAGGGCTGCGCCCTTGTTGCCGCGCTCGTCTTTCTCAACCTGAAGCACCAGCTCCTGGCCTTCTTTGATCACGTCCTGAATTCGGACCTGGGCCATCGGAGTAGAGGCGGAGTAATTCTTGAAATAGGCCCGGGAGATCTCCTTCAGCGGCAGGAATCCCTGACGCTCAGCGCCGTAGTCGACGAAGGCAGCTTCCAGACTGGGCTCTACGCGGGTCACGGTGCCTTTGTAGATGTTGCCCTTTTTCTGATGGTGGGTGACGGTCTCGATATCCAGATCGAGCAGTTTTTGGCCATCAACGATGGCGACGCGTAACTCTTCCTGATGAGTCGCGTTGAACAGCATTCTTTTCATTGTCGTATCCCGACGGAACCGACCGGCAAAATGCCGGGTTAGCACGCAGTATTACGGTGGCATCACGACGAAACTGTTGTCCGGCTTATTGCCAGTCAGTTTGCCTGACTGACGCTGAAGGCCGAATTGCGGTCTGAGGCTGTATCCTGTCCTTCGGCGAACTGCTGTTCGCCAAATCACTGTTACCCATAGCTCCTGATCCTGATCGCCAGACAGGTACTCAGTGGTCCTCCGTGGGGCCGGTGCGATCGTCTTCACGATGCCTCGGCGGTCCGGGGATATGAGCCTGTATGAATCGATCGGACAGATGGGCCGAACAGTTACAAGATTATTCCGTCAGTCCGCATTTTATCAACGGTTCATCAACGTTTCCACGTTTGCTGCGTTGTTAACGTAGCTCCATCACTTGTATTTTCGTCGTAGAAGGTCCTGGCATTCTTCGAACAGGTGTTCATCGAGCGACCAAGAACCTCTACACATCTGGCTTCAGGCTAAAGCGGGTTTGAAGCCATACCCGGATCGACGGTTTGGGGAAAATTCTTTCTCGCAATCTCGCGCGTGTCGCCGTAGATATGCGGGGGCTGGTCGTCGATCTGCGCCGCGACAATCGGAGCTTTCAGGTTCCGCTATCGAAGCAATTGTTGCCCCTGTCTCTCGCGTGCCGTTTGTTGCTTTCCTTAAGTGCAACGATGAAGGCACGCTTCAGATGAACCGATTCAGGCGTTTTCCGTGCCGCATTTCGTGCGGTTGCGCGACTCCGTTTTAGGGAGTCGCCTCACTCAAGACGCTGTCGGTGATATCCGGAAAGACAGCCGCGTAAAACCTTGAACAATCCGTTCGTTCGGCTGTGATCCCAGGCATCAATCACCTGGATATAGATTTCGATCAGTAACTATTGGCATGCGAACAACATCAGTCGGAGTCACCGACTCGATACCGAGGGAGGGAAGCGTTTTCACGCTCGTACAGCCTGCTGCACACAAGATCAATTCCGTGGACCCGGTTCGCGCAGTGCGCGTCTGGTCTGCAATTCAACTGCCCCGTGGTGATCGTCCGAAGAGCCCGGTGTTTCGCGAATTGGTTACCTGAAGCGGCTACTCAATCGGCTACTCACTGACTCTGTCCTGACTGACAACCCCGAAAACAATGAACCCCTGCGGACATCGTCTGTGGCGGGAGTCTGGCACGCCATCCCTGCGGAATCCTTCCGCATTTGTTAACTATACCAATGGCCTAGGCCACCAGCAATCAACGGGATGATCTGCGGTTGATCCAGCCGGATGACGCCCATGCAGGCGACCGCCGGTCAGACACCTTCGCTGAAGCTCTGCGCAAACCATGGTTTTCCACTGCACACAGCGCCTGGCGGACGTTTTTCGGGGTTCAGCTCAAACGCCCTCGGCCTCGTTGGCGCCCGGAGCGTCAGGTTCGCTTAAGGTTTGACCCCGCTGCATGGATCGGACCGCGACTGGCGCTGAAAAAGGGCGTGGCGCCGGGGCACGTCACGGGACTGCAATTGGGCCAAATCCGAGGGTGATGACCGGGTAGCATAGCCTCCCCACAGCATGTGTTTGAGGAGATGGCCTTTGTCTGGCCGAAGGCGATCGCCAACTCAGGGTTCCCGCAGTCCGCGAGATATCGCGGAAGACCGGACTGCGCCGGAACATCAGGATCGCGAGCGTGGTGGCGAAAATCAGGATGCGTCATCAGGTTCGACATCAGTACAGCACGTCGAGATCAACGAATCGGCCGACGGTCAGCGTCTCGACAACTTCCTCATGGCCCAATTTCGTGGGGTCCCTCGCTCGGTGATCTATCGGATCATTCGTAAAGGGGAGGTGCGAGTGAACAAGGGTCGCGCCAAAGCGGTGACGCGCCTGCAGGTTGGCGACATTGTTCGACTGCCGCCGGTACGCACCAAATCCACGCCCGCCATCGCGCGGCCCTCCAGCGCCGTGCTTGAGGCGCTGGAGCTGCCCCTGTTTGAAGACGAACATCTTTTGATCATCAACAAGCCAAGCGGACTCGCCGTGCATTCCGGAACCGGTATCGAAAGCGGGCTCATCGAACAGCTTCGCGTTGCCCGGCCGGAGCTCGATTTTGCCGAACTCGCGCATCGACTCGATCGTGCAACGTCGGGTTGTCTGATCATCGCCAAGAGTCGGTCAGTGTTGACGTCTTTGCATGATTCGCTTCGCGGTGACGATGTGCGTCTCGAAAAGATCTACACGGCATTGTTGCGCGGAGACGTTGGCACGTCACGGCGAGTGATCGATACACCCGTAGGAGAGCGCGAAGCGCGCAGCATTTTTACACTTGAGAGAGTAGTCGGTGACGAACACCTGCAGGCATCACTGGTAAAAATTGATCTATTGACCGGGCGCAATCATCAGGCCCGCATTCACGCCGAGAGCATTGGTCACCCGGTTGCGGGTGACGATCGGCATGGCGATCGCAAATTCAATCGTTCAATGAGAACGGTCGGGCTGAAGCGGCTCTTTCTGCACGCATCACTCTTGAGTTTTGCGCATCCGGTAACCGACATGCCGGTGATTGCCAGAGCTCCATTGCCCGGGCGTCTTGAAAAGGTGCTCGAAGCACTCGACACGGAGGCGGTGTAGGTGAAGCTGGATCTGGTGGTGTTTGACTGGGACGGCACGCTCATGGATTCGGGCGCGCGAATCGTGGCCTGCATGTCGGCTGCCGCGCTGGAGGCGGGTCTTTCAGTGCCGGACCCTGAAGCGGTTCGACATCTAATTGGTCTGTCTTTGCCGCAGACATATGCCACGCTTTACCCCGGTCTGGACGACAGGGCGTACGAACGCCTGAGCGTGGCCTATCGGGATCAGTGGATCACCCACGACCGGACGCCGATGCCGCTGTTCGACGGTGTTGAAGCGGGCCTCGAAGAGCTTGAAGCGGCGGGCCTGATGCTGAGTGTGGCGACCGGCAAATCAAGACGAGGTCTTGATCGGGTTCTGGACGAGATCGGGCTGCGGTCGCGATTTGTGTTTACCCGTTGCGCCGACGAGGCACGGCCCAAGCCGGACCCGGCCATGCTGCTCGATGTGCTCGACAGAACCGGTGTCGAAGCAGGTGGTGCGCTCATGGTGGGTGACACGCTGTATGACATGCAGATGGCAGGGTCGGCCGGGGTGCGCGGTCTGGGTGTTACCTAT
>CALHMG010000165.1 GCA_938034705.1 uncultured Gammaproteobacteria bacterium
TCGCTTGTCTCAATCCCGAAGATGAAGTCGTTTTCGAGCAGGTGCTGGTAGAGACAGGTCAGGTGGCCGGGCACTTTCGCTTGCTTGAAATCGCGTAACTCGCCACTGCTGTCGAGTTCAGGATAGACAAACATGCTTGTCTGACCGGAAAACAGCTTGCCAAAGCCTTCGAGAATGCCGCCTTCGACACCGACATACGTTTGCTCGTCAAAGATCTGGTTGATGTTAACCACACCAACGACAACGCCAATCTGCATCTGCGTAAACTGACGAAAGTATGCACGCAACGAAAAATAGCGCGTGTAGTCAGAGAGCATCACGGTGTAGCCCAACAGATTGAGCAGGTGCACGCGGGCGATCAAATCGGCTTCAGGAACTCCCAGATCGTTACCGCGAGCGTCGTTTATCGAAATTTCTGCAAGCGCGATACTGTTGTCGCGCGTAACCTTCTCCAGCTGCTCGAACGATTTCAGCCCCTGCTCGATCATGTCGACGTTGAGTTTCGTTACAGGTCGGAATGATCCACGAATCGTCAGGACGTTCTTTTTGTAAAGCGCTTCGGCAGGAATGACGACCGAGCCATCGGGATTGAAGATTACGGCTCGGGTTTTCCACGAGCGGATCAAATGAATATTGATTCCGCGATTGTCTACTTCTTCGAAATAAGGACCGTGAAATTCAATTGAATCAACCTCAATACGGTCCTGTTCGATACTGTCAGTAAGTGAATCGATTATCTTTTTTGGATTCTCGTAATAATAAAAAGACGCGTAGATCAAATTCACGCCAAACTTGCCCAAAACGTCCTGCTGGAGTTCGGCGTTGTCGTCACGCATCCGAATGTGCGCCACAATTTCCGAGGGCTCCGCACCCGGGTACATTTGAATCTTAATGCCGCACCAGGCGTGACACTCGTTGTTCTGATTAAAACTTTTGGCGGCAACGGTTGTTGCATACGCGAAATAGCGTGACGAACGCGAACGGGAATCACCAACTCGATCAACAACAAGCTGGAACTCCTTGTCCAGCATCGCTTTTACTCGTGCCTTGCTGACATAACGTCCACCTTGCTGCACGCCATAGATGGAGTCAGAGAACTTCATGTCATAGGCGGATATCGTCTTGGCGATAGTTCCCGCAGCTGCGCCTGCCGTGAAAAACTGTCGCGCTACTTCCTGACCTGCTCCTATCTCCGCGATAGTGCCGTATTTTTTTTCGTCGAGATTGATACGCAGTGCTTTGTCGCGCGTACTTCTTTCACTTACGTTTTTGTCCACGAAACTCACCGCTCGTAATGATAGTCGTGCCCGGATCGAACTAAGTCGGGGTTTATCTGCATCCCACGAGATCGTTGCGATCCGCCAGATGTTGATGCATTTTTATCATAATCGCGCGCGCCGCGCCGGATTCATTCGACAACCGCGTGGCCCCACGTGCTCACTTACTTCCTACACAGCATTGGCACCGACGCAGGCCTCTTATACAGGGCGTGTCGCGAGTCCCGGGAAGCTCGGCGACACCAGAAAATACCCATACCAGTTCGGATTAAAGTACGTCGCTTTCAGAGCCTGCTGGGTCGCACGCCTTGTGAGCACACAGTCGACTTGATTGTGCTGCGAAGTTAACGCATGTTAGGTCGAGTATCGACACATTGAGACTCGTTGCGGCATGAAGCTTTTCCACTCAAGCTTACTCGTCATTTTGCTTTGCCTCGCCGGCGGCGCGAGCGCGGACGAACTCCCTGAAACACCGTGGCCCGGTTTCATCGGTGATCTGGAGCCGGAGATCTCCCAGAGTCCGGTTAAAGCCCAGGTGCCCACAGATGTCGTCATCGAAAAGCCTGGCGCCGATGTGGCAGATGATCGTGCTGCCTGGACAGGGGTCTGGTCAGGATGGGCAGGCAACAACCGGGTTGCTGATATCAAACTGATCGTCGAAAAGATTACGGCCGACCAGGTCGTGGTGACCATAGTTCGCGAAATGCAGGGACAGGCGTCACTCGTACAGCGCAGGACTGCCACGTTTGACGGCGATGAAATCAAGGGCACTCTAGAAAGCGGCACCCGGTTCAGCTATCGAATGCGAAACGCCGAAACGGTCGAAATGCTGTGGCACTCGGGCCAGGGCTGGATGGCTGGCGCGCTTGGGCGCCGAATCAGGAACAGCACGCTTTCGATTGAGCGCGCTCAGACCAATCTCGTTGAAAACGGCAAGCCGGTGGGCCTCGAAGTTGTGATCTACAAACCTGCAGCAGATGAAGCCAATGCCGCCAAATATCCTGTTGTGATCTTCAACCACGGCTCCACCGGCAATGGCGACAATCCGAGCCTGTTTACGCAGACCTGGTCGAGTGAGGCACTGGCCCGCTACTTCAATAAACGTGGATGGATGGTGATGTTCCCGCAGCGGCGTGGCCGCGGTAAGTCCGATGGTCTTTACGACGAAGGAATGAATCCCGATCGCTCCGCCTACGCCCGCGACGCTAAAACATCGCTGGCCGGCTTTGATCGTGCGCTTGTCGACATTGATGCGTTCATGAAGTGGGCCGTGGCCCGTCCCGACGTCAACGTCGAGAAAATGATACTGGGCGGGTTGTCACGAGGAGGCATACTGTCTGTGGCGTACGCGGGGCGTCAGCCGGACATGTTTAAGGGCGTCATCAACTTTGTCGGTGGCTGGATGGCCGGCGGCATTCCCGATGCACGAGAAATCAACGAGACCGGGTTCACGCACGGTGTCGCCTACAAAAAGCCATCGCTTTGGCTCTACGCACACAACGACCCGTATTACAGCATCAAGCACAGCCGCAAGAACTTCAAAGCCTTCAAAAAGGCGGGTGGACGAGGTCAGTTCGAGGTGATGAAACTCAAGCCGGACCAGAACGGCCATTTCTTTATCTTCGACACAAGCGTCTGGTCCAGCACCATGGACACCTATCTCAATTCGCTGGGATTGGATTAAACGCTATCGCGCGTCAGCTGTGACCTCACGGGTGCGACTCGCTCTAACACACGGGCGCCGCAAATGGCGAGAGAACCATCAACCCGCGTCAGGGCGGATAACAAATCGCCCCACCGGGGTGTTCAGGCAGTGTCTACCCCGGCTGGACGTGCACAGGGGACAACTTCAGAATCATCATGGGGGCCCGCAGTGAACGCGGCCTTGCCAACGGGGCTCGACAGATGAACCAGTCTCGCGTCATCTTGTGAATCACAACATTGCCCAGCGTCAGGCTTCCATGCAGACTGACCCGACATGTTCAGAGTCAAAACACCAGGAGTCCAACATGCACGCGGATGAATTCAAAAAGATGGCGGCAGACGAGGGGTTTGATGCGCCGATTGCCAAAACCTTCGAAAAGAACATGAGCAACGAGATGCATGCCCATGATTTTACCGCGACCATTTTGATCACTGCCGGCGAGTTCACCGTGACCACTGAGGACGGCGCCGTGGTTCACAAGGCCGGCGATGTCTGTACCGTCAGCGCCGGGACTCTGCATTGTGAGGCCGTCGGTGACGAAGGTGCCGCCGCCCTGGTGTGCAAAAAGTCTGCGTAGTCTTCAGGTCAATCTGAAAACGTTGCGCTCGGGCAGCTACCGGGACGCCGCGCCCCTGGGTCCCCAAAAAACGACCTACAGCAGGAACACACCCTTACCCATCTTCTGGGCATCAAATAGTTTATAAGCGGATATCGCATCGTCGAGAACGAATTCGTGGCTGAACAGCGGATTGATATCGATGCCGCGCTCGAGGATGAACCGGGCACACTCCGCCTGCCCGGTTTTACTGAAAGTCCATGAGCCAAGGATTCTCGCCTGCTTGTGAATCAGGTTCGTTATTGGCACGGTGATATCGCCAGTCACTCCGACCATGCAAGCCGTACCCCACTTGCGCAGGCAATCCACGGACTGCGCGCGAGCCATCGCGTTCGAGCTGCACTCCATGCTCTTGTGCGCTCCAAGTCCCGCGGTGAGTTCACGAATGAGCTCTGCCGCATCGACGTCCGTTGGGTCTATGGTGTAGTCGGCGCCAAAACTCGTGGCCATCGCGCGCCGGTCGCTCTGAGGATCCACGGCAATAACACGGGCCCCCATCTCTTTCGCGAGCAAGGTCGCGCTCAATCCAACCGGGCCCTGTCCGAACACCGCGAGTGTTTCGTCGCCTGCCAGCTCAAGCTGCTTTATCGCACCAAAAGCCGTGCCGGTGCCACAGGAAATCGCAGCGCCTGCCTTGAACGTGAGTTCCTCGGGCAGCTTTACCAGCGTATGAGCCGGTACTTTCATGTAGGGCGCGTGGGCTCCATGACCATTCTTGCCGCCATAAATGGTTGATCCGTCGTCACACATTTGCGTCCAGCCTTCGACGCAATGCTTGCATGCACCGCAGCCGTCGTAGTGATGGACCATGACTCGGTCACCAACGCTTGCTTGGCTCGGCGGAACCCCGGCACCAACCGCCAAGACGACCCCACAGGGCTCGTGTCCGGCAATGAGATGCTCATCCAGCTTCGGACCACGATAGCGATGTAGATCCGTGCCGCACATTCCCGAGGCCTTTATCTCGAGAACAACTTCGCCGGTATCCGGCGTCGGGTCGGGGAACTTCTTGAGCTCCAGCTGCCGCTCCCCGAGAAAAACTACGGCTTGCATGATGTTGTGTCTCCCTTTTCGCGCATCGTGAATGCGATATGCCATAGTCTTCGGCACAGTCGCTTCATCCGCCAGTTGTCTCATCAACATACCAAGCCACTCGACATAAACCGATTCATTACATCAGTCGTCGCACGGCGCGGCACACGATGATGTGCCCTGCTGCGCGATGGAATTCCCCTGGGTCAAAGTCGCATCCCTCTCGATGCCGGACCTGCAGTGAATTCGGTTGTGCTGCGAGTCGAGCTTATCCACGATGGGTTACAATCGTCTCACGCCGCCGCAGGGGTCTGGCATCGTCGCTACCTCTGTTTTTAACTTTCCTATTGGCACTTTGCTATTGGCTGCCTGAACAACCCTCAGCTGGCCTGCCCTGACGTTCCGAGATTTTCCCTATGCATATTGATATGTCCGATCTGTCACCTGCACAGACGTATGCCACCATGACTCAAACGGTCATCCCGAGACCCGTCGCCTGGGTACTGAGCGAGAATGAAAACGGCTCCTACAACCTGGCTCCGTTCTCGTACTTCAATGCCCTGACCAGCGACCCGCCGATGATCATGCTGTCAATCGGACGTGAGCCGGATGGATCAATCAAGGACACACATATCAATATCGAAGCCCGCAAGAACTTCGTCGTACACATTGCCCATCGAGAGATGGCCGAGGCCATGACGCTGTCATCCGCGTCGATGCCACCAGAAGTTTCTGAAGTAGACGAACTCGGTCTTGAGCTGACATCGATGCCGGGGTCCGATTTGCCCCGTCTGGCAGACTGTCGAATCGCATACGCGTGCGAGTTCTCCGAAATCAAAATGATCAAAACCCAGGCAATATTCTTTGCGGAGCTAAAGCATCTTTATCTGGACGATGCTGTAGTGGGCAGTGACGCCAAGGGTCGACTTGCGGTGAAGGCCGACAGCGCGGACCCCATCGGTCGTCTTGGCGGCGGTGAGTATTTTGGTGCCGGAGAAATCATCTTCGTCAAAAGGCCCGCCTGAGCTTCATCGCGCGGTTGCCACGCCACTAACCGCCACTCGTATTGACGCTTTAGCGACGTGAACGGCGGTGGCCGTTCAAGCCGTCTCTGGTTTTGCGTGCAGCTTCAGTTTCCTGTCGACGTTATCTGCTTTGTCGATGACAATCGGCTTGCTCAACGCGCGCGGTGGGAAACTCTCGACCGATCGACGTCGCGGTAAACTTGCGAGGAGCTGCGTTCGGGCATCTCAGCAAATGCTCGTGGCACAATGCAATGCCGCACTGTTCGACGCCACGCCGTCTGTCGATCTCGATCGAGAGACAGCGCGCCTGGCCAAGCATTGCGGCTCTGGATCCATCGTTCGTTCGGCACACAAACGCGTAGATGGTGTGCGTGCCAGACTCAAGACATTCAATCGCTCTGGCAAGCACACAGAGTTGCCAGCACTGGACATCCAGATTCTGGAGTCGCAGATATCGGGCGATGATCCGACTGATCCGACTGACTGATCCAGTCAACGCGCAGTAACGACGAAGCCCATGGCCGTAAGGTCATGGGCTTCTGCTACCTAAAGAGCAATGACCGCAGGTATCAGGCCAACACTCTTACGAAGTGACGCACAGGTCACAATACAACCCGTGCACACCAGTCGGCATCACCCTAGTCGAATCGACGGATAAGCGCGCTCTCGTATTTGGGGCCGATCCAGATGCGGCGATACAGGGATGATTCGTCACGCAACGCAAACTCGCGATTCGTAAACGTATCGCCTAATCTAAAGTCTCGCAGAGCAACGTTACCCACCTCATTGCGTCCAAAAGTTGCCTCGATCACAAACCAGCACTCCGGATACCCAATCAACGTATGCGTGGAGAGCCGTTCTTCCCCATCAACATTGATATAGCCTCTGATTTTTTTGCGTAACAGTGAGATGTGGGGTTCGTAGGCCACGCGCTCTATCCACTCGTATGTCGGAGAATCAGCCACCTTGCATGCCTTTTTCCGGGTAGTGAGAATTTCGTTCACCGACTTTCTTTTGCTTTCGGGATAAGTCGCGATCGGCAAATAGCCAAACGCCTCTCCAGACTCCACGCGCTTCACAACGTCCAACAGTGCCGCACTCGCCGGATCGTCAAGCGTACGCGCATGATTGGTCCGAAGATCGACGAGATATGAACCACCGACGCCAACGAATCCGAGCAGCACGCAAAACGCCAGTACCCGGAGGCCTGGCACTCTATCTGCGAGACCCCGAGTCCAGAGAATCAACCACACTGTTGGAAACGCTACCGACAAAAGCAACAAGACGAACACCAGCCAGGAATTACCGAGCACATCCACAAACGGAGGCCCATGGCGTGAGTTAGAGTTGAGCAGATGGTGCGCGAAAGCCGGGACAAAGATACAAAACTGGGCGACCAGCAAATATCTCTTACCATCCCCGACAAGACGCTGAGCGGTGATGCGCCATGCCATGACGTAAAGCGCGACAATACAAATGAAGAAGATCATCGTGCGCCAGAAGATGATTTCGGCAGGCATTAACAGCATCGGGCTTTCTCGACACACCAGAACGTCGCATCGATACTAAGCGCGTTTGAGAACGTTTGCCGACGTTGATGACGCTACGCAGACATAACACCCGAATCGTCTCAGCCAAACCACCCCGGGCTGGGAGTACGTCCCAGTGATCGAGCGAACGAGTTCCGCTTTGTAAATCGTACGCCCCTCGCCCTGCCAATTAACCCTGCAAGCATCTGACCTGATTCAGGCTCAAACTCACATGCTTCGACGGCAGACGCCGCCTCAAAATGGCGCCGTACGCTCCGGCATTGGTGGCGATGCGGCGACCTGCTGATCGAAGGATTTACTGAGCAGCCGCAGCAGCGTGTCCTTGTGATCCGGCGATTCTGAAAGATCGTTGTGCTCCCACGGATCCTGCTCAAGGTCATAAAGCTCAAAAAGATTCTTGCCGTGGTAGCTGACGAGCTTCCATCGCCCTTCCCGATACATCGTGGCGTGAGTTTGGTCGGGGTAATTGATTGCGCCAAAAAATTCAGTACGCACGCTGTCGCGATGCGTCGTGGTACGGCCTTCGAGCACATCCATCAACGACCTGCCCTGGTTATACCAGGGCACCCCTATTCCTGTGGCTTCGCCCAGCGTTGGAGCGATATCCAGAAGCTCCACCAGTTCATCGCAACGCTGACCGGCACTGAAACGACCCGACCAGGCGATAATCAGCGGCACTCTCACAAGGCCTTCCATAAATCGACAGCCCTTAAGCAGCATACCGTGGTCACCCAGACTCTCGCCGTGATCACTTGTAAAGACGACGATCGTGTTCTCGGCCTGACCCGATGCCTCCAGCACATCAAGCAGCCGTCCAAACTCGTGGTCGAGTTGTTCGATCATCGCGTAGTACGACGCCTGCAGTTCACGGTGCCCGAGTTCATCGGGGTGCACTGGCGAGGACTGGAAATCAACACCGGCGTCTGCAAGCTTCTGCTGGTGCGCAAGATCCCCAGGTGCAAAATGGGCTCCTGGCAGGCTGTCCGGATCGTAGCGCCGAAAATATTCCCACGGCGCGTCAAACGGTGGATGTGGATCGAAGGGATTCACACTCAAAAACCATGGCTGGTCGTCGCTGCGCTCGGTCGTCACGAACTCGATAGCGCGTTCAGTGCACCAGTGCGACTGGTGCAGGTGCGGGGGAATATTATCGTCCTGCTCACTCGGCTCGTAGAACCCGCCAAATGATTTGAGTTTGGCCCCCATCCGGTAACTCGCCGGGTCGTTCACGGCCCGTTCCGACAGAATATCCTCAGGCGCGAACCCCCGCTCCTTTATCCAGTGCGCATAATCGTGGCCGCGATCACGAGGCCCCTTGTGATCATGACTGTACTGAAAGTAGCGATAGCCGTCCTCGACGCGCGGTTCCTGACCTTTGGCCGGGCTTGCAAGATGCAACTTACCTACCAGACCACAGTCATAACCGGCTTTGGATAAACGGTGCGGCAGAAGCTTGCTCTCGTGGTGCCTCGGAAACTCTTCATAGCCATTGCCGTTAACACCGAGAGCACTCGGATACATACCGGTCAGGAAACTGGATCGGCTGGGTGTGCAGATCGGCGCCTGACAATACGCATGGGTGAAGGCTGTCCCGGTCGCGAGAAAACGGTCAATGCGTGGCGTATTGACGAAGTTGTTGCCGAGCGCGCCGATTGTGTCAAAGCGCTGCTGATCGGTGCAGTACCAGAGAATATTTGGACGATCCATAAGCGAGCCGATTTTTGTAGAAGAATCAGAATTATTCCATGTAAAACCCGGCATCGGCGGCTCCGGTATCGCCATCCGGGTGGTCGACGATCCGACTGCTCAACCCCGATGTAGACTCACGACTGCGCATTTTTGATTGTGAAGACGGACTGGAACTGATGAAAGCATGGTGGTTTGAGCAGGCGGGCAGCGCTTTTGATGTCCTGAAATTCGGTGAAATGAAACGGCCCGAACCCAAAGCCGACGAAGTGGTGATCCGGGTCGATTTCAGTGCGGTGAATCCAACCGACGTTAAGCGAAGAAGCGACGGTCGCGAGCTTTCCCGGTTTTCGCAAATTGTTCCAAACAACGACGGTAGCGGTGTAATCGTCGCCGCCGGCAGCAACGTCGACGCATCGCGGGTCGACACCCGGGTTTGGATTTTTGCGGCCCAGGCCGGGCGCGCCATGGGTACAGCCGCACAATATTGTGTTCTGCCTTCATCACAGGCCATCGCACTACCGGACAACACTTCGCTCGAAGAAGGCGCCTGCCTTGGCGTACCGGCGGTTACGGCACATCGAGGGCTGTTCTCTGAAGGCCCGATCGACGGCAAGACGATATTGATCACAGGGGGCACCGGGCGCGTCGGGATGTATGCCGTGCAGCTGGCACGACAGGCAGGCGCCAACGTCATTGCAACTGCGGGCAGCCCGGAAAAAGTGAAGAGGCTCGCAACACTCGGCGCACACCACTGCATTAACTATAAGACAGAAAATCAGGTGGAAGCGGTCAACCAGATAACTGACGGGCGAGGCGTTGATCTTATGCTCGACGTCACCTTCGGCACCAACGCGACCGATGCGCCATCACTCGTCGCCGAAAACGGCGCGGTCACGTCTTACAGCACTGACCCGGTGATGACGCCTTCACTGGACTTCAACGCATTCATGTTTTCGAACATCCTGATTCGGCCGTTTTCTATCATGCGCATGCCGCTCAAAGCCAAGGTTGCGGCGTTTGATCACATCACCATGCTGCTCGAACAAAACAGGCTCAATCATCGCATCGGTGGGCGTTTTTCTTTTGCACAACTTCCCCAGGCGCATCAGGCCGTCGAGCAAGGTGATATCGACGGCGTATGCGTGGTGTCGATCGATCAATCAGGCGCCTGAGTCAGCAAACCTGACTCAGGTCGACTTGGTATTTGCGAACTCGGCGCGAATCTCGTCACCGTGTTCGTTCAATCCAGGCGGGTTTGAGCGAATCTGCGTTGACTGAAGATCAAAACGTATCGGGCTACCGAAAGTTTTGGTTTCCACACCGTTGGGCAGGGTCATAGGCTGAACCCAGTTGCAGTGCTCGACCTGAGGGTGTGAAAGCGCCTCTTCGAAGGTATTGATCGGCCCGCACGGGACACCGGCATCTCCAAAGATCTTGATCCATTCGGCCGCAGTCTTCTTCGCAAACTCGACTTCCAGAGTTTCGGCAAGCACCGTCTGGTTCTGTGCTCTCAAGGTAGTGGTGGCGTACTCAGGGAGATCCGCGAGATCCATCCGATCAGTCAGCCTGCAGACATCGTTGAACAGCTTGTCGTTGCCGGCGGCCATAACAAAGAAGCCGTCACTGGCCGCGAAGGCCTGGTATGGCGCGTTGCGCGGGTGCCGCGATCCCATACGCGGTGAGTTTTTGCCCATGCCAAAAAACTCGCTCGTCTGCAAAGCGGCGATGCCAATCGACGCACCCAGCATGGACGCATCTATATGTGTGCCCTGCCCCGTCTCCTTCACTTCACGTAACGCAGCGGCGATGGCAAACGCACCGTAAAGACCGGTTGCCACGTCGCTTACAGGAACACCACATTTAACCGGATCCTCTTCGCCGGTAACGCTCATCATCCCGCTTGCCGCCTGAATGACGAGATCGAATCCGCCGCGATGTGCAAACGGCCCGTCTGAACCGTAGGCGTTAATCGAACAATAGATCAAAGCCGGATTCAGCTTCTTCAGGTCTTCATACCCAAGGCCCAGACGCTCCATCACACCCGCACGATTATTCTCGATGACAACCTGAGCGGACTGGCACAACTCCCTCGCCAGCGCCTGGTCTTCGGGCGATTTCAGATCCATGGCGATTGACCGCTTGTTCCGATTCACCGAACCAAAGTTTTCGCTATAGCCCTCGGTGATCGGCGGCCAGTAACGCATGTCGTCACCGTTGGGTTTTTCAACCTTTATAACGTCCGCGCCCATATCGGCGAGAAGCATGCCGCAAAAGGGACCCGACAGAATATTGGTGAACTCGATAACACGGATATCTTTAAGTGGCTGCATAACGCTCAATTCCTTCAAATACGTACGTCGCGCATCAGTGAATTTTCGACATAGTGACTGATGCGCGAGGAGATTTTGTAAGGCGCGATTGTACGCCAGCGAGCATGGCCCTGAGTACCGCTTCGACTGCTGAAACTCACCGGGCGCTCAAGGCCCCAGGGGGGCCTGGATGCTGACACTCCCAGGCCCGATTGACCCGGATACGACGGCGAACTTGCGGTCTGCAGTGTCGCGCGCCGCCGAGAGCAACCGCCATATTCGATCTGCAAGGACTGACAGACCGTGTTGATCGGCGAGACACCGACGCGGTCGACTCCCGAAAGCCCTGTAAAACAGGCCTTTTTTGAACGCAAACAACGCACAGCGAAGCCACGACGTCGAGGTGGCAAATATTCCCCATTAGCTCGGCCAGCATTTGCTCACCTTCAACAGGCCGGATCCGGATACTGAATCTCAGTCGGGAACAACACCGATCCTGTTTAAACCTACACGGAGCCAGAGACATGAATATTCGCAACGCCATCAGACACTACCGAACTATCGCCGTTATCCCGGCGATTACAGCTGTCGCCGTTTTGGCGTCAATGCCGGCCAACGCAGACCTTGACGACACAACGACCTACTCAGCGCTCGGTTGCGTTGCACAGGATCCAAAGCAGCAGGGCCTGCTGCTCCCAACTTCGAAGGGCCTCAAAAACAGAAGCACCACGGAGACGGTCGCCGTTTTCTGTCCGCTTCAGCGCAGCCACGCGAGTGTCGTGACTTGCGCAGCAGCTCAAAATCATCGATTTACCTATAAGGCGTACTTCAGCATCTCGCCGCAGGTCAGCGGCAGCAAGGCTGCTCGTGTTTCGGTCATCCGAACCTTACCCACCTGGGCGAATGAACAGGCGCAATCGAGCCTTGCTTCATACTCGCTGCCGTTAGTGGTCAAGCGAAGTGCGTCGTCGCCTGACCCACTCGCGAACTGGGACGGCTTCAGCAAATACACGACGCACGTAGTCTCGGTGACGCTTGGATGCAGCGAAAGCAGCCAGGAATATGCACCCAACATGCGCCTTCACATTCCGCCCAAAGGCTACGCGACGGCACTCCAGACGGTTGAGTTCAGGGAGCGCAACTGATTTCGGAAAGAATCCAAAGCACTCCGGCGACGCCGGAGTGTTTTTTCGTGGATTTACGCGTGATCGGCGCACGAGATTCAGCGGCCGCAAGATGATTCGCGAGCGATGGCACATCACTACCGATCAGACCAATCGAATCAGCGTTTAACCTTCGACCTGAATCCGCCCGGCTTTGTTGGGCTTTTGCCGAAAGTGATGCAGGTTTCGGCGCTGCTCGGCGCCGTCGTCTTACCCACTACAATTCCGGAAGCTCTGCGAGTTTTTGATATACCCGCTCTTCAAGCATTAACCCTGTTGGCGCGTACTCCCCGATAAATGCACTGCCTTCCTGCCCTTCGCGAGGACGCGCCTTGTCAAACAACGGGACATTCTGATTGCCGTATCGGTAGTCGCTCTTTGGCAGCATATGGCGATAGACGAGTAGCATCTTGTCTCGCACTTTCCATGGCATAAAGTTAGCGCCCAGCGCTTTCGCTCTTGCATGATTATTGGTCGTGTCATCACCAATAAAGAAATGCGCGATGCCGTCTGCGTCTACTTTCATGTCCGCATCGAACATCGTCGCAAGGTTATAGGAGATATCGTCTCCCTGACTGAGTGAAAAATAGCGGAGGTTGGATTTTGGATAATCTGCAGGCGACGCAGGGATAGCAGGTGCGCGAAAACGAACATACAGCACATCGTTTGCGTCACGCACAATTGGCATCACCAGATACAGATTGTCATTGTTCGGGTAGGTCCCGCCTGGCTGCAGGCGATAGGATTGAGCGGGTTGGCCGCGCTTGAAATACTGAAATGCAGGCGAGACAACCTGCTTTGCGACCAGCTGCTGTACATCCAACTTGGTGTTTCCCTGCTGCTGCCTTAATTCGGCCACGAACTTGTGCGGATCGCTCTTGAGCTCAGCAGCGTATTTCTCCATCACCGGCAGAAGGTAGTTCGTAAGCTCCTGTTTGCTTAGCTTGGGAATCGGCGCATTGGCCGCGGCTTTGGACAAGCTGCCTGTCTTGCCATCGAGCGCGGAGATGGTGGGCAGCGGCACATTGCCTGTGAGACCGCCCGCCGGAAGATAGTGACGAAGCATCACGGAGATCTTGGAGACGCTATCGGGAAAGTAGAGAACATTATCCCCTTTCAACGGCGACCCTTCCGGCACGACATAGATGGTGTAACTGCTGCGAGTGTCCATTGCCTCGCCAGCAAAAGGATTAGCGCCACCGGCATCCGCCTTAAG
>CALHMG010000166.1 GCA_938034705.1 uncultured Gammaproteobacteria bacterium
GCATAGATCTCCTTGTCGATCTCGCCCGCCTCAATCTCAAGCCTGATGGCGTCAGAATCCGACACCGTGACATCGGTATCGGTGAGGGTCGTGCCATCGGATTCAACGATATCGCCTTCGCCAGTGACCACATTGGAGATCTGATCGTTCTCATCCAGGCTGCTGTCAGCCAGATCACTGTCGAGATAATTTTCCTGCACCACCGAACGAAAAACGATGACGCCATAGGTACCCGAGGACGCAGAATCACCGTCGAAAAGATCACCCAGCAGCATGCCTTCACTGGCCGCATTGTTGGTAATCATCTGCCCCGAAACATCGAATGAAATCAGCGACGTTCCCGCATTCGCGTTAGTCGCCGAACCCGGCGTACCGGAATCCGGTGTTACGGTGAAGTTGGCCGCGGAAAATGCGGTTGTCGCGATGCTGTCATTGAAATTGCCGGCCGCGGTGTTGCTTTCGAAAAGCTGCAGGGTTGGAGTGAACGAAGAATCGAACAGCTGGCCGTCAGAAATCCTGTCATCGATCACGATATCGCCAAAAGCGAAATAGTCGGACACGTTAAATGTCACCGTCCATTCAAGAACGTCACCGGGGGAGAAAGCACCTCCCGCACCGGCACCGGTCGTAAGGTTGACGACACCTTTTCGAACCGACAGGGACTCAACTTCGATTATCTCTGTGTCTTCACCGCTGACATCGTCACCTTCGTACTCCCCGGTGAAGGTTGCTGTGTTTGCGCCCGCGGTGCCAGCACCGGTCGCAGGATCGATGACGGGTGAACCGTCGACGAGAAAGTCGGTGTAGTAAACCGTGTATGTGATTTCGTATTCGCCACCGGTAGATGTGCCGGTAACCGTGCCGAGATCGATAACGAACTCCATGTTCGTATCGGGACCACTGGTCGCGCCAGCTGGATATCCGCCGGCTGGCGCGTTGTCACCGTTCACAGTAACGGTCGGCGAAACCGCAGCCGCCCCGTTGATCGGCGTCACGGCCAGATCACCCAGGTAGACCGCGTTGGCGGGCAACGAATCAGTCAGTACGCCGTTTGCAAGCGTCGCTCCATCGGCGATGTCGACGACGATCGTGTACTGCACGGGATAATTAGGACCGGTTGGTGTCTCCTGGTCCCATCCGTTGTCTTCTTTTTCGACCTGAACGATTGTTGGCGTGATCGTATCGCTCGAAGGATCACCCATCACCGGAGGATCTGTATCCGGATTGTCGACAGGATCACAGCCGTACTGAAATCCACCAGTGTAGGAAATGTCGATCGGTGTACCGAGATCGGCATCTGAATTAAAACTCGCGGCAACTTCCACAACGATGTCGGGTTGCGCCGGGGTGACGCTGCCAAAAGGCAGTTCGATCGTCACCCACTGCGAACCCACGCCATCCACTGGCGCGGGTGGCAGCGGCAAGGCCGGATTTGTCGGATGAGTCGTCACCGGGTTCGAGCTTCCATCGACCCATTGCGTGCCGTCCCAGGTCATCGCTGTAGTTGTCACACCAGCGCCGCCATAGGTGATGGAATTCAGATCCACGCCCGGCCCAACGACCAGCTCGCCAATCGGCCCGTAGCCGATATCGTCCGCATCAATGGTTGAAGGATCGTCCGTATCCGGCAGACTGAACGTCAGCTCGATGACAAAGTTCTCATCGAGCATGGCCTCGGATATCGGCTGATCGGATGTGTTGTAAACCTGGGTCTGCGTGACGGGCGCCTCGTCCGAGAGAATGCCCCGCCATGAACTGCTGTCTGCGGACGAAGCGGACGCCACCGCCGCGGCGTCGACGCTACCCACGTGATGCTCCAGATCCCAGTCACCGTAGTAGTTTTCGGTGCCGGTCGTATCTGTCGATGCGGCAACGTCCGCGCCCGTGTACTCGGCAATGGATTCAACGAACGATTGCCCCAGCTCGGTTTCGGCAACATCGCAACCGTAGATGAGAATATCCGCATCGCCGGAAAGCGCAGTTGCCCAGGACTTGAGGTCCTCGGCATGCTGTTCAATCGTGTCGCTGCCCAGAGTATCGGTCCCAAGATGGATCCGGGCGTCATCGCCATGGGAGACGATGTGCAGCGCATCGACGTCAGTTCTGTCCGACAGGAGTTCGGAGATTTGTTCAACGCCTGATTCTTGTGCGTCAAGGACAATGACTTCGAGCTCGCGGCTGTCGTCGTTGCTTTCGATCTCTTCGATCAGGGTTTCAAGGTCAGCGACGCCACCATCGACAACAAGAATTTCCGTTCGTGCGGTCTGTTCGTTGTCGGCAAGTACTTCATCGAGATGTTCGACCGCAGCGCCAATTTCAATATCCGGTCCGGCTGGAACCTCTGTGACAGGTGCCGCGTCGACTGCCTGTGATTGTGCGACGCCCTGAAAGGCTTCGTCGGGCTGCTCAGTCGACGGGAGCTGGGACTGATCTTGCGCAACCGCGATGTCGTCGGGCACCGGGGCACCGGCAGGACCCTCCTGCTCTTCAGGCACTTCCGTCGCAAGCGACGCATCCCAGAGAATACGTTCTTCAAGTCGCTGCAATATAAGACGCCGTCGAGTCGGGACTCGACGGCGCACCCGCGGGAACATCCTGAACATCTTTACATCCGTGCTGTCGGAGGAGTCAGCAACTCTTCCGAGATTAAGAAACCGCATCCGTGCGGTTTCTGAGACCTTGTTCGTATCTCCTTCAAGTGTAGAAACAAGATCCAATAACCCAAGAAAAGCCGGCTAAATCGACACATTTGGCCGCAAAAGGACGACCAGTGGTCGGATCAGGGAAGACCTGATCCGTCTGCCCGACGACAGTCGGTGGTGGATCTGTGATCGTCCACTACGGGACCAAAAAAAAACGCGCTGAAATCAGCGCGTTTTCCGTCAAGCTGTGTGGCCCGAGTTGATCAGGTCAGCGGCTCCGTCAATCCATGACGCATGGCAAGGTGTGCCAGCTCCACCGCGTTTTTTACCTGAAGTTTCTTCAGGACAGACAGACGATGGTTTGCAACCGTTTTGCTTGAAAGATTCAGTTTGTCAGCGATCTCCGCAACAGACTCACCGTTGGCAAGACGTCGGAACACTTCAAACTCACGCTTTGACAGTGACGAAACACGCTCTGCATCTTCAGTCAACGACTGCGCTGCAAGACTGCGGGCAACGTCACCTGACAGATAGTTTTCGCCACGCTTGAGCGTGCGTAGTGCTTCTACCAGTTCCTCTGCGGCCGCACCCTTGGACACGAAGCCATTGGCTCCAGCCTTCATAGCGCCGCGCACACGGAACTCGTCGCGATGCATGCTCAGAACAAGAATCGGAAGATCCTTGAATCGTGCACGTACGCGCTTGACTGCTTCGAGGCCGCCCATGCCAGGCATGGACAGGTCGATTATCATGACGTGTGGACGTCGATTGCGAACGTATTCGCAGGCAGCTTCGCCTGTATCTACTTCCGCAACTTCAAACTCACCTGCATCTTCGAGCAGTCGTGCAATTCCAGCACGAACGACAATATGGTCATCTACCAAGAGTACCAGCGTCTTGGGGAGACTTTGATTTTGTATATTTGTTTGCATATTCACTTACTAGAACCGATTTCACCCATGAATAACTACAGCTAAGGGTCTGTATCGACTCCATGTCGTTTAGTCGGCTTTTCCTAAAACCGGTCTCCGGTTACCGGAGCACCCCACCTAATTGTGTTTTCTATGACGACAATCCGGCCGTCTTGCTGCCCCAGGTGGTACGGCCTGAACCAGTCAATGATGAGACAAACCCATGTCTCAGCTAGATTCCCTTCCTCAACAATGCAGGCGTTCTGCCTGCTTACCTACTTAAGATAGACGAATTCCCTGATAACGCACGGGAGTGATATACCCAAAAGTTTTCCTTTTCTGCCGCTGTGCGTCAGGTTATTCGCCGCTTCCCGGCAACCCCCGACGAAACGATATGTGCGCTAATTCCACGGTATTTTTGACTCCCAGCTTTTTAAGAACGGCGAGCCTGTGGTTGGCGACGGTTTTGCTCGAAAGATTAAGGTCTGCCGCAATCTCGGCAACGCTCTGACCTCGCGCAAGTCGCTCGAAAATCTCGAACTCGCGATTTGAAAGCGCCTCAACAGGATCGACTTCATCGGAAATCGCAGAATTGGCGATCCGTCGGGCAATATCCGTACTGAGATAGTTCTGTCCTTTCATCAACAGTTTGAGTGCGCCAATCAACTCTTCCGGCGCGATGCGTTTGCTCGCGAATCCGTTCGCGCCCACTTTCATGGCGCGCCTTGCAAAGACATCATCCTCGCTGTCGCTAAGAATCAGAATTCGCACGTCCTGGGTGAATTCGCGCAATTTACGAACCGTCTCGAACCCATGGGACGGAGGCGCCGCCAGACCAAGAACAACCACCTTGGGCGGCCGCATCTGAATGATCTGTCGCGCTTCTTCCACATTGCCGGCCTCGGCAATTACGAAGCCACCGGCCTGAGCGAGCAGACGTGCAATGCCAGCACGCACGACCGTCTGGTCATCCAGCAACAGGATGTCGGGATTGCGCTGCATGCTGGTGAAATCACGCATCGACTCGCTCCGGTTCCGGTGTTGCTGCAATGTGGATATGGCCAACAATTCTTGTGCCCTGGCCAACGGTGCTGTCGATCTCAAGTTTTCCGCCAAGGGCCTGCATGCGCTCGCGCATGCCGCGGATTCCAAACCCGCCGCCATCAACCCGGCCTACTTCCATGCCCTTGCCGTTGTCGCTGATGCTGAACTCGACCTGATCCAGGATAATTCGCGGCCGACTCTTGGACGACGCGTCGTTTTCACGGTAACGCAGTCGTCGATCTTCGATTGATCTGTGCAGCCGTTTTACAGTGACGTCGACACGAGTCGCCTCTGCGTATTTCGCGATATTCGTAAGCGATTCCTGAACCACACGATAAATCGACATCTGAATCATGTCTTCGAGTGAATCCAGATCACCCTCAAGCGTCAGCGTGCAGTTGATCCCGCGACTCTCAAGTCGTGAATTGGTCAGACAGGCGCGCAGGCCGCCTTCCAGACCGAGATCGTCCAGGTCTACGGCGCACAGTCGACCCATAACGCTGTAGACGACCTCATATATATGTCCCGCGGACTCGCCCACGGCCAGAGCCGCCTCGCGCAGAACCTTGTCGTCCTCGGGCGCACGCTTTGCAACTAATGAAACGTCCGTACGCAGCGCGGCCAGATACTGGCCGGTCTCGTCATGAAGTTCCTGAGCGAGACGTCGTCTTTCCTGCTCCTGAATCTCAACCAGGTGACGATTCAGTTCACGATTTTCCTTCACCATCCGAGCAAGCTGTCGTTCGGTATGACGGTGCTCGACGGAACAGGCGATAATTTCAGCGACCTGCCCAATTTCCTTGACCAGCCGGTCCGACCATCTGCCGCGGCCGCTGTAGCGTTCGATTACGAGGCAGCCTTTGAGAAATCCGCGCGACGACAGCGGCAGCCACAAAGCCGCAGTAACCTCACGGTCTTCGAGGTAGTTCTTTTCCGCAATCAGATCGTCATCAAGAGAATCGACATCTGCGACCACCACAGGTTTAAGCGCCTGCAGCTGCTTGAACCATCCTGGAAACTGATGGGTACTCAGCTCGGGTTCTTCCAGCGGATGATCCTGAGGTGCACGGTCGACCACGCAAACAACGTCGAGGCGCTCTCGCGACTCTTCCGAGAATTCATGAACCCGCGCACGTTCGTCGCCGGTCACCTCGATTATTTCGCACAAGGCAGCTTCGACAAGAACAGCATGATCGTCAGGTACAGCCGTCATCAAAGACGTCGCAAGTCGACTCGCGATATCCGCTATCGCAAGACCACCATCGTCTTTCTGACGTGATGCGGACGCTCTGGTGGTCGCATCGGCCAGCTGTGTATCGAACCCTTCCAATTTCGTCTCAAAACCCGGTTCACCACTGTCGGCGAGCGGGGGTTTACCTCTTGATCAAAAAACATGTACCGCACTGCCCGTGACCCGTTACGTCGAGTCCCGGCAGCAACACCCGTTTTGGCGCATTGAATTGCGCTCTCTTCTTGATTTCAGAGTAGACGCAGGAACTGTCTTTGCCAGACTAATTCCTTGATGAGAAAGATGTTTTCCCGGAGTAATGGGGACATTGTCCCAGCCGGCGAGGCCCAATCTGAGCACCACGCACACCTCGGGCTTCGATCAGGACCGGCCGTCTGCACAGAACCGTCAGCATGTCGTCCCGGCGGTTCGTATCAGCCGGCAGCTGACTAAAGGCTCGTTTTAAGATCCGAACGTTCGCTGTGGCGCTCGATGGCCAGCTCGATCAGGCGATCGACCAGTTCGGCGTAGGGCAGGCCACTGGCCTCCCAGAGCTTGGGATACATGCTGATGGGCGTGAAGCCGGGCATGGTATTGATTTCGTTTACGTAGATCTCCTGCTCGGTCTCCCCGACAAAGAAATCTACGCGGGCAAGACCAAGGGCCCCGACCGCCTGGAACACTTCAACCGCGAGCTCTCGAACGCGCGCAATAATATTCTCGTCCAGAGATGCCGGAATTTCGGTGCGCGAACGACCGTCAACGTACTTGTCGTTGTAGTCGTAGAACTCGCTGGCGGGAATGATCTCGCCGACGGTTGAAGCTTGCGGTGTGTCGTTGCCGAGAACCGCACATTCAATCTCTTTGCAGCCCGTTGCTTCGGTTTCGACGATGATCTTCAGATCGAACTGTGCGGCCTCGTCGATTGCGGCTCGGCGTTCCTCGCGAGTCACGGCTCTTGAAACGCCAACGCTCGATCCCAGATTCGCGGGCTTGACGAAAATTGTTCCTGCGAACTCGTCGGCAAGTCCGTCGAGAATCGCGTCCGGGTCCCGGCGCCAGTCGATACGGCGAATCATCCGCCATGGAACCTGAGGAATTCGGGCGGCGTCGAGGACACGCTTGGCCATGTCCTTGTCCATGCCGACAGCGGAACCCAGCACCCCGGATCCGACGTAGGGAATCCCTGACAGTTCGAGCAATCCCTGCACCGTGCCGTCTTCGCCAAAAGGGCCGTGCAGGAGCGGGAATATCACGTCGACATCAAGCGTCTGGGGGGATGCACCCGATGCATCATCGGTGGCCGGCGACTGCGATATCTGTACCGGCGTGAGATCGGAGCCGGCAACTTCGGACTGCGCAATGAACTTCGCCGGGTCAGGGGAAACCAGCCAACGGCCGGCCTTGTCGATCCCCACGAGTTTGATGTCGTAGCGGTCGCGGTTCATGGCCGCGAGCATCGACCTGGCAGAGGTCACTGAAACCTCGTGTTCACAGGATCTGCCACCGAAAAGAACTGCCAGGCGCAACCCCGAACGAACCTCGCGGCCGCCCTTATCGTGGTCGCCCTGTCCTGCGTCATTGTCTGACGGCGTCACATTTTTCGGTGCACAACGACTTCCTGCCATCACAAATGCCTCGGATCCTTCCTTGGTCTGAGATTTAGGTTCATCATAGCAGCCACGACAACTGACGGTGAACCCGAGACCTGTAATGACTGGAAGCAAGATCCAAACACCCTATTTGTTGTTCATGGGTGACGCACCCGACGATCTGGCCGCCAAGTCGGCACGAGGCGTCTACGAATGGCGTCCTGAACTGTGCGTCGGCCAACTGAGACTTGAAGGTTGCAAAGCCGGTGTCGACCTCCCCGACATGACGGTCGCCGAGGCCGCGGCTGCCGGCGCAAAAACTTTTCTGCTTGGCGTCACCAATCGTGGTGGTGTGGTGTCAGATGAATGGCAGTCCATTCTGGTCGATGCGCTAGACAGCGGAATGGATATCGTCAGTGGCCTGCACACCCGAGTCGGCGAAATCGATGCGGTGCGGCAGGCGGCCGAACGCAGCGGCCAGACCATTCACGAAGTCAGGCACCCCCATGGCCCCTTCAACATCGCTACCGGCAAACCGCGCACGGGCCAGCGGGTGCTCGCGGTCGGTACCGATTGCTCGGTCGGCAAGATGTATACGATGCTCGCACTTGAGAAGTCGCTGAAAGCCCGTGGCCTCGACGCGACCTTCAGAGCGACCGGCCAGACCGGCATCATGATCGACGGCGACGGTGTTCCCGTGGATGCCGTCGTTGCTGACTTTATCGCTGGTGTTGTTGAAGATCTGGCACCGGCCGCCAGTGATACTCACTGGGACTGCATTGAGGGACAGGGGTCCCTCTTCCACCCGTCTTTCGCGGGGGTATCGCTCGGGTTGCTGCACGGCGCGCAGCCAACGGCTCTTATAATGTGTCACGAACCGACCCGAACCCACATGCGCGGTCTGCCGCATCAGTCACTACCGACAATCGAAGACTGCATAGAAGCCAACCTCGCCGCTGCGAGAATCGTGTCGCCCGACGTCAAAATAGCGGGCATTTCGGTCAACACTAAACATATGACCGCTACGGCGGCCGAAACGTTGCTCGCGGAACTTAAGGACAAGCACAAACTTCCATGCGTCGATCCGGGACGCGGCAACATCGAAGACATTGTCGATGCCCTATTAATATTAACCTGAACGAACCCCCAGCCTCGAGCGAGAGCGCTTTCACAAGGAGTAACTATGCAGGTCGATGTTGTTCAGCAGACCTTTCCCCTGGCCGGTACGTTTGCAATCTCCAGAGGCAGTAAAACCGACACAAAGGTGGTCACGGTCGCGATCTCCGTCGGCGGTAACACCGGAATCGCCGAGTGCGTGCCGTACGCGCGTTACGGCGAGAGCCTCGACGGGGTCTGCGAGCAGATTTCATCCTTCGCCGATGCCCACCCGAGCGGTTTCGATCGCGTCATTGTCGAGAACTCACTGAAAGCCGGCGCGGCTCGAAATGCACTGGACTGTGCGTTGTGGGATCTGGAGGCCAAGCAGCGCGGCCAGCGGGTGTGGGACCTGCTGGAGATGCCGTCACCGACCCCCGCAGTAACCGTCTATACCCTGAGTCTCGATTCACCGGAGGCAATGGGCGAAGCCGCTCGGGAGCACGCCCATCGTCCAATGCTGAAACTCAAGCTGGGACCGGGTGACTCTGTAGCCTGCGTCCAGGCGGTCCATGCCGGCGCACCGAACAGTCGGCTGGTGGTCGACGCAAACGAGGCGTGGGATATCAATGAGCTGGTCGACGCGATGCCGGCCTTGCGCGACGCGGGCGTGGAACTTATCGAGCAGCCCCTGCCCGCCGGTGAAGACGATGCTCTCGCCGGTATCGAACGACTTATCCCTGTCGCGGCTGACGAATCCTGTCACGTAGCCGCCGATATCGAACGACTCAAAGGGCGTTACGATGTTGCCAACATCAAACTCGACAAGACCGGGGGCCTGACCGAAGCGCTGAGGCTGAAGTCTGCCGCTCGGAACGCTGATCTCGGAATAATGGTCGGCTGCATGATGTCGAGCTCGCTGGCGATGGCACCCGCCACCCTGCTTACTGATGGCGCCAGCGTCGTTGATCTTGATGGCCCTCTGTGGCTGTCAAAAGATCGGGACCACGCCCTGAACTACGAAGATCATCGGGTGCATCCACCGGTCGCCGAGCTATGGGGCTGAACGCGGACGGACAGTTGCGCCCGCACTGACACTGTTGCGTTGCACTGATATGTGCCGGCACGGCATCGGGGCTTTCACCCCAAACAACGCCCAACTCCCGCCCAGACAATGTGTCACAGCCATAAATTGCTGATTTTTGCGACGTTCTCAGTGAAAACATCTGTTTCCCCGATCGGCAGGCGATTTGTCACCTGTAAGGAACAATGTAAGATCACCGACAGACGAAGAAAAAGCGCTCGGCGGGTGCCCGGTACATCAGGGCCGATCCAGCGGACAAATATTAAAGAATTGCCTAGAAGCGAATGACGGTCAGGTCAATCATCAAGCAGGCCTGAGAATCGTCATTCACCTAAACGTAGTTTATTAACGTAAAGGGAGGGAGCCATGGGTTACCTGATCCAACAAATGCTAATTTGCCTTCTTATCGCATTCATACTGGGATTTATCCTGGCGTGGTTGCTTAAGCGGCTTTTCGGCGGTGGAACTACTCACGCGGTCGCAGATGGCAACATCAGCCAACTTCGCACCGACCTGGGTTCGGTTGAGCGAGAGCGCGATGAGCTCAGAACTCAGGTCAGTCGACTGAGATCGGCCGGATCAGGAGATTCGTCCCGCGTCACCCAGCTCACGGGCGACCTCACCTCGACCCAGCGAGAGCGTGACCGATTCAGGTCGCGTGTCGATGAGCTGACCCGGGAGCTTGAAGCAGAAAAGAAAAAGCCTGCTCCAAAAGCACCCCCTGCTCCGCCAGCTCCCAAGGTCGATGATTCCGAGCTCAAGCGTCTACGCGCAGATCTCGATGCCGCCCGCAAGCAGAACAGCGACCTTGAGCTGAAGTTCAAGTCAGCTGCAGCTGCGCCCAAGAAAGACGATGCGAACATCAAGCGACTGGAGTCCGAGCTGCTCGCGGCCCAGAAAGACCGGGATGACTATCGCAACGAAAACAACCAGATGCGCGGTCGACTCGAAACTTTTGAAGCTAATTCCGCTCGTGACGGCGACCGAATCAAGCGGTTTGAGCGCGACGTCAACGACTATCGCAAGCGAATTGCGGATCTCGAGAAAAAGGCTGCCGAAGGCCCCAAGGTTGTCGAGAAGATTGTCGAAAAGCCGGTTGAGAAAATCGTAGAAAAGATCGTCGAGAAGCCGGTTGAGAAAATCGTCGAGAAGATCGTCGAGAAGCCGGTTGAGAAGATCGTCGAAGTAGAAAAGATCGTCGAGAAGCCGGTCGAGAAAATCGTCGAAGTAGAAAAGATCGTCGAAGTAGAAAAAATCGTCGAAGTAGAAAAGATCGTCGAAAAGCCGGTTGAGAAGATTGTCGAGAAAATCGTCGAAAAGCCCGTTGAGAAGATCGTTGAAGTAGAGAAGATCGTTGAAGTAGAGAAGATCGTCGAGAAGCCGGTTGAGAAGATTGTCGAGAAGATCGTTGAGAAAATCGTCGAGAAGCCCGTCGAGAAAATCGTCACCGTTGAAAAGGTGGTCGAGAAGCCGGTCGACAAGATTGTCGAGAAAGTCGTCGAAAAGGTTGTAGAAAAACCTGTCGAGAAGATCGTCACCGTTGAGAAGGTGGTCGAGGTCGAGGCCAAAGGTAAGGCCGAAGACCTCAAGAAGTCCGAGCGCGAGCTGGCAGCTGCGCGCAAGGAACGCGATGACTATCGTGGCCGGATTGGCTCTCTTGAGAGCGACATCAAGGCATTGCGCGCAAAAGCAGGCGACAGCGACAAGCTCAAGAGCGCCGAGCGCGATCTTGCCGCAGCCCGCAAGGAGCGCGATGACTTCCGAGGTCGAGTGCGAACCATTGAAGGTCAGCTGACGACACTGCGAGCAAAAGCAGGTGACGCGGACAAGCTCAAAGCGCTGCAAAAGGAACTGACGGCCACCAACCGCGAGCGAGATTCTTTCCGCATGCGCGTCGGAAGCCTCGAGTCCGAGATCGGCACGCTCCGAGCGCGTCTTGCAAAGCCCGCAACCAAGCCAGCGACATGGAAACCTGCGACGCGCAAAAAGGTTGCCGCAAAGAAGGTCACCAAAAAGAAGACCAAAACCGTTGCACGCAAGACCCAATCGAGCGGCGGCGTGTCAATTCAGCGCTTCTCAGGCGGTCGTCCCGCGTCTTACTCAGGCGCACGCGGCGGCAAGGCGGACGATCTGAAGCAGATTGGTGGCGTTGCCCGAGTTCTGGAGCGCAAGCTTCACGGGCTTGGCATCTATCACTTCTCCCAGATTGCTGCCTGGAGCAAAAAGGAAGTGGACTGGGTAGACGGTCACCTCAAGTTCAGCGGACGTATCGAGCGCGATGAGTGGATTCGCCAGGCACGCCAGCTGATGCGCGGCCAGTCCGCCACCGGCGCGGCACGCAAGACGAAGAAAAAGGCCGCGAAGAAAAAAGTTACCAAGAAAAAGGTAACTCGCAAGGTTGTGAGAAAGGCAGTGACAAGAAAAGTTGCCAAGAAGAAGACCACAGCCCGCAAGAAGACTACGCGCAAAACTGCTGTGCGTAAGAAGACCACGGCCCGCAAGAAGACAGCGACGCGTAAAGGCGGCGCCCTGTTTGCGGCACCACGCGGCAAGAAAGACGACCTGAAGCAGATCAAGGGTGTAGGCAAGGTGCTTGAGCGAACGCTCAACAGACTTGGCATCACCACGTTCAAACAGGTCGCCAAGTTCTCTGCTGCAGACGTTCAGCGCGTAGATGATGCCCTCAAGTTCCACGGCCGCATCAAACGTGACGGCTGGGTAGCTCAGGCGAAGATCCTTGCTAAAGGTGGCCAGACCGCCTTTTCCAAGAAAGTCGCCAAAGGCTCAATCTACTAGCCGGTTCGAACGTGTCGTAATCGACACAAAAAGCCCCGGGTTTAAACACCCGGGGCTTTTTTTCGCCCGTAATTTTGGCCGCTTGAATTGTCTGGCGACCTTGATCGGGTTTATCGTGATCCTTTCGCATGCACACGAATAGAGGACTGACGATGACGACCCTGCTCAACACCCCCCTGCCCGAGCTGGCGCTGAAAATTGCAGGCGGCGACGTCAAAGCGCGAGACATCGCCGACGCCGTGATCGATCAGTACGAAGCAACGGGCAGCTCCAATAATGCGTACAAGACTTTCCATGCCGACAACGTACGCGCCGCCGCTGACGCCGCTGACCAAACACGCAAAACCACAGGACAGACCAAAGCGCTTCACGGTATTCCCGTTGCCGTAAAGGATCTGTACGGGGTAACAGGCTATCCAACATTCGCCGGCACACCCAACAAGCTGCCAGATAACTGGACGGTACCGGGGCCGGTGGTTACGGCCGTCAGTGACCAGAGTGCGATAATCTCGGGTAAAACACATACCGTGGAGTTCGCGTTTGGCGGACTCGGGGTAAACCGACACTGGGATACACCGCGCAACCCCTGGGATCTTAAATCCCACCGAGTACCCGGCGGCTCAAGCAGCGGGGCCGGCGTGTCACTGGGCTGCGGCACCTCGATGGTCGCTCTCGGCACCGATACCGGTGGATCAGTCAGAATCCCGGCCAGTATGACCGGCAACGTTGGCCTGAAAACAACAGCGGGCCGCTGGTCTCTTCAAGGCATTGTGCCCCTGAGCCCCACTCTGGACACGCCCGGGCCTCTCGCCAAGACAGTCACCGATACCGCATGGGCATTCGGCGCTCTGGATCCAGCCTGGGGACACGCGCCATCGCTCATGAGCGCGATCGACCATATGTCTGTCACCAGCATTCGCATTGGTATCGCAAGGACGCTGGTCTGGGAAGACCTCAGCCCAGGGATCGAGGAGTCGGTCACCGCGTTTCTCGACCAGATCGCAAAAGCCGGCGCCAGATGTCGCGATATCGACATGCCTGAAATTGAACACGCGACCGCCATGCATCGACTTGGCGGCGTCGCGTCGGCCGAACTCGATGAGCTTCTTACAACACAGCTGCCCGAGTCACGCCCGACGCTTCATGAAAGCATCGCATCACGAATCAGTGACGGTGGAGACATGTCCGCACGCGAATATCTGACAAGACGTCGCGCCATAGACAGCATGACCCTCTCCGCGGCAAGCTACTTTGATGATGTCGATGTGATTGCGATGCCTGCAGTCGCCATCACACCACCTAAAATGTCGGACGTTGAAAAACTGGAAGACTACCGCGCGGCAAACTTTGCAAGTTTACGCAACACCAATGTCGCGAACTGTCTTGGCCTTTGCGCCATTACGATTCCTGCCGGTCTGGACAAAGCCGGCATGCCAACGGGACTCATGCTGATGGGTCGAGCAATGGCGGAAGAACAGCTGCTGGCCGCTGCACTTGCGATCGAAACGCGACTCGGAACGCCAGCTGCAAGGCTCGGCACGCCGGCTGCCAAACGGTAGTGCCGGATGCGAAGACGCCACGATTGCTTTGTGGTCACGCCAGGGAAGGCAGCATCAATCTCTTTGAGATCCGCTCTGCTTTGGAAAAGCCTCAGGCCCGATATGCGGGCAGCGGTGCACGATCCTGAAGCTCTATGACTCGCCTGAGCATCAATTCAGTCAGAGACTGGCGAACATCTGCATATTTTTCGTCATCGTACAGATTAACGAGCTCTAAAGGGTCCGCCACAAGATCGTACAGTTCATCCCAGTCTTCACCCTCGCGTAACGACATACGGTATCGGTCAGTGACCACTGTTCGAACACGCTGATTCCGGTCGAAACCGGTCATTGTTCGCTGACTGTCTTCCTCAACCAGAACCGCTTCGGGCGCCTCCGTAGCCAATAAATCTCGCCCCTGGAGTCCGTTGTAAGGCTGAATTCCTGCTCGAGCGAGCACTGATGCGGCGATGTCAATGGATGCCGCCAACCCTGAATTTACCTTCCCCGCAGCCGCCGTTGTTGGATCACTCCAGATGAATGGAACACGAATGAGACCCTGATAGTGCAGGAGTAGTTTCAGCATCAATCCATGATCGCCCATGTAGTCTCCGTGATCACTCGTGAATACGACAACCGTGTTGTCAGCGAGGCCAAGAGATTCAAGTTCAGCGAGCACACCACCGATCGCGTCATCAATCATGGTGATCATTCCGTAAGTCAGCGCGAGAATTCCCTTTGCCTCTTGCTCCGTAACGGCGAAAGGATTCTGGTTGTCGCGCGGATCAGATCCGTCGCGCAACGCTTCGCGCATTTTCGCGACTGGCACCAGCGCATCCTGCGCATTGAACGATTCAGGCAAGACCATATCGGCCGGATCGTACATGTCCCAATAGCGTCCGGGCGGCGTAAAAGGATGGTGCGGATCGGGAAAAGACATTTGCAAAAAGAACGGATCACTGTCTTGGGCTCGCTCGCGCAGCCACGACTTCGACTGGTTGGCGACCCAGGTAGTTGAATAAAGCTCCTCGGGAACGGCCGTGCGCCACGCTTGCGGGGCCTTTATAGAACCCCCGGGCAACGCATTCTCGGGACCCACCAGCGACTCAAAATCCGGCCGCTGTTCTTTCGCCCACAGCAGGTAGTCTCCACAGGCCCGATCGGCATGGTCTGCTGCCACCTCAACGTCTTCGAATCCATAAAAGTCGCCGTCGATCCGTGTCGCGAGTGGCGTGTCCCACTGCGTAATCGTTTCAAGATCGTAGTTGGGCCCGTGTCGATTGTGCTTGTACGCGTCTCGTCGGTTTTCAGATGGAGTATGCAGGTTCGGGTCCGGCTGATAGGTATTGGTAGCCGGCAACCCTGTAAAACTCTGCAGATGTGATTTACCAATTAACCCCGTTCGATAACCTGCGTCGCGCAGAAGTTCGACAAAAGTGACTTGATCGGTCGACAACGGAATGCCGTTATGAAAAGCGCCGTGCACTGATGGCATTCGGCCGGTCATGATCGATGCACGATTGGGCATACAGATCGGATTGGCCGCGTAGAACCTGTCCCAACGCTCACCGCTGGCCGCAAGACTATCGAGATTGGGCGTCTTCACTACGGTATTGCCAAAACAACCAAGATGATCAGCGCGATGCTGATCAGTCATAATAAAAAGGAAATTTACACGGTCGCTCATTGAGCCATTCTCTTTCAGGGGTTTGATTTTGGGAAATCGCGTCAGACCAGTTTCTGGCTTTGCGGATGCCGACGCCAATGGAAGATTATCAATGTCAGGCCAACGACTATTGCCGGAATCTGAAAGAACGGGTCTGACATCAGCAACACAAACGCGCAGACAAGTCGCAAGGCAATTTCTGGTATCGAGAGCCGCCCACGATCATAGGCGGACAGGGCTGACGAAAATAGCCAGATACAAAAACACGTTCTGATCACGATCCAAACGAACGGCAGCAAACTGAACTGCTCCACAATCAAAACTGTGGGATAAAACGCAAACACAAAGGGAATAACAAATTTCGCCATCCCCAGACGAAACGACATCAGCGATGTTGTCAGCGGATTGGCACCGGCAATTGGAGCCGCCGCATAGGCCGCTATCGCGACCGGAGGAGTCAGCGACGACGCTACGCCGTAGTAAAATACAAACATGTGGGCCGTCAACATCGATAGTCCGAGTTCCTGAATCGCAGGCCCCATGACCAGAATAATAATCAGGTAGGCAGGCAGTGTCGGCATCCCCATGCCAAGCACAAGTGCACCGAACATCGCGACCAGCAACGCCGAGAACAAACTTTCACCACGAATGGTTGCGATAACGTTCGCCAGTTTGAGCCCAAGCCCTGTCGAATCCAGCGATCCGACGAGAATTCCAATTGCGGCAATTGCGATCAGCAGTGTTGCGCCGGACTGCGCACCTTTTAGAAACGAACGCCACACCCGCATCGGATCGCGCCTCACTTCAGGATTAACCAGACAAAGCGAAAGCAAAACGAGCACCGCATAAAAACCCGCCGCCGACGTCGAGAGTCCGGAAATCAACGTGCCAATCACAACCAGGATTGGACCGACGAACATCACGGAGTTGATTAGATCCACACGCGTGATGGTGTCGTCGGTAGTCAATGGCGCTACCTCGATATTTTGCCGCCGACTCTCAACCGTGACCGCGCAAAACAAACTGAAATAGTAAAACAAGGCTGGGAACAGCGCCGCGAGAATGACGTTTAGATATCCCACACCCGTCAGGTCGGCCATGACCAGTGCCGCTGCCCCCATGATTGGCGGCATTATCTGACCACCGGATGAAGCGGTGGCTTCAATTCCCGCCGCAAACGTCGGAGTGAACCCGCGACTCTTGATCATGGGTATTGTAAAAGTTCCGGTTCCAACGATATTCGCAACCGTTGAACCCGACATAGTTCCAAACATGGAAGACGAAAGAATTGCCGCGTGGGCGGGACCACCACGCGTCTTTCGGGTAAGCAGAAACGCAAACTTAAGCAGCGTCTTGCCGGCTCCGGTGCCCTCGAGCAACGTGCCAAAGATAATAAAGATGAATACCGTCGACAAAACAATATTCGTGATGGAGCCGAAAACACCTTTGTTGGTGTTGTACCAAAGTGACTCCGTTACCTCACGGAGTGAAAATCCGGAATGAGCCAGCATGCCGGGCAGTCCTTCACCGAAAAGCAGGTAAAGAACAGCCAGGGAACCCACAACAAAAAGCCCCCATCCCCATAAACGTCGACACAGAAACAAAAAAACGACAAGACCAGCAACCGCCGGCCACGTATCGCGATCGGTGACCTCGTACAGGGCTTCTTCCATTTCAACCTGAACGAAATAAAAAGACGCAATCGACCAGAGCCCTGCAGCAACAATGACTAAATCAACTATGTTTTGTATCCCGGCCGATAGAAAACCGGTTGGGGTATTACTGCGGCGTGTTCGTGAAACCCCCACGGCAACGATCAGCGCCAACCCGAAGCCCAGAGCACGGTGCAGCTTTGGATCCACCAGGTCCACACCGGAACTGTAGACTGCAAGCAACCCTAGCGCTGCGCAGGCCACAATTTGAAGAACATGGTAAATCCATGACGCCGCGCTAACGGGTTTGGACAAAGGCATCGTCATTGCACATCTGCTGTGCGATCACCCGATTGGAGATTTCCAATCGGGTGTACAACTCCAGCGACGGGAATTTCGATCAAGGACGCAAATTCGCGGGGACTTCTATCCCAATCTCTTCGTAGTACTTCAATGCACCCGGATGCAACGGGACGTTAATTGAAGTGAAGGCGGTTTCTTGAGTTACCTCTTTCAGGAAAAATGCGGTCGACTGAACCTCACCCAGGTTTTCCCAAAAGGATTTGGTGGCCTTGTAGACAACGTCGTCTGCAACACCCGCGTGGGTACCAACGTATTGGAAAAATCCGAGTGCTGTGATTTCACCGCTCGTAAGCTGACCCTTGTAGACACTTCCGTCAAAGGTAGCCATTCCACGACCTGCTCGTCCGAACAGCTTTTGCATTGGCTCACTGGAAACAACGTCCGCCGGAATCGAGAGCACCCGAAATTTCCCGGACAGGCCAAACTGCTCAATACGTGCGGACCCTATCTCGGCAGGACGCATCATCATGTCGATTTTTTTGTCAGCAAGCGCAGCGTAACCTTCGCCCCACCCCAGCCTGACAGCCTTATAGTCCGTTCCGGCTTCGTAACCGGTGATAATTTTGATCAGCGCTTCGGATGTCGCAGACGCAGAACCGGCAGGCGGGCCTGTGAACACGGCCTTACCCTTGATGTCTTTCCACGTTTCGATGCCAGA
>CALHMG010000167.1 GCA_938034705.1 uncultured Gammaproteobacteria bacterium
ACCATGATCATCACTGCCACGAGCGCTGGCATGGGAATTTGTTTCACCCACGGGCCACACACGACACAAAGGATGATGAGAACAACACCGGCAAGAAAGGTAGAGAGCCGCGTGCGCCCTCCAGATTTCACATTAATGACTGACTGACCAATCATCGCGCATCCAGCCATACCACCAATAAAACCGGTTGCTGTATTGGCAAGTCCCTGGCCAATACATTCGCGATTCTTGTCGCTGGTCGTGTCGGTCAGATCGTCAACAATCGACGCCGTCATTAATGACTCGAGCAGGCCAACTGCGGCAACGCCGGCGGAGTAGGGCAGAATGATCTTGAGTGTTTCAAGCGTCAGCGGAATATCGGGGATCAGAAAAACCGGCAGCGTCGACGGCAGTTCGCCCATATCGCCAACGGTTCTGACATCCATGCCGAGTGTTATCGCCATCGTCGTAAGGACGATGATGCAGACCAGGGGTGACGGCACTACGGTAGTCAGTATCGGCAGAAGGTAGATGATCGTCAGGCCGGCGGCGACCATGAGGTAGGTCATCGAGGGAACGTTGATGAGTTCCGGTAGCTGAGCGAGAAAAATCAGGATCGCGAGCGCGTTTACGAATCCGGTCATGACCGACTTTGAGATGAATCGCGTGAGGTAGCCGAGTCGCATGAAGCCGGCGGCAATTTGCATGAGACCTGCCAGCACCGTCGCGGCGAGCAGATACTGCAGCCCATGATCTTTGACCAGCGTGACCATCAGAACTGCCGTGGCCGCAGTGGCGGCAGAAATCATGCCGGGGCGACCGCCCGCGATTGCGCAGATCACGGCGATTGAGAACGACGCATACAGGCCGATTTTTGGGTCGACCCCCGCGATGATGGAGAACGCGATAGCTTCTGGAATGAGGGCCAGCGCGACGACCAGACCGGCGAGAATGTCGGCGCGTACGTTGCCGAGCCATTCGACTCGCAGCCGGGAGAAAAATTCGGTATTCAAAAGACTGTTGGAATCCGTTCCGGAATTGCCGACGACGTCGCAATCCTCGGCGACCAGCAAGGTGACTTGAGCGAAGGTACACCCTGGGTAGATCAGTGGATGCAGCGTTGACGCCGTGCGATATCAGTAGTCGGCAGAATCAATAGATCTGTCGCTAGTGACTGATGCGGTCAATGATAGGCTATTCGTACACAAGAACAAGCTTCGCGTGGCGAATGTTGCGCCACAGATGACGAACGCGCATCGGCAGCCGCGATGTTCGACGTCGCGCAGTCTGCATAAGCGCCTTGTGAGCGGCTTTCGCGATCCTCGACCGATGCGTTAATCGATCACCTCCGGAAGTCCGGGGGATCTGTCAGTCATTTGCGCGTCTGGGCGCGGCGGTGGGTTCAATAACGGGTGATTACCAGGGCGCAGCTACTGGTCCGGTGACGGATGAACCACCGGCGCGTAGGCTTTGAAAGCGAATTGTCGAAATATCTCCCGATACCCCTTGAAGAAGTTGTCGCGGTCGTCAAATCTGGATTTCTCCTGCCGATAAACCCGCGGCAGCTGGTACCACGGCACCTGCGGATAGTCATGGTGTACGGCGTGGAGATTGTTGTTGAGAAACAGCAGCGACAGTGGCCAGCTGGATTCGACAATCGCCGTTCGGTGGCTTGGTCTCTTGGCCCAGTTGTGCTCGGCGTAGGTTCTGAGTGTGAGCAGCGACATCGCCGGATAGGCCACCAGCAACACGTAGCTGACCATCGATATTCCGCACACGCCTGCCAGCCAGTAAACGACGACACTGCACCCTGCGATATGCGACGCCCAGCCCAGTCGAGTTCTCCCTTCGTTATCGATCAGCCGTCGTGCCTCGATCCGGACGAAGGTCGACAGTGTGTATAACGGCCCGGTCACCAGGCGACCGACAAGTGTCGCGTTGACCAGTCGAAGCCGTTTGCAAATCGCTCCCATTGACACCCATTTCGCGGTGGTCAGAAAATTCGATTCGGTGTCGAGTTCCGGGTCAGTCAGTTCGTCTGTTTCATGGTGAGCACGGTGGCTGTCGCGAAAGGCGCCGTAGGGAATAAACAACCCGGGGTTGATCGTCAGCAAGCACTCGTTGACGAGCGGATTGCGCGTAGGGTGTCCGTGTATGGCTTCGTGCACCAACGAAGAATGCAGCGTCACGAGTGGGGCCAGTAGCGGCAGCGCGAACCAGATCTCCCTGCTGCCGATAATCCACGTACCGAGCAGCAGCGCAGACCACACGGCGCCGAGCAGGCCGACGGTGAGCCATTCAATAGACGCAATTGACGGGTCTTTCGAATCGCGTTGCGAATCACTCGAAGACTGGATTTCTGACAAGTTACTTCCGGTTCGTGCCATGCGATTTCAGTACGCCCTCCCTGGCGCATGCTGATTGTTTCTGACGCCATCGTGCCGATCTTCATGATCGATCCGCCAGTGTTTCAGGACCTCGACAGTGTCGAGTGTCCTGTCACCTGTTGTTTGAAGTCGGCTCCGCAGGTCTGCGACAGGCGTGGCTGCAGTCTTGCTACACCCGGGCGCTGACAACATCAGGACAAACCCGACATCGAGCGATCGATGCCTGGAGCGAAACAGACATTAACGGACTTAAAGGGGCGACAAAAGGTAAAAAAAGCAGTATTAACGGTCCCGGGGTGGTGGCGCGCAAAGGCCCGTTCAGGTCGAACCGGGACGGGCTGCTTTTTGAACTGCGGGACGGGCTGACGACAACAGGCGGCATGAAAAATATGACTGACTACACAGAAACACGAACGGGCTTCGGTCCGGGTTGGATGATGGCAGTCGCGTGGGCTCTGCTGATGACGACGGCATCGGCGCACGCGCAGTTCCAGTTTCAGAATCGAACAGCGACAGCGCTCGAAGGCATCAATTCAGAAACCTGGGGTGGCGCATGGGGTGACTACAACGGTGACTTCTGGCCGGACATTCTGATCCCCAATCACCGGGACAGGCCGGCGTTTTACCGTAACAACGGCGACGGCACATTTACTAACGAGATCCTTCAGGTAGATACCGATGCGGGGTGGCTTTCCAATCGATTCCAGGATCATCACGGCGTCTCGTTCGCAGATTTTGACGGTGACGGTGATGACGACGTATTCACGGTGACTAACGGCTGCTGCACCTCGCAGTTCATGGTCAGTGAAAATGAGGTTCTGAAAGACGAGGCCGCTGCGCGCGGGTTGCTCAACCTGAGCGGTGCAACGACACACTGGATTGACTGGAACCGCGACGGTCTCATCGATGCGATGGCCGGCAGCCGGATGTACTTGCAGGATGCGTCCGGCAATTTTGGTTCGCCGACCTCCAGTATCTGTGGTGTTTTCTGGGTCAACCTGACTGACATCAACGGCGACGGCGTGCACGATGTGCTTTGTGGGCGTGATGGCACTTACCCCAACAGGGTCTGGGATCTCTCGACGACACCACCAGTGCAGCTAACGACTGGATTTCCAAAGGTCAGCAACGTTGTCGATACAACCTCGGCCGATATCAACAACGATCTTAAACCCGACCTGTTGTTCCTGCGTGGCACGACGTTGAACAACCAGGCAGCTCTCATCAATCCGACCCGGATCGAAGGCAGTTTCGACAATTCGCCGACCCAGACAGCAGGCGCCGGAAGTAATCCCGGTTTTACCTTCAACGGAGGCGGTGTTCTCACGCTGAAGTTCAACCGACCTACGGGCGGCGGAGTCGATATTCTGGTCGGCGCGTCGGGACCGAGTTTTCCCTTCAGCAATGAGGCGATAATTACGCTGGATCCAGCCGATACCGCAAATCACGGAATCAGGACATCGCTCACTTCGCGCGATGTGTTCGTTGGCTATGACCCCGCAACGAATCAATGGCAGATCGTTCAGGGCGAAGGCACCGCGTGGTGGATGTTTTACGTCCAGATCGACAGCACCAGTGCGATGAGCAACGTCGCGAACCAGGGGCTGCGCCCGGCTGATATGGGTATTCGCCCAAACATCTATCTCAATCAGGGCAATGGTTTTGTCAATCGGACCTTCGAGTCAGGATTCGCGCAGGACATTTACAAGTGCAACTCGCTGGTCGCCGAAGATTTCGACAATGACATGGACATCGATCTGTTCTTTGCGTGTACCGACGGTGTTGTGAACTTGCCCAACAGGGTTTTTGTTAACGACGGAACGGGTTCGTTTACGGAGATTTCCAATGGCGCCGGCGCGCGGGGTGTAACCGGTGCGGCGGTGACCGATCTTGCTGGTTCAAGCGAGATCGCCCTGACGGCCGACTATGATAACGATGGTTTTATGGATGTGTTCGTTACCAACGGCATCAACACGCAGCCGACGAGAATCGGCGGTCCGCATCAGATCTTCAGGAACGCAGGCAATAACAACAACTGGGTAGCCGTAGAGCTGCGCGGCACCGCCTCAAACGCACCAGCGGTTGGCGCAACCGTGTTTGCAACGGCCGGTGGCCTGACCCAGATGCGCGAATACAACGGCGGCTATCACCGCTGGTCCCAGAACTACAAGCGAGTCCATTTCGGTCTTGCGGGCAACAGCTCGGTGGATCTTGAAGTTATCTGGCCAAACGGAAATGTCGAAACGTTTAACGGCAACGCGGCCAACACGCTGTATCTGATCACCGAGGGCACCGGCATCGCCGCCGTTAATCCCGGACCTGTTGCATCATTTGCGGCGCCAGCACCCGGCGATGAGTGTGGGGCGCCTTCTTTCAACGCTGCGCTGGATCGCGCGTTTTTCGTCTACAAAGACTGCGCCAGTGGTGAATGGAGCGTGCGCGCGACCGGAGGAGGCAAGGCTGCCGCAACGACCTACACCGGTAATCTGGTCACTGACCAGAGCTATTCCAACGTGACCCCCTTCAGTATTGAAGGGGCAGACGTTGTTAACTCGACCCAGGGCTCGATCAATTTTGTGTTGAAAATGTCCGGGGCCGGAGTGGACGGTTTTGATTTTGACGTTACAGCTGGAGCCGGCAACTGCCTGACGATGGGTGTCAATTCCACGCTACCGGTTTATCTTGGCAGCGATCACAAGCGCATCACGACACCGTTCGATCTGACGACCCTTGGGTCATGTACTCCGGTATCGACGCCCGAATTTTCGATTCAGTCGACGACGGTTCCCGAGTCCGCTGGGCAGGCGACCGTGACGGTCTCTTTGTCAGCCGCGGCAGGTGCGGCGACGTCGGTCCGGTTTGCGACGACCTCGGGAGGTTCGGCCACACCCGGCAGCGACTACTACGGACGGTCCACTTTGCTGAATTTTGCTGCCGGTGAAACCTCAAAGACGGCAACGTTCACGGTGCTTGATGATTCGGCTGTAGAGTCTGACGAAACGGTGAACGTCAGAATCTTTGCGGCAACGGGTGCGACAATTGCAGGTGCGAATGCGGTCGTGACCATTGCCGATAACGATGCCGGTGTTCTGACTCTGGACCTGCAGCCTCTCACCGTCAGTGAAGATGATGGCACGGCGGATGTCACCATATCGCTGTCGAGCGCATCCACGAGTGCGGTTACGGTCGGGTTCGCGACAACGAGCGGCGGCAGCGCGATGCCTGGAAGTGACTACTACGGTCGTTATCAACTGGTGACTTTCCCGGCGGGTACTACAACCCGGACCGTGGCGGTGACGCTGGTCGATAACAGCATCGCGGAACCGGTCGAGACGCTGAACGTGCGCCTGTTTAATGCCAGTGGTGCCGTGATCGGCACCGCAAACGCAGTCGTTACGATCAACGATGATGACTGACGTTGAACCCGCAAAAGTGGTGAATTAGCGAGCGGGTCCGGCGATGAGGCCGGGCCTCGGATGACGCTATCAATGGGGCTCGCTCAACGGGCGGGCCACCACATCTGTGCAGGCTATGGCACGGCGCATGGTCATGCTGCCGGCTCTGTGGTCCACTGATTTGATGCAGCAGAAATCCGCAAGGTCGATGGTTACGCTCGGCATTGTGTCGATTCTGCTGTCGTCGGTCATCTTTGCTCCCGTGTCACAGACCGCGACCAAGTATCTCGCTGCCGAGTTCCCGGTTTTGCAGATCATATTTTTCAGATCACTCGGTCAGACGCTCTGGATGTTGCTCCTGTTCTGGCCGTCTCACGGCCCCGGCATGTTCAGAAGCGCGCGGCCCGGTCTTCAGGCAGCGCGATCCGCACTGCTTTTTGTTTCCGGCATGTTCTGGGTGGCCGCCGTGGCAACCGTACCGCTGACTACTGCGTCGGCAATCAACTTCACCGCGCCGCTCATGGTTGTGATCATGTCGGTTCCGCTTCTCGGTGAAAAAGTAGGGCCGCATCGGTGGGCGGCTGTGGCGGTCGGGTTTGCAGGTGCACTCGTGGTGATTCGACCAACATCGGGTGATGTGCCTGCGGCGACGTTTTTGCTGCTGGCGGCTTCATTTCTGTTTGCCTGTTATCAGATTCTCACGCGCAAGGTTGCGGCGAGCGACAGCGCTGCGACAACGTCTGTCTTTACGGTGATAGTTGCGCTGGTCGTGTCCGCGGTACTGGTGCCCTGGAACTACATTGCACCGGATGAAGGCGATTATCTCGTGTGGGTCGCTTTTTTCGCGACGGGATTACTGGGCGGTGCTCGTCACTACTTTGTCGTGAAGGCCTACGCGAGTGCGCCAGCCTCGGTGATATCGCCGTTTTTCTACTGCGAACTCGTGGGTGTCGCGCTGCTGGGCTATTTCGTGTTTGGTGATCTGCCCGATGTCTGGACGTGGGTCGGTGCCGCCATCATCGTGGTGAGCGGTCTCTACATTGCTCAGCGTGAGCGAATAAACGCGCGTGCGGATAAGCCGGTTGAACCAGCCGCTTCACGTTAGTCCCACTGATCGATGTGTGCGCCCGCGATACCGGACTCTCCGGCGATCGCGTAGAAGAGGTAGGCGCGATCTTCATCGTGCAGTATTGCCGGGTCTCGAAGCTGGTTGACCGGGCCTTCCACCAGTCCGCGAATGGAGGGCTCGCGGGGTTCCTGTGCGCCTTCGTAGTCCAGCTGCGGTACCAGAACTTCCGATGAAGGCTCGGCCTTCCATTGATCCCAGGGTTTCGAGAGGTCCACCCATGTCTTCATGATGCACTCGGGTGAGTCACCGACGTTGGTATAAAGGACGCAAAGGCGATCACCATCGACGGCGACTGCGCTGTGACGCATGGTTGACGGAAACAGCGTTGGCCCGGTTTCGAATCCGCTCAGGGGGTCTTCAGAGCGAAGCATCACGCCCGGCATCTGCAGGGCGTAGTGCATGCCGTCGTACTCAAAGACACGAAAGTAGGACTGGCCGAGGTTCTCCGCGCCGGCGCTGAACGTGATTCCGTCCGGTGACGTGGCTACCCGCGTAAATTGAGGTCCGTCCTGGTGGGTGCTGACATCGCATCCGTGAAAATACATTCTGATTTGGCGCTCGTCCTGATCAACATGGACGTCGGGTGATGCAATGTGACCTCTGAATCCGGAGTCGGACAAAGGCAGTACGCCAGCCTCAAACATTTGCCACGGTCCCTCGACCGAATCTGCGTAGGCGAGGCGAATATAGGCGCCGTCATGGTGGCCAAAGTACAGGTAGTAGCGACCGAGTGGCTGGTCGATCCAGTCAGGTACGCGAATTAACGATGGGCCGTTGATGTTCGTGCCCATTCGCCCGTCCATGTCAGGCGTGATGAGAGGGTTTTGCGCGAAACGAGTGACTCGCATTTTGGCTACCGGCAGTGCACGGGTTGTCTGATCATGTCCAGATTGTACACACGTGTTTTCGCCGCCTCACGCCTCCTTTTCCGGTCATGCGGAAAACACACTAAATGCGCGAAGCGCCGACGATACAGGTAGACTCGCCGCCTCCCTGTCAGAGCGGTTGCAGTGTGCGCCCGGTAGTCAACGCAGCATGTCCAGCGAAATAGATCTTACCCGTGGTGCGTTGTGGCGGCATTTTCGCGCTATGGCAATTCCGGCGGCGATAGGTATGACCTTCAGCACGTTGTACAACGTCGTCGATGTCTATTTCGCTGGAAAAATATCAACCGACGCCCAGGCTGGTCTCGGGATTTCGTTTCAGGCATTTTTTCTTCTGGTAGCGCTTGGCTTCGGTGTTGGCACCGCGATGTCTGCGCTAACCGGAAACGCGATCGGCGCAAAAGATGATGCGGCGAGTCGCAACATTGCTCTTCAGGGTATCTCGTTCGCAATTCTGGGATCACTGGTGCTGATGTGTGTGAGTGTCTGGCTCGCGCCAATCCTGATTTCCGTCACTTCAGAACCCGGCGCCTACCGAGATGCGGCCAACCGTTACTTCAGAGTTCTGATCTTTGCGCTGCCGGGTTTTGTTGTCGCTTATGGCGCAAACGGCATTTTGCAGGCAATGGGGGATACCCGGTCGATGCAGCGAGCGTTGATCGCGGCGTTTTTTGCGAACGTACTGCTCAACCCTCTGTTTATTTACGGTATCCCGGGTGTAGTGGACGGCATCGGCTTTGACGGGATCGCGTTGTCAACGGTCGTCAGCCAGTCTGGCGTCGCGCTTTATGTGTTGCGGCAGGTTTATCGTCACAAACTCGACAGTCGCTGGTCGCTGGAAGAGTTCAAGCCGGATCTGGCGATCTTTATCGATATTTCCCGTCAGGTTGTTCCGTCGAGTTTTGCCATGCTGGTCATGATTCTGGTCGGCTTCGTTATCCAGTTTTACCTTAAACAGTTTGGCCCATCGGCAGTCGCCGCATACGGCGTCGCGTTGCGCGTTGAGCAGCTGTTTCTGCTCCCGGCCTTCGGTTTAACGGGAGCGCTTTTGCCGATTGCAGCGCAGAACTTTGGCGCCAACGAGGCAGATCGGGTCCGCAACTCGTTGTACGTGTGTGTGGGGATTGGTCTTGTCTACATGCTGTTCGCGTCGCCTGTTTTATGGTTTGCAGCGGGGCACCTGATGCGATTTTTCGCGCCGGATTCGAACGTTGTTGCGGTCGGCATCACCTACCTGCGCGTGGACAGCATCATTTTTCCCGCGTATCTCGTCCTGTTCGCTCTGAACTCGTGGCTGCAGGCCATGAAAAAGCCTAAATCAGTCTTATTGATAGGCCTGTATCGGCAAGCGTTTGCGGTGCCGTTTTTTATCTGGTTGTTTGTGCGCGTTGCCGACTTTGGCGTTACAGGGGTGTGGTATGGGGTTGCTGCGAGCGTGATCAGCGGGTTGGTGGTGTCGTTGGCGGTGGCACATCTGGTGTCCAGGCCTCTCGTTGGTGGGTTGTCGCGGCGACCGTTAAAACCTATGTAACGTTAGTTAACATCGCGTTCAGGCTGGAAAATAGACCGATGGATCAGAAATTGGTGTTGCAAACGTTGAGGTTGGGCCTGCGCTCATGACGCTACGGCAATTTGAGCCGACGGCGATCACTTGTGTCGGTCAGGTCTGTCGGTTTTGTTTCAAAGGGTGTGTGCCTAGAATCCGTCCCCCCGAGTGAAGGAGGCAACAAATTGTCAACTGGCAACACACTGTGCGAACTGTCCGGCGGTCGCGCAGCAGTGCGTTAGTTCTCAACGCTTATGCGCAACACAGTCATGCAAAACAGTTTATCCATTACCCGATCGGGTTCGGTTCAGTCTCCTCAGGCAATTGGTCTGGAGGGAGAGTACGAGCAGATTTTCATGTGCGCGAGCGACGCAATGATGCTTCTGGACGTGGATACCCTCGTCATCGTCGAAGCGAACCAGAGAGCAGAAACGCTGTTTGGCTATTCGCGTGATGAACTCATCGGGCGCTCTGCCCTCGATCTCGTCCCGGAATATCTGCATGACGTCATGCGCCGTAACGCTGAAGCGATGAACAACGGGTTGAAGTCGTTGCGAGTCTCGGATCGACCGCGCTTGCGAAAAGACGGGACGGAAATTCGCGTACAGATCAGCGCCGGCGTGATCGAGCTTGCAGGCAGGAAAGTATTCCAGGAGATTCTCCGCGACGAGACGGTTCGTGTGCAACGAGAGGACACGCTCAGGGATCAAGCGGCGCAGCTCTCGACGATGAACTCCAAACTAAAGCAGGAAATTGCTGAGTCGACCATCGTCACACAGAAGCTCGAGCAGCTCAGTCTTACCGATTCACTGACGGGTCTTTTCAATCGACGCGCTTTTGATGAGCGTTTCGAAATTGAATGGCGTCGCGCTATTCGCACATCCGAGGATGTCACCGTAATTGTAATCGACATCGATCATTTCAAATCAGTGAACGACAGGTATGGACATCTTTTTGGTGACGAGTTGCTGGTCACCGTGGCCGATAAGCTTCAGTCGCTGTGTAAGCGAGCCGGGGACTTTATCGCCCGGTTCGGAGGTGAAGAGTTTGTCATTCTTACGACAAATCACACCATTCACACAGCACGGGCGTTATGCGAAGATCTTCGAAAATCTGTCGAGATATTAAACGTTCAACATCAAGGTGATCGCGTTCCGCTGACGGTCAGTGTTGGATTTTGCTCTTCAGGAGCCACGAGAAACCGCAGTCGGTTTTCGCTTCTGGAGTCCGCTGACGACGCGCTGTATGAAGCCAAGAGGACAGGGCGCAACCGTGTCGTTGCGAGGCAGGACAGGATTGTGACGAGGCATGATGCGGCTGAAGAAAAGTATGAACCGAACCGCATGAACGCTCTGAACTGTTCGCAACTGCTCGACACGCCGCCTGAAGCACGTTTTGATCGAATCACCCGTCTTGCGGCAAGGCTGTTTGACGTGCCCTATGCCATTGTCAGTCTGGTTGATTCGGACAGGCAGTGGTTCAAGTCGGCCGTCGGCCTCGACTGCGAAGGAACCGCTCGTGATGTGTCCTTGTGCACGCACGCGATTGCGCAGGACGGCATCATGGTCGTGCCGGACACGCTGCTGGATCAGGCGTTCTCCCGTAACCCGCTGGTCACCGGAGCACCGTACATTCGATTCTATGCCGGCTGCCCGGTCTGGACACCCGACAACTATCGGTTGGGCACGCTCTGTGTGATCGACACCAAGCCCCGTAATTTCAGCGATGCCGATATGGACGCGCTCTTTGATCTGGCATCCATCGTTCGACATGAGATGACGCTGTCGCCCCGGTAACCCGGTACGCAACTTCGATCGGGGGGCGGGTTCGTAAGACGCAACCCCGCACGCGATAGCGTTGGCCTGCCATGGCCAGAAAACCGCCAGAGATTCCCCTTGAATCTGGCCCTGATGGGTTTCGTTCAGTCATACTCGGCCGACACAAGAATGCCCGCAGTCCAGATCCGTTCGACGATCTATGGACATGGGTTACAAGCCGAGATTATCCAGCGCGATGACAGTTCAGAAAGTACTCCAGATCGGACACCCGATGTTAAAACAGCGCGCGAGCGAGATTGACGTTGCCGAGATCACGTCTGAGAAAGTGCAGGGTTGGATCGATGACCTCGTCGATACGATGCGTGACTGCAGCGGCGCCGGCATTGCCGCGAATCAGATCGGGATTCCGCATCGAATTTTTGTTGCAGAAGTCAGCGGGAACAATCCCCGTTACCCGTATAAGCCGCCGATCCCCCAGACCATCGTGGTCAACCCCAGGATTGAGTTCTTGTCAGACAAGACTTTTTCGAATTACGAAGGCTGTCTGTCGGTGCCGAATTTGCGGGGAGTTGTTGAAAGACATCTTGAAATACTGATGACGGGTTTTGACCGACATGGTGAGCCGCTGGAACTCAAAATGCAGGGTTACTCAGCCGGCACGTTTCAGCACGAATACGACCATCTTGACGGTTTTCTTTTTCCGTATCGCGTCAAAGACCCGCTGACTTTTTGCAGCTGGGAATCGTTTGAAGAATTCCACCAGGAGTCTTTCGCGGACGACGTCAGGAAACTCGTAGACGAGTGGGGCGCATGACTTCTGCCGCGACGGACCTGGCCAGCATTGTGAATACCGCTGCGTGCCCGGTCGACGACCCGTCGTATCGCGAGCGCTGCAAGAGCACGCTGGATGAACACGGCGTGCTTGTTTTGCCCGGATTTTTGCGGGAGGAGGCTATCGCGTCGATTAAATCCGACGGCGACAGGCAGGCTCATCTGGCGTATTACACCAGCGGCAGTCACAACCTTTATCTCGCGCCATCGGATCCGGCATTCGCGCCAGACCATCCGCGCAACCGCGAAGTGGTGTCGAGTAAAGGCTGTATTACGACGGATCAGATCCCGCAGCAGTCTTATCTGCATGTGCTCTACGAGTCTGAAGAGTTCAGAGACTTCCTGTGTCACGTACTCGCCGAGCCGGCGCTGCATGAATATGCCGATGCGCTCTCGTCGATAAACCTGCACTACGCGGACCAAGGTCAGGAACTTGGCTGGCACTTTGACAATTCCTCGTTCGCGATCACGCTAATGATTCAAAAGCCCGAGGCCGGTGGCGAATTTGAATATGTCAGGGACGTTCGCGACGCCGACAGTGGCGACAACAGCTATGAGGCCGCTGGCGGTGTGCTCGACGGAAAGATCGAGGTCCAAAAGCTGCAGATGGAAGAGGGCACACTGGTTCTTTTTCGAGGACGCAATTCAATGCACCGGGTCACGCCGGTGCAAGGCGCACGACAGCGAATGCTGGTGGTGCTCGCCTACAATACCGAGCCCGGTATCGAGCTATCGGAGTCTGCCCGGCTGACGTTCTATGGCCGACTCTGAGCACTGAATAGTCGGGCCCACCGGAAGCGGTCCTGATTACCCGATGTCAGCCCTGATACGGGTGGTCGACAAAGAGTTCGGGCCGGAACTCCATGCCGTGACCCGGTCGGTCCGGAGGTGAAATCATTCCGTTGGTGATGGTCAGTGGCTGGGTCCAGAGATGGTCGTACCAGCCCATGCTTTCGAGCCAGGAGGCGTTGGGAATTGCCGCGGCCACGTGCGTACTCATCTCCGGGAAGACATGGGGCGCGATTTTAAGTCCCGCGCTGTGCGCATCGTTAGCGACCTTCAGCAGGCCTGTGTAGCCCCCACGCATGATGTCTGGCTGCAGTATCGGCACCTTGCCGCTTTTGTAAAAGGCATCGAGATCGTAGGACAGAAAGTGGTTTTCACCTCCCACAATGGGTGTCTTCAGGGCGTCCGCGATCGCGTGATAGCCATCGATGTTGTCGGCGAGAACCGGTTCCTCAAGCCAGGTCAGGTTAAATGCATCGAGGCGTCGTCCGCATGAAATTGCCTGGTCCACCGTCCAGCCCTGGTTAACGTCGACCATGATTTCGATCTCGTTGCCAAGGGCTTCACGCATGTCGCGAACGTTTGCGACGTCTTCATCCTCGGTAAAGCAGTGGGCAACCTGCATCTTGATCGCTTTATATCCCTCGCGGACATAACGTTCGGCTTTTTCGATCATGCCGTCGTGTCCAAGTCCTCTGAAGCAACCGGAGCCGTAAATGGCCAGCGCGTCGCCGCGTCCGCCCCATAGCGCCCAAAGCGGTTGATCGCGCTCTTTGCCAAGCGCGTCCCACAAGGCAATGTCGATCGCAGACTGGGCCATCACGGTCAGGCCCATGCGCCCCTGGATAAACGTTTTCATCCAGAGCGTTTGCCAGATCGCTGCCGGATCTGATGCGTCTTCGCCGATTAACGCGGGTTTGAGCATTTCGTGGATGCACATCTCGAGCGTGCGCATTCCTCCGGCGAGCGGGTGCAGATGACCGACACCGATGACGCCATTGTCCATTTCGACTTCGACAATCAGAAGATCAATTTTCTCGAGGGTAAGAAAGCCGGTTTTCGGTGGGTCTGTGAAGGGAACCGATAACAGGTGGGTGCGGACGTCGACGATTTTCATGAGCGCGGGCTTCGGTTGCCAGTTGTTACTGCAATGTACCAGTTTGCATTCATCGCCATGTGGTCAGTGTTTGCGAGCGGAATAGTGTGGGCGAGTTCCTGCAATCAGCTCGGCCACGCGGATCCCGTGCCGTCGAGAAAAGGCGAAAACTCAGGCTCCGACCAGCTCCAGGGTGACGCTTCGGTGGCGTGGACGATCCTGCTTGGCGTATAGCGGATCACCCTTTCAGAACCTGCAAATCCACTCTGGCTTTCGTCGTGCCAGAGAATTTCTGCTGTGCCGGTCAGGTACAGAACATCGCCGTCCGCGTAGTCAATAAACAGAAGGCCGGCTGAAGGGTTCCTGATCAAATTGCCCAGCGTGTTGAAAAAACGATTGCCGGCAAAATCCGGCCATGTGATCTGGCCGCTGTCGTCGACGTCGACAAAACCCGGCTTGCCGCCTCTGTGGGATACATCAACTCCGCCCTGGCCAACAGCGGGTTGCTCAGTGTAGTGCGTTGCCACAAAGAACGTATCCGCGCGTGAGATGATTTCATGGTGTCGATCGTTCAGTGAGTCTGAGTTTGTGACGGTACCTGAACGGGCTTGGGCAGTTTCGGTGGTGCGACTCTGAATGTATTTTGGGCAGTTGCCGAAGCTCTGCTGAATGCCTACGGTAATCGACGGTGAGGGTGACGTCCGGTCGCGTGCGAGTACCACACCGCTCGCCCGATTTCGCCGGCGTGTGTGAGGCATGAGTCCGAGAATTCCGATTTCGGCGTTTTCCGCCAGTGAATCGAACGCGGGATCACCGGCTAGCACATTGGGCGCAATTTCCAGCGTTGTTTCATCCGGCGTTGTCATGAACCCGGGCGATCCCCACAGCATGGACGCCCACAGATTGCCGTCACTATCGTGGGCTCCGTAAAACACGTCGGGTATCTGTTCATAAAAGGCCCGGTGCTGGTCGATCATGTGATCGCGTATGGCACGTTTGCCTGTGCGACTCAGATTGTCTCTGACGCCAAGGCGCTGCTGAATTTCGCGTTCACCTTCGTGAAAAGGATCGTCAGGTCGTGTTGTGGATTGTTGTTTATTCGTCATGCATCAGGCTCGGTATTCATCCATCAGGCTCGGTATTCATCCATCAGGTGATTGTGACGGTTACTCCGGGTAACCAATACTCCAACAGTTGAGTGCACAAGCCCACGGGACGTTGATCTGAGATAACCTGCAGGCACAACGGTAGCATCCATAGACCGAGGATTGATGATGAGGCAAAACAGTCAACAGGCCAAAGCCGGGATATTTCGTGCACTGCATGAACGCGACGAGACCTTTGTGATGCCAAACGCCTGGAACGCGGGCAGTGCCTGCTTGCTTGAGGATGCCGGCTTTTCAGCCATCGGTACGACGAGTGCAGGTATCGCTTTCTGTCTTGGCCTGCCTGACTATCGCGGTGCGCTTGGTCGCGACGCTGCTTTCGAAGAGACAAAAAGAATTGCGAACGCGGTCTCGCTGCCGGTCAGTTCTGACACCGAGAATGGATACGGTCATGAACCGGACGAGGTCGCGGCCACGATCACGGCGCTTGGGCCAACCGGTGTTGTGGGCGCCAGTATCGAAGATTACGGCTACGGCTATGAGAGCGGTGATCAGTATCCGCTCGAATTATCGGTTGAGCGAATCAAGGCCGCGCGGGCGGCCGCAGATGCGCTTGATTTCGATTTGACGCTGACGGCGCGGGCGGAATGTTATCTCAGACGACACCCTGATCCACTGAAAGAGTCGATCAAGCGCGCCAACGCCTACCGAGAGGCAGGGGCTGACTGTCTCTACGTGCCCGGCGTCAATGACATCGCGACGATCAAGACGCTCGTTGACGAAATCGACGGGCCGATCAACGTGGTGATGGGGCTGGCCGGAAAACCGTTGACGGTGACCCAGCTTGAGGACGCCGGGGTCAGACGAATCAGTATCGGCGGGTCGTTAGCGCGCACCACCTTTGGCACGATTCGTCGCGTTGCTGACGAGATTCGGCATGAAGGTACGTTTACCTATGCGAAAGACCAGATTCCCGATGCGGAGCTTGGGCGATTTTTTCGCGAAAGACTGGAGCGCACCGACGATTGAGCCCGCCAAGGGCGCAAGCGCGCTACGGCTTGGGTTGTTTCGCCGCCTGGATCAGTTTTGATAAGACCTGTCTGAGGTCCAGCAGAGCGACGAGTGTTTCAATCTCGGTGTCGGTGAGATTGCTTCTAATGTGATTGTCGTCACGATAGAGCAATCTGCCTTCCAGAAATAACGGGCAGCTCTTTTCGTCGCACATGCGGTCCACGACGTCGATAGCCTGGGCTCGATCAGATTTTTTCGCGACCTTCTTGAGTACCTTTGTCGTCCAGTCCTGATTGCGTTTGACCTTGTCTACAGGCATTGGCTGACAGAAGGCCATCAGTTCTTTTCGCCAGATGCCCGGCAACGCTTCGTAGGCACAGTGCACAAGGTTTTGTGTCGGGCTCGGGACATCAGACAGGAACAAAATCTGTATCGACTCGTCGATTTCAGAGACCAGCGAACTGAGGCTCTTCTTGATCAGCCGCGCGGCGTTCGGGGTGCGTTTACGGTCACCCGGGGTGCGGATTTTGTTGTCAAAATCTGACCACCGGGCGGCGAAAATAATCGCGTCGATTTTCTCATCAGTCTGTTTAAGCCAGTCGATGCCGGTTCTGCGCAGTTCGCCACATTTTCTTGAATAGCTTTCCTGCGCCCGCATGTACTCAACGTCGACATGATCAATGAACGGCGCACAGGTGAAATACAGGATCACGCGAATCTTCTGTTCGACCGCAACTTTCTCGACCAGTGGTGCGAAGTGCCTCGAATGACTGTCCCCCCACAACATGATGGTGGCGTCAGCTGTATCTCGTGAGGCGCCAAATACACAGTAGGTGCCCAGTCCGGCGATGTTCTCCTCGTCGCATGGCCAGTGCAGCATGATTTCACGGCTGGCTACATAGTCAGCGCCGGACGCTATTCTCGCTTTGAATCCACTGGTCTGCACGCTCGCCAAAGCAAACATCCCCGTACACAGACCGAGCATGACGATGGCTAGCACTGACACTTTCAGGCTGACGGTTCGACGCAGCGGTTTTTCAACCGTGACATAGGATGCTGTCGCCAGCGCAACTGACAGCCCCGTCAGCCACGCCGCGTCCAGCGGCTGGATGTGGACATCATTCTGGTAGACGCGAAACAGTGCGAAAACCGGCCAGTGCCAGAGGTACAGCCCGTACGATATTTTTCCAATCGCGACCGGCAGTCGCGCGGAAAACAGTCCCGCAAGAGGATTGCCGGACACGTTTCCGAATAACAGCATCAGCGCCGTGCCAACACAGACGAACGCGATATCCATCACGTATCCGACATGATCAGAATCCGGCGAAAACAGTCCGTAGACCACAAAGGCAATGCCGATTGCGTACAGCAATGATGCCTTAATCGACGTCAACGGTTGCCAGTGACGAACAAGCACCGCGACCAGTGCGCCAATGCCTAACTCCCACAGTCGGAACCAGGTCATGAAGAACACCTGGTCCGGGGAATCGTCTGCCATCATCAAGTAGCCAATCAGGGAGAGTCCAACAGGAATCGCCAGGACCAGCAGTGCCGTTTTCCATGACAGCTTGTTGCTGACCCAGATGTAGATGCCTAAAACGAGAGGCCACATCAGGTAGAACTGTTCCTCGACCGCAAGCGACCACGTGTGCAGCGCCGGCATGAATTCGGCCGCTTGAGAGAAGTAGTGAACATTATCGACAAAGAAAAAATTGGATCCGAACAGGAGTGCCCAGATGACCGAATTGGCGTATTCGTTAAGGTCTTCGGGCAACAAAATAAACCAGCCCGCAAAGAATGTTGCCAGGAGGACAATAAACAGAGCCGGAAGCAGTCGCCGCGCACGGCGAATGTAGAAGTCGAGATAGCTGAAGCCGGCGCCATGATGTTCGTCGATAATGATTCCGCTGATCAAAAAGCCCGAAATCACAAAGAAAATGTCTACGCCGAGGAACCCCGAAGTGAAGACGGACAGATCTGCGTGATACGCGACAACGACGAGCACGGCGAGCGCTCGTAACCCATCGATGTCGGCACGATACTCAGCAGAATAACCGGCCGAGACCGAGTGGCTGTCTGTGTGTGTGCCGATGAGGTTGGTTCCGAAAAAATTGATGGCGTTTCCGGACCCGATGCTATAGCGATTAAGCATTCGATTCCAGTTGGGAGTACGAGCGGGTGGTCCGATCCGGGGCTACGGATGCGCAACAGGATGATCGTTAAATGCGCAAGTGCTGGAAACGAGTGTTGGGGCGAGCGCTGAGGTTTCATGCCGATATGCTTCGACAAGACTCTGAGTGATTCGACGTATGGGGTGTTTCAGATCAAGGCGCAGGAGCGGCGCTTGCCTGATCGGGTCTGATCAGCGATATAGTGGGGAAAAGTTTCGACGTGATCACCCAATGACCGATATTCCTTTTTGTCAGGGCCCGGACCCAAAGCCACACAGGCCGGCGTTCAAGGCGCCTGCCGGCGCCTGTGACACCCACGCGCACATTTTTCCTGCCGCGCATCGCGAACGCTATTCTCCGGCGCGGGGTTACACGCCGCCGGATGCGAGTCTTGAGTCGTTCCTGGAGTTGCACAGTGTCCTTGGCATCGACCGGGCGGTGTTAACGCAACCGAGCGTCTACGGCACCGACAACACCGCTATTCTTGAGGCGGTCGAGGCGTACCCCGAGCGCATGCGGGCGGTCGCTGCGGTGGGCAACGACGTGACTGAAGCCGAACTTGAGCGGCTGAATGAGGCCGGCGTAAAGGGTGTGCGGGTCAACATCGTCGACAAAGGCGGCATGCCTTTTGATGACATTGCCGATGTTGTCGCGTTCACGCACAGAATTCGAGATTTTGGCTGGCACCTGGAGTTGCTGCTCCACGCCCAGGACTTTCCGGATCTGCGTCAGGATTTTAAATCGAGCGCGGTGGACATTGTGGTTGGACACCTTGGCTATATGACAACCAGCCATGGCATCGAACACCCCGGTTTCAACGAGCTTGTCGCGATGGTTAACGACGGTCGATGCTGGGCCAAACTTACCGGTAGCTACCGAATCACCACCGCGGCCTCGACGCCTTACCCCGACGTTGTTCCGTTTGCGCAGAAACTGATTGCCGCCAACCCGGACCGGGTGGTCTGGGGTTCAGACTGGCCGCATCCGACTTTCTCCGGCGCCATGCCCAATGACGGTTACCTGTTTGACCAGCTGGGCGTCTGGACTGACAACGATCAGGATCTGATTGAACGGATACTGGTAACCAATCCGCAAGTTCTGTACGAATTTTAAACAGACGAGCCGGATTCTGATGTCGGAGAGTTAACGTGGAGAGTCATAGATGAGCGCAGATGAATCAGTGCTGAGTCACATCACACTCGGGACCAACGATGTGAAGGCCGCCGCACGTTTTTACGATGCAACGCTGAAAACATTGGGTTTTGTTCGAGAAGAAGCGCCCGCGGACTGGCCCATGATGTACGAAAAGCCCGGGCACCTCCCGCGCGTTTTTGTCGTTGAACCCTTCGACGACAGGCCGGCAACTTCCGGTAACGGCACTCACATTGCGTTTAACGCGGCCACACGCGAGGTCGTTGATGCCTTCTACGCGGCGGCGTTGGCCAACGGTGGAACCGATGAGGGGCCTCCGGGGATACGCGAACACTATTCGCCAGATTATTATGGCGCGTATGTCCGGGATCCCGACGGCAACAAACTTCAGGCCGTTTCGTTCGCCGAGCAATAACGGCTCCAGCACGCGCCCGTCGCGGCACACGACGCGACAGCGTTGTTGCCGGTTCGATAGAATTCGGGGTATTCGCCGAAGGCTTTCGGTGACGACGCGCAACCGCTGGAGACACACAAAAAATGGCGCAATCAGGATCAGATAAAACTCTCGATGCACTCGTAATAGGCGCCGGGTTCACGGGTCTTTATCAACTGCACTGCCTGCGTGACAGGCTGGGACTCAACGTTCAGGTCGTTGAGGCCGGGGGCGGTATCGGAGGCACCTGGTACTGGAATCGTTATCCTGGTGCCCGGTGTGATTCCGAGAGTCACTCCTACTGCTATTCGTTTTCGGAGTCACTGACGGTCAACTGGGAGTTTTCAGAACGCTATCCCGGGCCGGCGGAAATCAGACGATATCTTACCTATGTCGCCGACGAACTTGACCTGCACAAGGACATTCGCCTCAACACGCGCGTTGTGTCGGCGAGCTACAGCGAGGATGACAACCTCTGGCAGATCAATACCGAAGACGGCACCACTTACAGAGCCCAGTTTCTAATTACCGGCGTGGGCTGTCTGTCATCGGCGAATATCCCGCAGATCCCCGGTCTCGATTCGTTCAAGGGCGAGTGGTATCACACGGGCCAGTGGCCCCACGACGACGTGGACTTCACCGGCAAGCGCGTAGGGCAGATTGGCACCGGCTCTACCGGGATTCAGGCGGCTCCGGTTATTGCTGAAACGGCAGGTCACTTTACGGTATTCCAGCGCACCGCAAACTACAGCGTGCCCGCACACAACGGCCCTCTCACTGCTGAGTTTCAGCAGTACGTAAAAGAAAATGTTTCAGAGATTGTTGATCTTGTGCGCACGTCGCCCAACGGTCATCCGTGGAAGATCTCGGAACGTAAAGCGGCGACAACCGACCCGGAAAAAAGACGCGAGCTTTATGAAGAAGCCTGGAAGGTCGGCGGCTTGCGCTTTCGGGCAACGTTCGAGGATCTGCTGAAAGACAAAACGGCCAACGACACCGCGGCAGAATTCATCAAAGACAAGATACGCAGCATCGTCAAAGACCCGCAAACCGCGGCCAAGTTAACTAACATTGACCACCCTTATGCGACCAAACGGCCGCCCATCGATACGCACTATTTTGAAACCTACAATCGCGACAACGTCGATCTCGTCGACATTCGCGCTAACCCGATTGTAGAAATTACGCCCGAAGGTATCCGCACCGAGGATCAGGAGTATCCGCTCGACATTATTGTTTTTGCCACCGGTTTTGATGCGATGACCGGGTCATTGCTCAAGCTGAATATCACCGGTCGTGATGGACTCGCTTTGTCCCAGGCATGGTCGGAAGGACCCAAAAATTATCTCGGACTTCAGGTCACGGGATTTCCAAATCTGTTTACCGTTACGGGTCCGGGCAGTCCGTCAGTGCTGTGTAACATGCCGGTCGCAATCGAGCAGCATGTTGAATGGATTACCGATTGCATTGCGTACATGCGCGAGAACAACATCAAAACGGTTGAGGCTCGCGCCGATGCGATGGACGACTGGGTTGAACAGGTTAATACCGCCGCCAACGCGACGCTGATGCCCCAGGCGAATCATTCGTGGTACCTCGGCGCGAACATTCCGGGCAAGCCGCGCGTGTTCATGCCTTATCCCGGTGGCATGAAAACCTACGCCGACATCTGTAGCGATATCGCCTCGGACGGTTATCGCGGATTCACGCTTGATTCCTGAATTCAGGCGATCGTGGCCTGGCGCCAGTCTGCGGGCTTTCGATTGTTCAATTACGTTGTTTGCGTAAAATGACGCGCAACACTACCGTCGGGAGAACAGTCAATGGCAAGCCACACATCAGGTGATGGATCGATCCCGCCGCGCGACGCAAGCGAGCGCGGCCTCAAAAGAGTGATGACACTCGGCGGCGCCTACGGCACGCGCAACTACACCGTAAAGGATCTGCGGGATATCAAGGGCAAGAAAGTACTGACCGAGACCGCTCCGTTTTCGGCCGAGGAGGCTGCCGCCGCCGAGGCGGCCGGCATCGACACGATCAAGGTTCGTTTTGATCCAGCGTCACCGGAGACCGCCATCGCAGTTCGGCGCGCCGCGCCCAACACGTTCATGTCGTTTTCGGTAGCGTTGACGGCCGCGGCCAATGAGACCGAAGCCGTGCGTTTAGGTTATGAAGCGATGAAGATCGGCGCCGACGGAATCATGTGTCAGTGGACGCCTGCCCAGATCAGGGCCGCTACCGATGCCGGCATCCCCGTTGAAGGTCATGCCGGTCTGGTCCCGCGTCGCAGCACCTGGACGGGCGGACTGCGTGCGGTTGGCAAAACACTCGACGAGGCGCTATGGGTATTCGATCAGGTCAAGAAGATCGAAGAAGCGGGCGCGTGGGCCGTGGAGGTTGAAGTCATACCTGCAGAGCTACTCGCCGAGATTTCCAAACGCACGTCGCTGCTGACGTCGTCAATCGGTGCGGGCAGCGGTGGCGATATTCAGTTTTTGTTTGCTGAAGATATTCTGGGCAATAACCCGCCACCGTATCCCCGGCATTCCAAGCAGTACCGCAGTATTTACAAGCTGCAGCAACAGCTGCAGGAAGAACGCATCGGTGGATTCAGGGACTACATCGATGACGTGCAGAACGGAAAATTTCCAGGGCCTGAGCATGTTGTTAACGCACCTTCAGGTCTCATCGATGATTTTCTGGCACGTGTCAAAGATTCCTGATACCAGTCAGGCTGTCTGACCATCACCGCCACGCAGTTCAGAGATACTCCAAATGAAGCTCGCCCCGAATTCTTTCACCCGTGCGCTTGGCCAGAACCAGAAACAGATCGGTCTCTGGGTGAGTCTCAGCAGCAGCTTCAGCGCGGAAGTTGTAGCACCGTCTGGCTTCGACTGGGTCCTGCTCGATATGGAGCATTCACCGAATGATCTGAACTCGATCATGGGGCAGCTGCAGGTGTTCGCTTCAAGTAACACGACCGCAATCGTTCGCCCGGACTGGAACGATCCCGTAAAGGTAAAGCGGCTTCTGGACCTTGGCGCACCGGGATTGCTCTTTCCGATGGTGCAGACACCGGAAGAGGCCGCCGCCGCTGTCGCCGCCACTCGA
>CALHMG010000168.1 GCA_938034705.1 uncultured Gammaproteobacteria bacterium
AATTTGGCGTGGTCAGCTACCTCTCGTCCGTTGCACAGCCTGGCATTGAAAAAATCGTCGAAGCGACCTCACACCCGAAGATCTTTCAGCTTTATGTTCGCGGAGACGATGACTGGGTCATCGATCGGGCGCGAACGGCGAAGCAGGCCGGCTTCATCGCGCTTTGTATCACCGTCGACCTGGCGGTGTACTCGCGGCGTGAGCGTGACAAGGTAAAAGGCTTTTTGCCCTCGGCCCGGGCGCGCGGCACACCGGGGCAGGAATTCCAGAGCCACGTTACCTGGGACCTGATCGACAAGCTGAAGGATCTTTTTGACTGGCCGATATTCATCAAGGGCATCGGTACCGCTGAAGATGCGGCACTCGCGTGTGAACACGGCTGTGAGGCCATATATATGTCGAATCATGGCGGGCGGGCGCTGGACCACGGGCTCGGGATGATGGAGATACTCCCCGAAGCCGTCGAGGCGGTCGCCGGGCGCGCGGAGATTGTCGTGGACGGCGGGATCATGCGAGGCACTGACGTCATAAAGGCGCTGGCGCTCGGCGCCGATTCGGTCGCGATTGGACGTCTGCACGGCTTTGGCCTCGCCGCCGGTGGTCACGGTGCGATCATGCGGGTGCTGGAACTGCTCGAAGAAGAGTTCAGAACCAGCATGGCGCTATTGGGAGTAAGCAGCGTGAGCGAACTCGGCCCCGAGTGTCTTGCGCAGGCTGACGCCGTCGTCACGCCGACAACGTTATCGGCGTTTCCGTTTTATCAGCCCTGAAAAATCAAGGACCGTCACCGGTCAGGTTTGAGTACCGCCGTTGCACGCGATCATCTGGGCGTTGACGAAAGCACCGCCGTCGGAACAGAGAAACCCTGCGAGCGCGGCAATTTCCTGCGGTTTGCCAAGCCGGCCGACGGGTATCCGGGTGACCTGCTCTTCGATGTGAGCCTGCATGTCGGGGTCGTCGGGGTGGTCGGTTCCGATTGGACCCGGCGAAATTGCGTTTACCGTGATGCCCCTTGGGCCAAACTCTTTGGCGAGTGCCTTGGTCATTCCCCAGGCGCCGTGTTTTGACACCGAGACATGCGCGCGACCGGCGTAACCGTGTATGGCGTTCATGCCGGTTATGTTGACGATTCTGCCCCAGCCCTGTTCTACCATCGCGGGCAGAAAGGCGCGCGAGGTGTAGTAGTGGGCGTGCAGGTTGACGCCGAGAACATGGGCCCATTCGTCCTCGTCGAGTTCAAGGAACGGAGTTGCGGGTCGAATCGCAGCGTTGTTCACCACGATATCGACTTTTCCAAAGTGGTCGAGTGCGCGTGCGGCAATGTCCTTGACCACGTTCGGTTCACCGACGGAACCCGCGAGGTACATGGCATCGACGCCAAGCGCCCGGCATTCCTCCGCCACACTTTCGCCGGCCGCGTGGTTGCTGCTTCCGTTGGTGATCACGGCGCAGCCCGCCCCCGCGAGCTCCAGGGCAATGGCGCGGCCGATATTACGGCCGGAACCGGAGACGAATGCAACGTGGTTTGAAAGCTGATGGGTCATGTGACGAATTCTCGGCAGCGAATATGGTATTCAAGTCGCAACGTTTGTATCACGGCTGGAATTTTCGATCCGGATGTCTCGCCGATTGAAACGAAACCCTCAAGCGGCAAGGCATTTTTGACGACCGCGGCTGGCGAAGCCAACAATGACTCAACTGCCTTTGGAACCGAGTGCCGGAGTTTTCATGCAAACCAGCCTGCCAGACAGTGGCTATGCCTTGATCGTCAAACGTGACTGCCCGACATGCGAATTAATCGTGCCCGTCGCCGCAGAGCTCGTGACGTCAGGGTTGCCGCTTCACGTTTACAGTCAGGACGATCCCGGTTTTCCGGAAAGCGTCAGTGACGTCGTGGATGACCGCGAACTCTTCGCGTCCTGGAAGTTCCAGGTCGAAACGGTCCCGTCTCTGATCCGGATCGAAAACGGTGCTGAATCGGCGCGCGCTGAAGGATGGCATCGCGGTGAGTGGCGCGCGCTCACGGGTGTCGAGTCTATCGGTACCGACCTTCCCGAGCAGCAGCCCGGTTGTGGATCGATGTCGGTAGACCCGGGCATGGTCGAAGAGCTTATGGTTCGCTACGGCGACTCAAGCGCCGAGGCACGTCCGGTGACCGTCACCTATCCGATGGATCCGGTTGAGGCCTGTTTTGATCGTGGCTGGAGTGATGGCCTGCCGGTTGTTCCTCCAACCGAGGTACGACTGCTGCGAATGCTTGAAGGCACGTCGCGCAAACCAAACGAGGTCATCGGTGATATTCCACCGAGCATGGCGCCGTGTACGGTTGAGAAGGCCGCGTTGAACGCGGTGATGGCTGGATGCAAACCTGAATACTTTCCGATTGTACTGGCCGCAATCGAAGCCGTGCTTGAACCCGAATTTTCCATGCACGGAGTTTTGTGTACCACCGACTTCGTCGGACCCTGGGTCATTGTGAACGGGCCCATGGCCAAGCGAGCGGGGATGAACTCTGGCGTCAATGCGCTGGGACAGGGCAATCGTGCAAACGCGACCATCGGGCGCGCGCTGCAGCTTGTGATTCGCAACGTGGGCGGCGGTCGGCCGGGTGAAATAGATCGCTCGACGCTTGGACAGCCGGGCAAGTACACGGCCTGTTTTGCGGAGGCGGAAGACGCTGAAAACTGGACGCCGCTGGCGACCCGACGCGGTGTTCCGCAAGGCAAGTCTGCGGTTACGGTATTTGCGGGCGCAGGCGTGCAGCCGATCTGGGACGAGCGATCGCGTGTTCCCGAGTCACTGGCGATGTCGTTTGCTCAGGCGCTTTGTGCCATCGGGCACCCGAAGCGTTTTGGTTTCCATGACGCGATGCTGGTGATTTCGCCAGACCATCAGAGAATATTTTCTGAACACGGCTGGGATCCCGACAGGATTCGTGAAGCCGTCATCGGTTACACCGCCAGGCCCGCAGCGGAACTGGCACGGGGCGCTGGCGGCAACGCGGAAGGTCTGCTGCCTGCCCAGATCGGTGATGCCGAAGTCATTAATAAGTTTTCACCCACCAACCAGTTGCTGATTGTTCGGGCCGGTGGTCCGGCCGGATTGATATCCGCCATTATCAGCGGCTGGGCTGCATCAGGAGAGCGCGGTAGCTCGCCTGTCACAAAGGAGATCTCAGTTTGAAAGCTCAAACAATATTGCTTGATCCAACGGATGAACGTGGCGCGGATATGCGCCCGCGTCGCGATCCGCTACCGTCTCTTGAGGGCAAGACGGTCGCTTTGCTTGATATAGCCAAGGCGCGTGGCGATGTTTTTCTTGATCGTCTGGAAGAGCGTCTGAGCGAGCAGGGCGTCGGTGTAAAGCGGTTCATGAAGCCGACCAATACCCGTAACTCACCTGCCGAGCTCAATCAGGACCTCGCCGCCGGCGCCGACGCCGTTGTCGAAGCGCTGTCTGACTGAGGTTCGTGCACGTCGTGCAGTTTGCATGACATGTTCGACCTTGATAAGCGAGGCCTGCCCGGTGTGATGATTGCGACAGAAGCATTCAGGGACGCCGCGAAAGCGCAGGTTAAACAGCTCGGTTTTGAACCGGCAATAGTCTGGATCCCCCATCCGGTCCAGAACCGAACTGACGATGAACTAAGACAGCTGGTGGACTCGGTCTATGACGACATTGTCGGCGCGATTTCGGTTAACTGACAGCTTTTCCCTCGCACCCGGCGCCAGCCGGGTCTCGGGTACACTGGCGGGATGTCGATGACTTTATCTGATGACAGTGTTGGTTCCGTTGAACACACCGCCTTTGCGGAGGTTCGTCAGCGTTTAATTTCGCGCGTGCTGGGTCAGGAGGTTCTGATCGAGCGGATGCTGGTTGCGCTGCTGGCCGACGGTCACGTTCTGGTAGAGGGTGCTCCCGGTCTTGCCAAGACGAGCGCAATCAAGTCCCTGGCGCAATGCGTTGACGGTTCGTTTCACCGTATTCAGTTTACGCCTGACCTGCTGCCGTCGGATCTGACCGGTACCGACGTCTACAGACCTGCCGACGGCAGTTTTCAGTTTCAGGCAGGACCGTTGTTCAACAATCTGCTGCTGGCGGACGAGATTAACCGCGCGCCGGCCAAGGTGCAGTCAGCGTTGCTTGAGGCGATGGAAGAGCGCCAGGTTACGGTGGGTAAAACCAGCCGGCCTCTGGCCGAACCCTTTCTCGTGATGGCGACGCAGAATCCGATTGAGCAGGAGGGCACCTATCCTCTGCCCGAAGCCCAGCTGGACCGGTTTATGATGCATGTGGAGGTCGGGCACCCTCCAGCTGAAATCGAACACGAGATTCTCAAGCTCAATCGGGCGATCGCTTCGGATACCCTGTTGAACACGTCTTCGACGCCGCCTACCGTTCTTGATTCTGACACTATTCGAGCTGCACGATCCCAGGTGCTGGACGTCCATATGTCCGAGGCGCTTGAAAAATATCTCGTCAGTTTGATTATCGCGACCCGTGAGCCGGCGAAGGTCGTACCCGATCTCGACGGCATGCTGCGTCTGGGCGCCAGCCCGCGAGCCACGCTGTCGCTGGATCGAGGTTCACGCGCGCTAGCCTGGCTTGAGGGACGCAATTTCGTGCAGCCGCCAGACATCCACGCTATTGCTGCCGACGTCCTGCGACATCGCCTGTTGCTGACTTTTGAAGCCCAGGCCGCAGGCGTGACTACCGGCGATGTGGTCACCGCGATTCTGGAAGCCGTACCGGTTCCCTGAGGCCTGCGATGGCAGAGAGTGCGCTATCGAAGATCAGGAATGCGCAGGTCCGCACCAGCGCTGCGGGAAAGATCGATATCTCTCTGGACGAGCTGGTTGACCTTGCCAGGGATTCCCGGCGTTTGATTACGCACCCTGAACGGGTCCGCGCGTCGTTGAGTTTTGGCATTAACGATTCCGCCCGTCACGGTCACGGCATGGAATATGCTGAAAGCCGTCCGTGGGTTGCCGGTGATGACATACGCAACATGGACTGGCGCGTTACCGCGAGAACCGGTCGACCTCATACAAAGCTTTTTGAAGAAGAGCGAGATCAGCCCTGGATGATCGTTGTTGATTTGAGAAGCGCCATGGCGTTTGGGTCAAAGACGCGATTCAAGTCGGTGCAGGCGGCAAGAATTGCAGCGTTGCTCGGCTGGGCCGGCATTTCTCTCGGAAATCGTTTGAGTGGTGTTCTGCTGACAGACTCAGGTGTGCAGATGCTGGGCACCGCGCGAGGTCGAGCCGGGGTCATTCAGTTTCTGCAGGCGATGGCATCTATCGTTATCAAGCCCGAGCGCCGCGCGTTCGTTGAATCGTTGTCACCCGGTGTCTTCGATCAGGTTGTCGCCAAGGCACCGCCGAGTGCGGCGGTTTTCTTTATCAGTGACTTTTCGGGTTTTACCGCAACGTCGTATCAGGAACTGTCCCGTCTTGGGAGTACCCGGTCGTTGATAGCCGTACGCATCAGTGATGCGCTGGAAACCGAGGCACCCCAACACGGTCGTTACCCCGTCACAAATGGCGAGGAGCGTCATATGGTTGGTATTCGGGATGAGGACGACGAGAACAGCTGGGTTCAGGCGCTGGAAAAAATAACCTCGGAAATTCGCCACAATGTTGTCGCCGCGGGCGCAAGGTTTGCCGTTATCGCAGCGCACGCGGATCCGGTAGCGACGCTGAAACGAATCCTCAACAATGAAGTTGAGGTGGACGATTCAGGAGCGACTGATGAATCCTGAGGGTCTTGAGCTGTTGCGCGACATTCATGCTCCGGCGGATCCGTCGATCTGGCCTCCCGCAATCGGCTGGTGGTTTGTCGTGATAATGGTGGTGCTGTTCCTGATTTATCGCCCGCAACTCACCCGCTATGCCCGCGCCAGATCGCGACGACGCGAGGCCTTGAGGGATCTTGACGCGTTGCGCAAACGTGCCGGCAGTGATTCAGACGCAGCGGTGGCGGCGGACCTGTCCGAGCTGATGCGCCGCGTTGCCTTGCGCAAGTTTCCGGAAGAAAACTGTGCCGGCGTTGCGGGTCAGGCATGGCTTGAGTTTCTGCGTCGTACCGACAAAAGTGATGCGATGCATTCGCCGCTTGCTCTTCGACTGCTTGATGCGCCCTATCGACGGCGACCCCAGATCGAGACGGCAGAACTGGTAGACCTCGGCGCCAGCTGGATTGAGCAACATGCGTGAGTTTGCCGTCCATGGTTGAGTTTCAGAATCCCTGGCTTTTTGCCGCGCTGCTGTTACCTGTGCTGGTAGCCATTTTTGTTCCGGCATCCAGGGCATCATCGACGTCATTGCGAGTTCCGTTTCATCATGCTGTGTCGGCGCTGCGAACGGCTGGGCCCGCAACGAATCGCGGTTGGCGAACCTGGCTTGCCGCGCTTGCGTACATCGCGCTGGTAGTAGCGGCGGCGCGGCCGGTTAAAATCAGCGAAGACGTTTCGGTGCCGCTGACGGGACGCGACATCATGATCGCAATTGATATTTCGGCCAGCATGGCCGAAATGGACTGGCGATCTGAAGTTACACGCGTCACCAGAATGAGTGTGGTGAAAAAGATCATTGGCGACTTCATTGCGCGCCGGCAGGGTGACCGGGTTGGCGTCGTCGTTTTCGGCTCAAACGCTTACCTGCAGACACCGCTGACCTTCGATCTGAAAAGTGCGGTCGACATGCTCAACGACACCGTTGTGGGTCTCGCCGGCCCGGCCACGGCAATGGGTGATGCGATCGGGCTGACGATAAAGCGTTTGCGAGAAGCCGAAGCCAATCACCGGGTCGTCATTCTTGTCTCGGATGGCGCCGCCAATGCGGGCTGGACTAAACCTGATGATGCGATTCGGGTCGCGGCGACCGAAGGATTGAGAATTTACACAATCGGGGTAGGGTCTAAGTCCGTCGAGAAAAAGTCGGGTGGACCTTCGACCGCGCTGGACGAACCCACACTGAAAAAACTCGCTTCAAAGACGGGTGGAAAGTATTTTCTCGCCAAAGGTGGCAACGAGCTGGAGGAAGTTTACACCGAGCTGGACAAGCTTGAGCCTGCGGTCGTCGATGATGAAATCGCACGCACGACGACCGAGCTCTACCCCTGGCCGCTTGGGTTCGCGCTGGCGATTGCGGTGTTGTTGATCATGACGGGTATTCGATCCAAAGGTTATGAAGCGCGGGCGGTGTCAGAGTGATCGAGGAGTTCCATTTTTTAAGACCCCTCTGGTTGCTGGCTCTGCCCGTGATCCTTGTACTGGTTTTCTACCTGCACCGCGTTCAGGGGAGGGGTTCGGACTGGAGTCAGGTTATTGAGCCTGAGCTGCTCGAGGCCTTGACCTATACGAACAGCTCGTCAAGGCGCTGGTGGATAGATCTGCTCATCGCGGCGATGGTTTTCGCGGTCATTGCTCTCGCAGGTCCCAGCCTCAAGAAAGACACGCGGCCCGTGTTCAGGAAAGCGGATGCCCGAATTATTCTGTTTGATATTTCCAGATCGATGAACGCCGCTGATATTGCGCCAACGCGTCTCGTGCGAGCGCGTTCGGCGGTTGCCAGAATTCTGGAGGAGTCACAGGGTCATCGTACCGGGCTGATCGCCTACGCTGGCGACGCGTGGCTCATGGCGCCGTTGACGCGTGACGGACGTACGTTGAAGACGATGCTGAACGTGCTCGAAACCAACGTTGCGCCAGTCCAGGGGAGTCGTCCGGACAGGGCGTTGCTGCTGGCTGAAAAGATCATCACGCGTTCGAGCGCCAAGAATGTCGAAATCATTGTGTTGACAGACGGGTTCAAGGGATCACGTCCGGCCGAGCTGGCAACGTCGTTACGCGCACGAGGGCACCGGATCTCGGTTTTGGCGGCGGGCACGACGCAGGGTGCAACGATTCCGGCGTCCGGAGGCAAGGTCGTCCGCGACTTCAACAAGGAGGTTGTCGTTGCCCGTACCGACATGACACTGCTGGGAGAGCTTGCGGCGGCTGGTGGCGGAACCCTGCGAAGTCTTGAGGAGCCGATTGATTCGTTAACGTCCTGGCTTGAGTCGATGAAGCTTGCGGTGCAGGCCGACGACGACATCAACGCTGCCGAAAGAGACGAGGTCATTACCTGGCGCGATGACGGACCCTGGCTGATCTTGCCGCTGCTTTTGCTTGCGTCCCTGGCTTTCAGGCGCGGCTGGCTAATGCTGCTGCCTCTGGTGATGGTTTGCAACTTTCTGTTGCCCGCACCCGTTGCGTACGCAGGCTTTCTCGATCTGTTTATTCGCAAGGACCAGAGGACGGCAGCTGCGATTGAGCGGGGAGACTTTGAATCCGCTCTCGAAAGCGCACCCGATTCTGCATGGTCCGGAACCGTGAGCTACAGACGCGGAGACTTTGCCAGCGCCGCGTTGTTTTACTCTGACGATAACTCCGCCGACGGTCACTACAATCGTGGCAATGCGCTGGCGATGTTGGGCAAATACGAAGAGGCGCTCGATGCCTATAAGGCCGCGCTGGATCGCTACCCTGATCACGAGGACGCTACCTTCAATTTTGGGATCGTGCGCAAATTGCTGGAAGAGCAAGAACAGGAGCGCAACAAAAACAACGCCGAAGTCATGTTCGATGACGCGGACGGATCCGGCTCAGAGGCAGAGGGCGTCAGCCCGGGCGCCACGGTAGAAAACGAGTCCGAGCCGGATGAGAGCGAGTCTGATGTATTGCCCGGCGATGCCAGGGTTGAGGCACTGGGCGACAACGAGATATCCGAAGAAGGCACGCCGGTGGCCCCGCAGTACACCGAGGAAGAACTGCTGTCGCCTCAGGAAGTGATCATCTGGCTTGATCGTGTACCCGATGACCCGTCGGGTCTGATTCGTCGCAAGTTTGCGATCGAACAAAGTCAACGCCGCCGCCAGACATCGGATCGCGGTCAGTCCTGGTAGGCGGGCCCCCTTTTGAGGTCACGGATGACAAATCGTGCGGGGTGCAGAGCATGGACCAGCCTGGCGGGAACCGGCAGCGGGTTACCTGCGAGCATGGCGGCAATGATCTCGCCACTGATAACTGCGGTAGACGTTCCGCGGGCGCCATGCCCCAGACTCACATATAACCCGTCCCGGTAGACAGGTGTCGGCGCGGGGCCAGGGGCGCCACCGCGAGTCCAGGGTCTGTAGGTGTCCGCATACCAGTCGAGGTTCGGAACGCTGCCCACCACGGGCAGTCGATCGTGACTTGCGCGACGCCAACCGACCCAGCCGGTCGGGGGCGCCTGGTCGAGTTCGGCGCCGATCTGCGGAAGCAGGTTGCGCAGTCGATCACGATTGATGGAGTGGGCCGCTTGGGTAGTGGCGGCGTCTTCGTTGTCGTCATCGAAGGTTGCACCGGTGACGTGATACCCGTCCACGCCAGCTCGTGTCAGATAACCCTTGAAGCAGATCAGTCGCTGTTGATTGTCCAGCGCCGCACAGTGAGGAATGACGTCGACCTGCCCGCGAACGCGATTGATTCTGAAATCACCAAAGCCCTGGGACAGAGAATCAGCGCCGCCGGTGCAAAGAACAACGGCGTCATAGCGTTCGCCGTTGACGCTCCAGCCACCCGCTGGCGACGGTTCCAGCGTCTGCACCGATGTGTTGTATCGGGTGTCAATGTCTCCCAGCAGGTTTTCGCAAAGGAGCCTTGGGCTGATGCATCCGCCAAGATCGCTGACAAGCCCCGGGCTCTGAACGGCTACGCCAGTTGCGGCTTTTGCCGCATCAACATCAACGAAGCGGACATCAAGGCCCGCGTGATCGAGGCGCTGGGCAATTGAAGACAGGCGCTCGACGCGGTCTTCGCGATCGGCAGCAAAGTAAAATCCACACTCGTCTACCCAGTTGCTTTCGCGCAGGCCGTGACGGTCGAGCGCGTTGAGCGTAGCGAGGTGGCCGTGCAGCATCAGCTGAGAGCGCAAATTGAAGTCGACGGTAAAATGGGGGTGCCAGCCTGCGTGAGGTACGGCTGACGTTTGCCCGGCAGCGTCGGTGCCGGCTTCATAGACCACCACCTCGATATTCTGGTCGCTTGCCGCGCGAGCGACCGCGGCGCCGGCAAGGCCGGCTCCAACCACCGCGATTTTCTGTGGCTTTGGTGATGCGGGTTGGGCAAACCACGGTTCGCGCATTCTTGGTTCCGAGCCCGGTTCGGTGCTGCGCCGTGCGATGGTCATGTCGCGTTTTGAACCAAATCCCGGCACCCGATTGACCGTGAAGCCGGCTTTTTCGAGGCCACGCCGAACGACACCCGCGGCGGTGAATGTTGCCGCGGTCGCCCCGGGCTTGAGCAGTCGGGCCAGACTTTCAAAAACCGAATAGCTCCACATGTCGGGATTACGCGCGGGTGCGAAACCATCGAGATAAAGAACATCGAAACTCTGTTCGGGGACAACAAGCTGTTCGAGAGACGTTTTGATGTCGTCAAACAAAAGCGTCAGCTCGACGTCGCCAAAATCGATTCGGTAGTGACCGGCAAGTCGCGGTGGAAAATTTGCGACGAGATGATCGATCCCGGCAAGCTGATCCCGCCAGGGTGCTAACGCGCGATCGATGTCGCCTTTGTTCAGCGGTCTGGATTCGACTGACATGAAGCGCAGGCGTTCCGGTCGATTTTCTCCGGGTGTCTGTCGCCAGAGTTCAAGGGTGGCAAGAAAATTCAGACCGGTGCCAAAGCCCGTTTCAAAGATGCAAAAGGTGTTGGCTTGCGATTGCCTGGCCATTTCTTCGGCGAGTTGGGTGCCGTTGATAAAAACGTGACGGGTTTCTTCGAGCCCGTCGTCTTTGGAGTAGTACGGGTCATCAAATTCGCCGGACACGGGGAGACTGTCGCGCCACTGAAGGTCCGGCGCATCCAGAAACGGATGTGCAGTTTGATTCAACTTGATGACGACGCGCTAAACGCCCGGGTACTTGCGACCGCCCGATTCCAGCCGTCGATCATTTGCGCGCGGGTCCGGGAGTCGAGGGTGGGCTTCGCCACCCGGTCGCTTTGCCACCCGCTCGCGAGTTCGTCGATCGACGCGAAGACGCCGCTACCAAGGCCTGCCAGGCAGGCGGCACCAAGCGCCGTGGTCTCGATGACTCGAGGTCGCTCCACGCTGCAGTCGCAGATATCGGCGAGACGATTCAGAACCCAGTCATTCGCAACCATCCCACCGTCCACGCGTAACGTTCTGGGCTTGATGCCGTCCTTGTCCATGGCGCCGAGCAAATCGTTGGTTTGATAGCAAACTGAATCCAGCGCGGCTCGTGCAAAAGTGGCGGGGCCGGAATCTCGTGTCAGCCCAAAGAGCGCGCCGCGCGCATGGGGGTCCCAGTGCGGGGCACCCAGGCCGGTGAATGCCGGCACCAGATAGACACCGTCCTCACCGTCCAGAGAATCTGCCATCGCTTCTGTATCGGCAGCATTTTCTATAATCCCAAGACCGTCACGAAGCCACTGAACCGCGGCGCCGGCGATAAAGATCGAGCCCTCAAGGGCGTAGGTTGTTACGCCGCCGAGACGGTAACCTACCGTGGACAACAGCCTATGGCTTGATCGCTTGAGCTCAGTGCCGGTGTTGATGATCGCAAAACAACCGGTTCCATAGGTGCTCTTCATCATGCCGGGTTCAAAACACAGTTGTCCGACCAAAGCGGCCTGTTGATCACCGGCGATACCGGTTACAGGGATCTGTGCGCCAATCGCTTCGGTTGTTGTGGTGCCGTAGTTCGCCACACAGTCTCGAACCTCGGGCAGTAGTGACTGCGGGATGTTGAGCATCCCGAGCAATTCATCGTCCCACTGCTGCGTTTCAATATTAAAAAGCATGGTTCGCGAGGCGTTTGTCGCGTCCGTTGCGTGCTGCTGGCCACCGGTGAGATGCCACAACACAAAGCTGTCGACGGTGCCGAACGCAAGCTCGCCACGTTCTGCCCGGGCGCGGACGCCTGATACGTTGTCGAGAATCCACGCGAGCTTGGTGCCCGAGAAATAGGGGTCAAGCAGCAGACCGGTCTTGTGGGTAACCGTCGCTTCATGGCCCGCGTCTTTGAGGGCAGCGCAGGCCGCAGCCGTGCGTCGATCCTGCCAGACAATGGCGTTGTAGACAGGTTCACCGGTTTTTCGATCCCAGACCAGGGTTGTCTCTCGCTGGTTTGTGATGCCGATGGCTACGGGTTGTTCTGACGCCTGGCCCAGCACTTCGCGACACACGGCTGAAGTCGTTTTCCAGATCGATGAAGGATCATGTTCGACCCAGCCGTCATCAGGATAAATCTGTTCGAACTCCGATTGAGCAACATGCAGAATATCGCCGCTATCTGAAAAGATGATGGCACGAGAGCTGGTGGTGCCCTGATCAATCGCGAGTAAGGTCATGACATGGTCGATATGGCCTGAGGATGACAGATAGTAACAAACCGGCAGGTTCAACTTGTGCTGAGAAGATTTTTCACCGGCGCGTCGATGGCGGAATAACGGGATACTCCGGTCGACTATTGACGACAAACAGCGCCGAAAGCACGGTAGCTGTCGATCAATCGACGCATCGCGCGCGGTGATCGGCTAAAGTGACGGTATAGAGGCGCCATGGAAGGCATGGGTCGCCGAATGAGATATTAAGGCTCCTCAATGATTCCTCCTGTTGCAGCCCTGGACGATTGGCTTGCGGAAAACGAACAGCGTCTTGGCGTTCGAGATGGCGTCGACAAAATCGTCAGGTGGCGCAGAAAAGAACAGCCCGACGTGGCGCGTTTGTCGGTGGTCTATATCCATGGCTATACCGCATCTCGTCAGGAAACCGCGCCTCTGAGCGACAATATCGCCAGGGTTCTCGACGCGAACCTGCACTACACGCGGCTCAAGGGCCACGGTCTTGCCGGGCTCGATCTTCTTGATGCGACGCTGGCTGACTGGATGTCCGATGTTCGCCAGGCACTGGACGTCGGCAAGCGCATCGGAGAACGGCAGATCATTGTCGCTTCTTCAACGGGCGCAACGCTGGCGGCTCTTGCCGCTGCAAGAAACGTGCTGCCAGATTCTCTGATGGCGATGATTTTTCTGTCACCGAACTATGGACCTGCAGACAGGCGAGCAGAATTTATTACGCTGCCAGCGGGGCGGGCACTGGGGCGAATGCTCGTTGGCGAGTGGCGCGGTGAAGAGCCAGAAAACCCCCTGCAGAAAAAATACTGGACTGTGCCATCGCCCACCGATGCGCTGATTCCCATGATGGAGGGCGTGAAGGAGCTACGAGCCCTTCTCGAAACCGTGAGTATCCGAATTCCAACGCTGACTTTTTATTCCCCACAAGATCAGGTGGTGCTGTCGGAGTTTGTAGAATCCACACAGGAACGATTTACTCACGAACTCAGTCGACTTGAGGTGGTTGAAAATCCGGGCGACGCATCGAACCACATACTGGCAGGCGACATCATGTCACCGAACACGACTGATAGTGTCTGCGACGAGGCGGTAAAATTTGTAAATCAGGTACTCGATCAAACGCGGTAAGTTCCGGGACGACGACAGGGCGATTTCGGGACCAGCATCAGACAGGACACCCATGAGACACATTATTGTTGTTCAAGGGGCAAAGGGCCCTGAAGAAGTGCCGGGGATCTCGGCCATTGCCGATCAGGCAGAACTGCGCTTCGCACCGGACGAGGCGGCGCTGCGAACGGCTCTGCCGGGCGCCGACGTTCTGCTTGGCTGGAACTTCAAGGCGGGTGGCCTGAAGAATGTCTGGGATCAGGCGCAACATCTCAAGTGGATCCACTGGTCTGGCGCTGGCGTCGACGCGGTGCTGTTCGACGAACTTCGAGACAGCGATATCACCCTCACCAACGTTCGCGGTGCTTTTGATCGACCGATGGCCGAATGGACGCTTGGACACGTGATCGGTTTCGCAAAAGGCACCTACGATACGTTTCGTCGACAGGGCGAACGAAGGTGGGAGCATCGAGAAACCGAAATGATTCAGGGCAAATCGGTGCTGATTGTTGGCGTCGGCTCGATTGGACGCGAATGCGCGCGGGTACTCGGTGCGATGGATATGATCATCAGCGGGGTTGGGCGAACCGCGAGAAAAGGCGATCCGGATTTTGGCGAAATCCATGCCGTGACAACGCTTTCAGCGCACTTGCCGGAAGCGGACTATGTGATTCTGATAACGCCACTCACTGAAGACACGCGCGGATTGTTTGGAGCGGATGAATTTGCCGCGATGAAGAAAACCGCCCGGTTCATCAATATTGGCCGGGGTCCGCTGGTTGATGAGGCAGCACTGGTTGCGGCTCTTGAAAATGGCGAAATTGCGGGCGCCGCGCTGGACGTCTTCGTCACCGAGCCGCTGCCCGAAGACAGTCCGTTCTGGGACGCGCCCAACTGTATTGTGTCACCGCATATGTCCGGAGACTTTGTCGGTTTCGAGTCAACCATGACCGACATGTTCATTCGAAATCTGGCCCGGTATGAGCGTGGAGAAGAGCTGGTCAATGTCGTCGACAAGGCCGCCGGCTTTGTTGCGTCCTGAGTGGTGTCGAGGTTCGTACTCGGCTCAGGCGACTGCCTGAAGAAAGTCGAGCACAGTAGAATCGAAAAATGCCTTTTGTTCGCGCCCGGTGGGCACGTGACTGGCGTCTTCCATCATCACACTTTTTGCCCCGGGGATGTGTTCGACGATTGGCAGGGTTAATCGCGGAGCCGTTATCTGGTCACGTCCCATGTGAATCACCAGCGTCGGCGCCTTGATTAAGTGGAGTCGGTCGATGCTGTGATGGGACAGGCACGCATCAGTGATTCGATCATGTGCCTCAAAGCGATTCCTGATTTCGCGCCAGCCGCCGTTTGGGCCCAGCAGCTTGTCTTTTTTCTCGGCATAGAACCCGGCGCTGAAAGCCGTGAGCGTAACCAGTTGCTGAAACGCGGCAAACCCCATCTGCTCGTGGACGTCACGCCAGAGATTGAGCTGACTGGTGAGGTAGTCGTCGACAAAGCACCAGGCACCTGAGTTGACCAGACTGCGGGCGAGATCCGGTCTTTGAATCGCAACCTCCTGACAGATGCATGCGCCCATGCCGGCGATACCCACGAGGTGAACGTTGTTGAACTCCAGATGGTCGAGCAACCCGATCACGTCCGCGGCACGCAGCGCCATGGTCGATTTCTGTTCGAGGTTGTCGCCTGATGATGCAAGGCCTCGATGGTCGTAGATCAGCACACGGAAATTTTCAACGAGCCCGCGAGGGAGGTGGTGAACGTCGCCGTGGCAAAACGTGCCCCAGCCCGTCGTACAAAGGACTACAGGAGCGGCGTCATCACCATGTATTTCGTAGTACATGGAGTGACCATTGATTTGGGCACTTGGCATTACACAAGATTACCTCGATTGAAATAACACGGACACCCGGTATGCTTCGGCCCGATGAACAGTGTTCCAACACTTGAACAATTGCTCGATGGCTACGCCCGTGGCGAACTCGCCGACGCCGATCTGGCGAACTGGCTTGAGATTGACAGCCAGCGATCCGGCAGCTTCTCGCCCGAGTTCCGCGCAAAAGCCGAACTGGAGACGACGCGCAGCGGACGGGGCTTTAGCGACAGTCTGGTCACTTTACTGAATTCCGCGTCGCGACGACGTCGTCGAACGCTCTATGACCAGCGTACGCGAGACGGGTTCAGCGGGATTCGCGTCGTCAGCGAAGGGGATTCGTGGTTTCAGTTCCCGGTGCTTGTCAAAGACACTATCGATCATCTGATCGAAGATCAGGCGTTTGCTGTCCTGAGTCTCGGGGCCGCGGGTGACAAAATTGAATCGATGGTGCAGCGAGGGGAGCTTGTGCGCGAAGCCGCGCGCCGTAAGCCCGACGTGGTATTGATCTCGGCGGGAGGCAACGACGTTCTCGCCGATGGTGGTCTGGAACTGCGGCTGGTTTCCGGTGGCGCGTCCAGGGATCCGGATGACTGGATCAGCGTATTTTTCTACGAGACGCTGGACAGGGTTCTTGTTACGTACAGCAATCTGATTGATCGCGTGTTACGCGCCTGCGAGTCCACCCATATCATCGTTCATGGATACGACTACGCTCGACCGCAGCCGGGAGGCACCTGGCTTGGATCCGGATTTCGTAACCTTGGCATTACCAATCGCGGACTGCAGGGCCAGATTGTCAAAACGATGCTGGACACCTTCAATCACGAGTTGCAGATGCTGGCATCGGTTTATCCACAGGTCTCGTACGTCGACGTGCGCAACACGGTCCGGGTCGGTCAGTGGTTTGACGAGCTCCACCCTGACAGTCGCGGGTTTGAACGGGTCGCCGAAAAAATAAAGGCTGTCGCCATGGCGCAGACCTGATGTCTGCTACGCCAGGCCAAAGATCGCGACAGCCGTGACTGCGGCTCCCAGACCGACGATTTTTCGCCCGCCCGGTCTTTCCCCGAGAAACAAAATAGCGAGAGCCGCGGTTAAGACAAAACTCAGTTGCGCGATGGGTGCGACAACCACGGCATCGCCAAAGGTAAAGGCAGTCGCCAGCGCGACATAGCTGATGGATGTAAGAATTCCACACAGCACCGGAATCCAGAAACGTCCACCGCGAAAGGTGAACGCCTCTTTGCGATAAAGCGCAAACGGGGCGGCCATGATGAATACACCCAGTGACTGGGCAAAAACCATGGCGCCCGGAGTTGCGCCGGCCGCGAGGGCGAGCTTGTACAGCAGACCGATGAGACCAAACAGCAGCATTGCACCAATCGCGTAACCAAGCGGGCGCACGGAGCCGATTGCCGCGCGAAGTCCGGGACCCATCAGGATAATCGCAACGGTTACCAGCACCACGGCGACAACGCGTGCGGTGGTCAGCGGTTCTCCCAGAAACACGACCGTCAGCAGACCCGTGACGGCGAAATTCAGGCGAATCACGGGCACCAGCGCCGTCGCCTCGCCAGATTTCAGCGCGAGCAGTATGAAGAGAAAAGCGGTAAACGCCATGACGCCGTTCGCGAGTCCGTAAAGCAGTGCCGGCGAATATTCCAGTTCGCCAAGGGAGGCGCCGATGAGAAAAGCCGTTGCGATATAGGCAAGGTTCTGGATCAGCATGAACGGGCCGGGGGCGAGTCCATAACGCTGGCCAAACCGATACAGAAAATCACTGGTGCCGAGACAGGCGAGACAGATCAAAGCCAGGAGAATTTCAGGTGCCATACCTGAAGTGTCGCACAGTTCAGGGTTCAGGCTGTCTCGAGACTCTCGTTGGCATCGACAAGTTCCAGTTCGATTTTTTCCATGAGTCTGAAGAGCAGTGATTCAAAGCGACTGATCTCGGCAGTTTCAATGGACTCTCGTGGTGTTCCCGCGTAGGTGATGTCACCTGGTCCGCAGACGGCAACTGAAAAACCCGCGCTCTGAAGAATTGGCGCGCAGGTTACGAGGGAGGCTGCGGGCAGTGGCGGTAAGTCGGTCGATTCGGCGACGATGCGCGACGCCAGTGAATTTACATCTACTCTGAACGCGGGCTGCTTTCGCAGTTCCCGCGTGTCCACGGCGACACGAGGTGCAATGTCCTGCAGTTCCTTGACCATCGCCTGTGAGTATCGATTGAACTGGTTGACGATTTCACGAGACTTCATCTCGGGGATCGTTCGAATCTCCCACTCGAATGAAGCGAAACCTGCCATTGTGTCAGCGCCGGATCCTCCGCTGAGACTGCCGACGTTGATAGAGGTCCATGGAGGCTCAAGTTCTTCGACATCGGAACGAAAATTTTTCGACTCGCCGTGAATTTTCTCCAGGTAGTCGATTAGATGTGCGCTCAGCCAGACGGCGTTGACGCCCAGGTTGTTTCGAGCAACGTTGACAGCCGCGCCGCGAACCGAGGTAGACATCAGATGGTGTCCCTTATGGGACTTTGCGACACGCAGGCCGGTCGGGTGCCCAAGCACGATCGCCCGCGGTCGCATCGTCGCGGACGAAAACTCCCGGACCAGACTGGAGACGGAACAATTGACGGTTTCGTGACTGTCAGTGAACACAAGGTGGATCGGGCAGGGGAGTCTGCGCTGCTTGAAGTCGGGCGCATGAGCGAGAATCGCCGCGGCAAATGTCTTCATTTGCGCAACCCCAAGGCCGCTGACGATGCCCTCATGCTCGTACACCCTGAACGGATCCAGCGCCCATGTGCTGTGTTCGGCCTTCTGTACGTCGATCTGGCCGACCAGCGCGAGGCCACCGGGCTTTGAGCGATCCCCGATTGTCGCGATCAGGCTTTCGCTGATGCCGTCTATGGATGAAAAACGCAGAGACGCGATGTCATGGCCGGCGAGATAACTCTCAATAAAATCCAGAGCCTCACGACGCCCCGACGCATCCGAGGTGTCAAAGCCGACCAGACGATGGAGTATCTCCATCGTCGACATGTCCTGGTTTCTGAATGAATCCACTGAATATTGCGCTGCAATCGAATGTTGCAATCAGTGTGGTTCATTTGCGTCCAAATACCAGCCAGATGGTCGGCGAAACCGCAAGCGATAGCCGCTGCCGCGGCATTTGCGCCTGCGCTGACGGGCGGGTCAGTCGAGGGAGCCGTCGGTAAGGATCAACCGCTGGCGAGCAGCTGGTCGATAAACGCATTGGCTTCGGCGATCGACGATTCCATCTCTTTGATCAGTGAATCCACGTTGCTCTCAATATTCGCCGTTTCTTCGTCGAGCGAGGCGATCGCCTGCATGTTCAGATTGTGCTTTATGTACAGCACCTGATCGCGAAAGGCTGACAGAACCGGCTCCGTGCGTTTTTGCGCGTTACGCATCGCAGCTATGAGCTGATCGGCACGCCTGCGAGTGTCGTCAAACTGCTTTTCGGCCCGGGCGCGCAAGCTGGCGTCGTGATAGTCATTGAGTTCATCTTTCCACTCAGACAGCAGCTTGTTTGCTGCGCTGACAACTTTATCAACGCGATTCTCAATATTCTTCGCGGCGGCTTCGCTGCCCTCGAATGCTGAATTGAGTTTGTTGTATTTCTTTTCCAGATCGCCGCCATCAAAGTTGGTGACGGCTTTGAACTGCTCCAGCGCCGTCTTGAATTCCTCAACGGTCTCGGTCTGGGCATCGCGGGCGTCCTCGACGCGATCAACCAGAATGTCCCTCGGTTCTTTCCAGAGCGAAGAGATGCTGAGATCGGGCATGCCGATATTGAGACCGCCGGTGCTGTTTGCGCCACCGCCAAATCCTGGAATCATATTGCCCAGCGCACCGAGATTGCCGCCGGACAGGAGGTAACCGCCACCGGCCAATGCGATGAGTAGCCACGATCGCTTTTTGCGAAGCAGCAGTGGAGCGATAGCAAGTAGGGCCCGTAACACAGCGAATTCCTCTATATGTCCAAGTGCAGACGTGATCGAGCAAGCGATCGTTAAATTGGCGAAAGGCCCGACAGTCTGAACTGCGGCCGCAGGCGCGTCTGCATTATAATCCCTCGGCGGGGGCACGTGGAGTTACGCTTTGCGTCTTTGTTCGGCCCGCCAGACAACAACGACGGTATAGTGCGACAGAACCCAGCACGAGTGTCTTTTTGGACACACTCGAAGATCAAAGGCCCTGGAATTGAAGATGAATAAGATTTTGACATGTCATGTCGGTTTCGCCGGTTACACGAATTTCCGCGGCAGGGGTCGTTGCGGACTTCGCCGGGTGATTCTGATGCTGGCGGTGTTGTTCGCGGGTCCAGCTCTCACGGGTTGCGCGACGGTGCAGTACGCGGCGTATGAAAAAGTTGGCGTGCACAAGAGAGACCTCCTTGTCGATCGTGTTGAAGACGCTCGCGATGCGCAGGACGAGGCTAAAGAAGAATTCGTCAGTGCGTACGAAAGATTTGTCGCTCTCGTCGGTGCTCCACAGGGAGACTTGCCAAAAACATACAAAAAGCTCAGCAGCGATCTTGAGCGTGCTGAGGGCTCGGCGACGGAGATCGACGAGCGAATTAAAGCTGTCGATCGAGTTGCCAACGATCTGTTTCGAGAGTGGCAACAGGAGCTGCTGCAGTACACGAACCCGCAGTATCGCGCGTCAAGCGAACGCAAGCTCGGCATCACCCGGCAGCGCTATAGCCGACTGAAGTCCAGCATGGATCAGGCTCGCTCAAAGATTGATCCGGTGCTGCGTGTTCTTCAGGACCACGTGCTGTTCCTGAAGCACAACCTCAACGCGCAGGCGCTTTCCAGTCTCCAGGGCGAAGTCGTTGCAATCGAAGGACGGGTTGGCGAACTGGTGCGGCAAATGGAAGCGGCGATCTCCGAAGCGAACAGTTTTATCAGCGAAGTAGGTGGTGCCTGATTAAGATCATCCCGATGCTGAACCCGGGGAAACCTTCAGCTGTGGCGGTATGAATAAAGCGCCTCCCCGTGAGTCTTGACTGACACGGCGCCGACGCCTCTCAAGGCGCTGGTACTGTCGCTGATCTGGCCGATCTATGTTCCGTCGTTTTTCGCGTCGACGGCTCTCAACGCACTGACCATCATGCTGCCCCTTTACGTGCTCAGCGTAACGGGGTCAGCGGCGTTCGCGGCAACGGTTGTTGGCGTCTTCGGACTCGGGCAGATGCTTGTCGGTGTTCCGGCAGGTGTTGCGGTCGCCCGCTTTGGTGACAACCGGGTTGCTCTGTGCGCGCTGACGAGTCTGGTTCTGGTTGTTCTCGGATTTGCATTCCTCGAATCGAGGTTCGCGTTCATCGTGCTCGCGTTTGCGCTGGGGGCGATGACGGGAGCCTGGCAGATGGCTCGCCTCAACTACATGACCGAGGCCACGGCAGTTGAAAATCGGGGCCGTGCGTTTTCGATTTCAGCCGGCCTGCAGCGCACCGGCTGGCTGATCGGGCCGGTCGCCGGCGGACTCATCGCTGACTTAGCCGGATTCAGGATGATGTTTCTGGTGATAGCTGCGGCGTATCTGACCGCCATCATTTTTGTGTTGCGTTTTTCTCGCCACGATCCGGGTCGGCGGGATCCCGGATCTGCGTCGATGCGTGTCTGGGCAGTAGCAAAGGACAACAGACACACGCTGCTCACGGCAGGGCCCGCGATTGCAGGGCTAAAGGTTCTGCGTGCTTCGCGTACCCTGATACTCCCGCTGTGGGGTGCTCACATTGGGCTATCGCCTTCGGAGATCGGTCTGGTGTTCGGCATCACGTCGATCATCGATATGCTGATGTTCTATCCGGCCGGGATGATGGTTGATCATTTTGGTCGGCGCAGTGTTCTGGTTCCGGCAATTGTGTTGATGGGATCGGCGGTTGGTTTGCTGGGCTTTACCCATGACCTGACTGGATTCGCCTTACTCAGCCTGCTTGGCGCACTCGGCAACGGTTTCAGCACAGGCATCAACATGACACTCGGTGGGGACTTTGCGCCCCCGGACCGGCGCGGTGAATTTCTCGGACTGTGGCGACTGATCGGGGAGCTGGGCACCGGCGCCGGACCGTTTGTGATCAGCGCGCTGGTCGGGACCTCCGGTATCGCTTTCGCCGGCGTGGCGGTGGCGGGAATCGGCGCGACGGCACTTGGGTTTGTCATTTTTCTGCTGCCGGAACCTCTCGTCAGAAAATAGGCGGCGAATTTTGCGATGTGAACAGCGCACGACTTTTGGACGTGGTGTTGCGCGATGTAATACGCATCGTGACTGCAGCGCAAAACCGATAACGAGTCCGTTCCGTAGCAGTAATAGACTGTGCTGCAGTCGTTACGCTCACGCTAAAAGGAACTGAAATGGCCAAGTCGTACAACATTATGATCATGGGGGCCTCCTATGGCTCGTTGCTGGGTACCAAACTCGCCATGGCAGGTCACAACTGCACGCTGGTCTGTTTGCCAGAAGAGGCTGATCTGATTAACAAGAACGGTCAGACCGTTCGAATGCCGATTCGCGGGCGAGACGGGCTGGTTGAGATTCATTCCAAACAGCTTCCCGGAAAACTCTCCGGTGCCACCACCAAGCAGGTAAATCCTGCCGATTTTGATCTCATCGGTCTTGCGATGCAGGAGCCCCAGTACGGTTCCCCCGGAGTGCGCGAGTTGCTCGACGCCGTCGGGAAATCAGGCAAGCCCTGCATGTCGATCATGAACATGCCGCCGTTGCCCTATCTCGCCCGTATTCCGGGGCTCGACATGAACGCGCTCAGAGACGCCTATACGGCGCCGGAAGTCTGGGACAACGTGCTGCCCGACAACATCACTCTGGCAAGCCCGGACCCCCAGGCCTTCAGACCACCCGAGGAGCCGACGAATATTCTGCAGGTGAGTCTGCCGACCAACTTCAAAGTTGCGCGGTTCAAATCTGACGCGGCGACCGCGATGCTGAGGCAACTGCAGAAAGACATCGAAGACATTCGATTCGATCCGGGCGACGGCAAGAAAATCGAACTCCCGGTGAAACTCAAGGTGCACGATTCTGTGTTTGTGCCGCTTGCGAAGTGGGCCATGCTGATCACGGGCAACTACCGCTGTATTCAAAAAGACGATATGCGTCCGATTAAGGAAGCCGTCCACTCCAGCCCTCAGGTTTCCGAGTACGTGTACAACTGGGTTAAGGACATCTGCGTTTCCGTGGGTGCAAAACCCCAGGATATGGTGCCGTTCGAGAAATACGCGGCGGCGTCGGAAGGCCTTGCCAAACCGTCGTCTGCGGCCCGCGCACTGTTCGGAGGCGCGAAGAACATCGAACGCGTCGACAAAGTCGTGTACACCGTTGCGCGTGCCCAGGGCAAAGGCCTGAGCGTGCTCGACGAGACCGTTGCCATGGTCGATGCGCGTCTGGCAAAGAATCGCAAGGCGTAGGCTTTCGGCCAGGAATCACGAGGCTTGCGCGCGTCTTCGCTGAAAGACGAATCGCGTGCAGGCCTGCACAAAAACGGTACTGACTGATCTAGGTTTCAGTCACCGCTTCCAGCACCGGGACAACCTCGTGCGCGAGGTTGTCCCGCGCGAGATCCAGTGCGGTTTTGCCGTCTACCTTTGCATTAACTTGTGCGCCCGCGTTCAGCAGCAGTTTGACGATGCCCACGTGCTCATAGCTGGCGGCGTACATGAGTGGTGTCTTGAGTTCCGCGTCGTCTTCGTTAACTGACGCGCCTGCGTCGAGCAGAATCTCAACGAGCGGTGTAAACCCCTTGAAGCATGCGCCTGCGAGTGCGCGTTGTCCGTTATGGTTTCGGGCATCGACCTCTGCGCCCTGGCGAATCAACTCCTTAACCAGCTCAACTCTTCCGTAATACACGGCGAGCAGTACCAGCGTGTCGCCGCGCTCGTTGCGCGCGTTGACGTCGCCGCCCTGGTCCAGCCACTGACAGATTTCGGGTGTGCGACCCGCGCGCGCGTCGTCAAATATGTCTTGTGCCAAGTGAGTCATGTCGCAGTGATACCGTCGTTTTAGAGGTCGTCGACAGGCTTCCTGAAGTCGTATTCAGGGCCTTTCGAGGCTGTTCGGGCGTGCCTATACTATCGATTCGGCCGTCGACATTTCCAGAGGAGTTGTGATGAATGATCTCAGCGCAGGTCAGCGTGTGGTGCCACATTTGAGTGCCGAAATGCTGGATCAGGTGAAACAGCCCATCGAATCTGCGCGTGGACTCCCGAACGCGGTTTACACCGACCCCGCGGTGTTCGATCTCGAGCGAAAAGAGATTTTCAGCAAAAGCTGGACGGCAATAGGATTTGCGTCGGATGTGCCCGATCGCGGCAGCGCCATGCCGGTGTCACTTGCGGGTATTCCGTTGCTGATGCTGCGTGGCCGTGATCGACAGCTTCGCGTGTTTCACAACGTCTGCCGGCATCGCGGTCATCCACTGGTGGGTGAAAAATGCAGTCTCAAGGGTTCGATTGTCTGTCCATATCATTCATGGACATACAACCTGGAAGGGGAACTCAAGGGGACACCCAACATCGGCGGTGCGGGCGTCAACGACCATGAAGGGTTCGACAAAGCCGATTTCGGTCTAAACGAAGTTCGCAGTCATGTCTGGATGGATGTGGTGTTCGTCGACCTGTCTGGCGAAGTTCCTGCATTTGAGGATCACTTCAGCTCGCTTATTGATCGCTGGGAGGGTTTCTGGGGCAAGGATGGCGAGCAGAAGTTTCACTATCCGCAGTCCCATGCCGACATTGAATTTTCGTTAAAGACCAACTGGAAGTTTCCGGTCGAGAACTACGTCGAGAGTTATCACCTCCCATGCCTGCACCCTGAACTGAACAGCTATTCGCGTATCGAAGATCACTACCACATTATGGAGGGCGATCTTTTCGGGGGGCAGGGGTCGCTGGTTTACGATTTCGAAAGTCAGGCCAAGATCAGCATGCCCAAGCTGGATGCATGGCCCAAAGACCAGGAGAAGGTAGCCGAGTACATCGCTGTCTATCCCAATCTCCTGCTGGGTATTCAGGTTGATCATCTTTTTGCCGTCATCGTGAACCCGGTAACGTTTGAGCAGACAGATGAACGGATGCGGATCTATGTGCTGGATGCAGCCACCGGTGCAGACCACGAGGCTCAGCGCAAAATAATGCACGACGGTTGGAAGCTGGTCTTTTCCCAGGACGTCGATGCGGTTGAGGGTATGCAGACCGGCCGCCACTCTCCGGCATATGATGGCGGCGTGTTCTCGCCGGTGCTGGATAATCCAACGCATCACTTCCACAACTGGGTCGCCCGTCGACTGACTGGATGAAAATTACCCGAGTAGAAACGATCGTTCTGGCGGCCTCACTCGACGACCAGGCGTTTGGGTTTTCGTTCAACACATCCGCGGCACGCCAGTCCTGTGTCGTTGTCGTTCACACCGACGAAGGTGTAACCGGAATTGGCGAAGCGTTTTTTGTATCCGGGCCGGCGAAAATTGTCGCGACCTATATCGACGAGGGCCTGACGCCACATTTGCTTGGATGCGATCCTCGCGAAACTGCGGTGCTGTGGCACCACCTTTACAGCATGACGCGCGATCAGGGGATGAAGGGTCTCGCGATCTCGGCAATCAGTGCGATCGACCTCGCACTTCACGACATCAAGGGCAAGGCTCTGGGTATCAGCGTGTCGAACCTGCTGGGCGGTCGTTTTCGAGAATCCGCAAAAGTCTATGCGACCGGGCTTTACGAACCCCTGCACATAGACGATGTCGAAAGCGCTCTGGTTGAAGAAGGCAAAGGATACGTCGCGCGTGGCTTTTGCGGCATGAAGCTCAAAATTGGGTATGGCATCGAAACGGACACTCGTTACGTCGAGGCGTTGCGAAGTGCGATTGGTAACGACGTCAAGCTCATGGTTGATGCCAACCATGCCTACACGGCGGCCGAGGCCGCTCAGCTCTTGCCGATGCTTGAAGAAAACGATGTGTTCTGGTTTGAGGAGCCGGTAATTCCCGAAGACCTGGATGGCTATGTCGAGTTGCGTGGTCGAAGCAGGGTACTCATTGCCGGCGGGGAGTGTGAATACACGCGCTTTGGTTTTCGTGAAGTGATCAATCGCCGCGCGGTCGATATTCTCCAGCCTGATCTTTGCGCCGTTGGCGGATTTACCGAAATGATGGCGATCGCGGCGATGGCAAATGCTGCAAATCTGACGCTGTATCCCCACGTGTGGGGAACGAACATTGGACTCGCCGCGTCCCTGCAGGCCTATGCCGCGCTTGCGCACACGCCCCAGCGTCGCTACCCCCACGAGCCCCTGTTTGAACTCGATCAGTCACCGCACCCGTTTCGCGATGCCGTATCAGAAGAAACTTTTGATATGGAGCAGGGCTACGTCAGCGTGCCCGACAGACCCGGTCTGGGGATCACCTTTGATCGAGATGCCGTCGACAAATTTCGAGTTTAAGAGTCAGCGTCTGGCGCCAAGTCACTATCCGTCAACGTTTCTCAGTTCAGCTCTCACCGTGGTGCCCTTGCCTTTTTCACTCGTAATCTCGAGCGAGCCGTTATGGGCTTCGCAGATCAGCCGGGACAGATACAGACCAAGGCCAAAGCCGCCAGTGGCTCGAGTTCGTGACGGGTCGACCCGGTAGAACGGGTCAGTCAGGTGTTCCAGATGCTCCGGGTCAATACCGGGCCCATGATCGGTTACTTCGACGATCAGCCTGTCGCCTTCGAGACGCGAAGTTACCGCCGGCTTGATGTTCGCATCAGCGCCGTGGCGGACCGCGTTGCCAATGAGGTTCCGCAACAGCAGACGAAGACGAGTTTCATCAAGGTTCAGCGTGACACCCGTCTGCACATCGACCGTAACCTGCCCGGCAAAGGTGTCCGTTGCGACACTCTGTATCAGGTCGCCCGCGTCTACCGCTGACAGGTTCAGAACGCTGTGGGGTGAATTCAGGCGCTCGGTTTCCAGCAGTTCGGTAACAAGGGACTCCATTTCGTTGAGATCTTCGGCGATACGGTCACGGGTTGCACCGGGCTCCAGGAGTTCGGTGGAAATTTTTGCCCGTGTAATTGGCGATCGAAGTTCGTGACTGATGCCGAGAAGTAGCTGTCTTTTGGCATCGAGCATCTGTTCGATGTCACTTGCCATCGTATTGATGCTGCCGGCCAGTTCGCCAAGATCGTCGTCGCTGCGAATTAGGATTCTCTGATCAAGTTCGCCTTTACCCATCTTTCTCACTCCCGCCTGGATGTCGCGAACGGGCCTCAGCAGGCGACGGATCAAGCCGTAACAGCCCGCAAGGGTAGCCAGCAGGAGCGCGCAGACGATCAGAGGAAAGTGTTTTTTGTCTCGATGCTTTCGATTGCCTGCGCGTTTTCGGTGATGCGAAGGACCCCTGAAATTGTTGTGTCGGACTTCGTAATACACCGTGTGCTCTGCCACACGCGTCCGAATGACCGTTCGGTCGTCAAGGTCGCCAACCGCGAAGATCTGGCCGTTTGCGGAAGTTATGTTTGATCTCCAGTCATCCGCGTCCTCAAAATCGACATCGGACAGATCCAGTGGTTCGTTTAATGAAGAAAATCTGCGGCCGTCACTGATAATATGAATGTTGACCGGAACTTCTCGACTGATCTCGCGGGCTCGTTCTTCACTTGGCGGCGAGCCAAGGTCCCGGGTGACGTAGTCAACGTACTGAACGATATGCGGGGCAATCTTGTTGGTGAAATGATGACGCATCCCGATACCCCATGCGACGGTCAGCAGAGTCAGCAAGATCACGGTGGTCATCAGGAAAATGATCAGCAGCTTTGCCGGCACTGATCTTCGAACGGCTCGGACGATTTTCATGATTTCATGCGACCGATAAACGCATAGCCGGATCCGTAGACCGTTTTAATGGGCTCGGCGGGTTTGAGTTTTTGTCTCAGACGACTTACCAGAATATCAACCGACCGTGAGAACAGGTCGTTTTCGGTTCCTTTGAGTTCTCCGAGTATGTCGTCGCGACTGAAGTCCTTCCCGGGGGATCTGGCCAGCAGCGTCAGCAGTTGATACTCCATCGTCGTCAAATCAACTATCCGGTCGTTGACGGTTACCTCGCGCTTATGCAGATCGATTGTCAGATCTTCAAAGGCAAGACTGTTGGATTCTGATTCCTGACTTTCCGGACCGTCCGACCGGGAACCGTCGGTGCGGCGAAGTACGTTCTGAATTCTTGCGACGAGCTCTCGTGGCTCAAAAGGTTTAGGCAAATAGTCATCGGCGCCAAGCTCCAATCCGACTACGCGATCCGTGACCTCTCCTCGCGCGGTCAGCATAACGATAGGTATGTTGCTCGACTTGCGAATTTCACGGCAGACTTCAAAGCCGTCCTGATCAGGCAGCATCACGTCAAGAATCACGAGATCGAAGTTTTCATCCCCAAGCCTCTTCAGTCCCCGGGTCGGGTGGTGTTCGGCAACAAGAGACAGATCGAACCGCTCGAAATACTCAGCAAGCGGTGCTTCGAGTTTTTCATCATCGTCAATGAGGAGAATTCTTGTCATGGCGTCTGGGTGGAGAGTGATCAGTAAAAAAACAGGGGATGCCGGCACTCGCCAGTATACGTCGAGTTTGGGCATCCCCTTAAGGTACCTGGCTGTTCGACACGGGTTGCGGCTGCTAAAAGGGGAGGGCAGGCCGACGTCGAATCCCAGGCTTACGGGGAGGAAATCCGGATTTATGGCGTTGCGTGCCAGCGGCGACCTGCGGCAAAAGCGCGAAGTTCATGACGCTGCGTTTCATTCAGGGTGTCGTAAAGCTTTCCAAAGTTGGCGACGGCCTCGGCAATTTTTGACTCATAGCTGGCGGTGACGTCAGCCACGACCGCTCTCGCCGTGTCGTGATCAAATTGCGGATCAATGATGAGATCGGCTGCCTTTTCCAGGGCCTCCGTGGTTTTGTACCCCGATCCTGCCGTGATTTGATTAATGCTGGTCAGCAGCGAGTCCAGCTCGTCACTCTGGGATTCATCAAGATCAAGCCTGGTCGCGATGCTGGATTTCACCTTCTCCTTTTTACGCCGGGCGTTGAGGTGGAATATTTTGGTCAGGTAAAAGTGGAGGCCGCCAGTGCGGCCTCCTGAGTTGAGATTGTGCATGACTGTTTTGTGACTCAAGTCGACCAGTTATCTGTTGTCGTGGTTGCGATGCTTACCATGCTTGCGATGATGGCGTTTGCGCTCCTTCATGTGGTCAGCGATTTCGGCCTTCTGTTCCGCACTGAGTCCGTCGAGAAAATTGCCGAGCGCTGCGATTACACCAGGAGCGTTCTGCTTGATCGCGTCTGTCTTTGAATTCACCATATCCAGGGCGCGAGTCTGATCGAACTGCTCTGATGTGATCATCGCCTCGAGTCCACTCATGTCTTCGCCGAATTCAGCGTGCATCTGTTGTTTGATGCTCATCATTTCGTCGACGAGAGTATTCAGCGAGGTCGTCTGGTCAGAGTTCAGTTCAAGTTCATCTGCCACATGGCTGATCATGTGTGCACGACGTTTCTCGGAATCGCCAAAGCGATGTTTGCCGACCGCTGCGGCGCCGCCGACCAGGCCGACCGTGAGTGCTGCGGCGATGACAATTTTGGTAGAACGTTTCATATTTCGGGTCTCCGTTTGTGAGGGGGTTATTCAACCAACGCAAACCAGTCTGGACGTTTGTGACTGAAACAGCTTTGCGCTCCAGCAACAGGTTGTAACGGGGTGTAACGGACGGGCCCGTAAAGTGCGGTCAGATCAAAAATGCCGCTATTTCCGGTGTTTCTGGTCCGGACTTTGCTCGCGAAATACAAAATGGAGCAGCGCCACGCCCACCAGCACTATTGCGCCGGTCAGATACCAGCCGGCCTGATAACCCCCCAGATGGTCCAGGGCATAGCCGAACAGCGGTGGGCCCAGCACGCCGCCGAGGCACACCATCATCAGGTTGTAGCCAACCGCGGTTCCCGCGCGCGACGGTTCTACGGTCTCCGCACCGATTGTCAGTGTCAGCGCGGCGTAGGCGGCGATGGTGATGCCCAGAATCGCCGACAGCCCAATACCAAGAACAACCGCGGTCGTTGGGCTGATCAGCGTCATGGCAATGAGTCCAAGTCCGGCGACGAGAGTAATCAGGACCACAAGTTGAGCTCGTCTTCCCTGAAAAAACTGATCGCAGACAACGCCCCAACCCACGCGACCGATGGCACTGGTGACCTGGGCGACGCCAAGGCACGCGCTTGCGAGTGGCTGGCTCGCGGCGGCCACATCACGCATGAACAGGGTCAGATAGGCGAAGAAGTTCGCCTGACCAATCTGGAGGAAAGTGTTGATGAATCCAAAAAGGGTGATATTTCGATCTTTCAGGACGGCGGCGACTTCTTTCAAAGGCAGCAGGGAGCGTCCCGAGGTTTTTGCTTTTGAAGGAATCTTGAGCAGCGGTAAACAGCAGATGATGTTGGCGATGGTGATCCCGGCGACGATCAACAACACCATTCGCCAGTCAATGACCGTCGCCAGTATTCCGCATCCAGCCGCGAGCACGCCACCGACGGGTACGCCGGTTTGTTTCACACCCATGGCCGTCGCGCGGCGTTCGTAACGGAACCAGTTCAGAACTCCACGCGCTGACGCCGGGTTAACCAGCGCATAGCCCAGGCCCATGATTGCCATGGAGGCCAGTGCCATTGTCAGCGTATGGGCGTAGCTCAGCGAAACGGCGCCGGCGCTGAGTATGAGCATCGACAGGACGAGGGAACGTCCGACGCCGATACGATCAACGAAACCACCGGCGGGGAAGGCCGATATTGTCTGTGCGCCATAGTAGGCCGAAACGAACAGGCCAAACTGCGCGGACGTGAGCGATAGCTCTTCACGTATAAAGGGCGCCATTGCCCAAACCGAAACACTGTGCATCGTGCCGACGATGTGGCAGAGCGTCAGAACGCTGATTCGCCAGAACCAGCCGATGGGTTCGTCATCGGTGTTCGCGGTTTTATCTGTCATCGAGTGATGCTGTGAAACTGATGTCAGGGTTGCAGAGATATGAGGCCGTCGAGAGCGACAACGCGATCTGATTTTACAAGTATCGGATTAATCTCTGCTTCAGCCACGACTGGATCGTCGATCAGCGCAAGTTCGGAGATGCGAACTATGACATCAGCCAGTGCGTCAAGATCGCCCCTGGGCATGCCGCGATAGCCACGCAACGGCGCAAACCCCTTTACCTCGTCGATCATCCGGTGCGCCGTGGTCGCATCAACGGGAGCACTTCGGTAGGCCGTGTCCCTGTAAATCTCGGCCAGGACACCCCCGGCACCCACGAGCACCATCGGGCCGATTTCGGGATCTCGCACAAACCCGACTATGGCTTCACCGAGGCCTCGCTCCATCGACTGCACGAGAACGCCGTCTATTGTTGCGTCCGGCTGGTGCTGTGCGACGGCAGTTTTGATCTGGTGGATTGCGCGTTCCAGTTCGCCAGCGTTGTTGATATCAAGAACCACGCCACCGGCCTCGGTTTTGTGCGCAACGTCGACTGAGATGACTTTGGCCACCACCGGGTATTCAAGATTGTCCGGGATCGACTGGCCGGTAATGATTGTCGATGACAGCTGCGGAATACCGAGGGTGGCGAACACCGCGGCCGCGTCCGTTTCCGTCAGGGTCGGAAGACTCGACTCACCGAGCTGTGCGCTTGCCTTGTCCAGATCCGTCAGGGGGCTGGACACGGTTGCGGCCGGCGATTGCCACTTAAGATAGGCCGTCAGAGCCTCAGCGCATGACTCGGGCGTTCTGAAACCGGGAACCCCTGCATCCTGCAGCAATTCCAGCGATCGTGTTGCGTGGGGCCCTATAAACGATACAACCGGTACGTCGCCGCGGGCGGCTTCGGAAATGGGCTTGACCGCAATCTCCGGAACAAACTGTCCACTTGAGCCGACGACGGCAACAATCGCATCTGCATTGGTACTGGTGATCAGTGCATCCAGCGCGTCGGCGTAAACCGTACCGCGCGAGCCGGCCATGGTCAGATCCATGATCGGTGCATCCGCAAGTTCAACGTTGTGCACCGCGAGGCGATTCCTGACGGCGTCATTGGGTCTGACAAGGTCCACGCCATTGAGCGCAAGTCGGTCCCCGACGAGCGCTGCCGCGGCGCCAGTGGTGCTGACAATGGCAACTCTGGGCTGGCGGTCGAGATTAAGCGGTTTTCGGTTACTTACCAGGGGAATGGTCTCAAAGAGGCTTTCAAAAAGACTCACTTCGACGATGCCGCAGTGTTCAAAGAAGGCTTGCGACGCAGCCGACGGGCCCGTCATCGCACCGGAATGCGACGCCGCAATTTCCCTACCCAGTTCCGAGCGTCCGAGTTTGAACGCGATGATGGGTTTTCCCGCCTCGGCCGCACGCCGAGCGGCGCGGGCGAGGTCTGCCGCGTTTCGCAGGCTTTCCACGAACAGCAGAATCGTACTGGTGGTCGGGTCATCGACCAGCATATCGACCATATTGCCGACCGAAAGATCGGCCTCGTTACCAATGGAAATCAGTTTTGAGAACTTGACGCCACGCGATGTCCCGCGCGAAAGAAGAGCGCCAATCATGGAACCACTCTGGGAAATGAGACTGACGTCGCCGGGCTCAAAAGCATCCATTTCGAGAATCATGTTTGGCGACAGCATGCAGCCCGTATGGAAGTTGATGTAGCCCATGCTGTTGGGTCCGAGCAACCGGACACCTCCCGCCCTGGCACGCTCGCACAGCTGCTCCTGCCGGGCGCGGCCCTCTTCTCCTCGCTCGGCAAAGCCGTCGGTATAAATGGTTGCGGCGTGCACGCCTGATTCGGCGCATTGCTCGATGACATCCGGGACAAATTTCGACGGCACCATCACAAGCGCATGGTCTACCGGTTTGCCGATCGCCGAGATCGAAGGGTATGCACGCTGCCCCTGAATTTCGTCGGCGTTGGGGTTGACCGGAAAAATCTCACCCTGAAAACCGTGCTTCAGCAAATATTTCAACGGGCGCGCGGTATGCTTTGACGCGTCGGCAGAGCAGCCAACGATCGCGACACTCTTTGGCGCGAGAAGACGTTCACTCATGGTCTTTATTACACCTGTCCACGCGGTCAGCCCGGTCTTTGTGGAAAACGTCGGCCAAAAACACCTTCGGCGATGCGATTTTTCAGAATTTCTATGGATCCACCGGCGATCATCCAGCCGCGGCATCGACGAAAGCAGTATTCGACGAGGGTTTCACGACTGTAGCCGAGCGCGCCCATCACCTGTATCGCTTCGTTAGCGGCTTCGAAGCCTGCCAGATTGCACCACGCTTTGGCGAGGGCCGTGTCGTGGGCGTGGGGGAGACCCTGATCGTCCAGAGTTACCGCCGCCTTGTAGAGCATCAGCTGCGCGGCCTCGATCTTCATATGGGCGTCGGCAAACTTCCACTGAAGACCCTGAAACTCGGCAATCGGACGACCGAACTGTTTGCGCTCCAGCGCATAGTCTCGTGCGTAGTCGAACGCGTACCGTCCCAGCGCCAAAGCGCGCGAGCTGTTGCCCAGTCGTTCGACGTTGAATCCGGCAATCTGTTTTTTAAAGCCGCCTTCGCCGAGAAGAACATTCTGCGCCGGGACGAAAACATTGTCGAAATGAATTTCGGCCCAGATGTCGTCGTTCATGAAGTAGCTGGGCTTGCCGACGTTTACACCTTCCGTGCCTTTCTCGATCAAGACAGAACCAATCCCGCCAACGCCGTCGCCGAATCGGACATAGACCAGCATGATGTCGGCATAGGGGCCGTGGGTTGCAAATACTTTGGATCCGTTGAGTCTGTAACCATCACCGTCGGGCGTTGCGGTGGTTACAAGATCGGTAACCGCCGAGCCGGCGTCGGGTTCACTCATGGAAACGCAGATCAGCTTTTCGCCGGCAAGCACGGGTCGCAGAAACCGTTCTTTGTGATCGTCATTGCCAAATTCGGCAAGTACGCGAATTGCGCCAAAATTTCCGACCTGCATGACATCGGCGCTTCGAGGACAGACAGACGCAATCGCCTGGCACGCAATGATTGAATCGAGGATTGTTCCGCCCTGGCCGCCGTCGCGTTCCGGCATCGCAATGCCAAACAGACCCTGAGCCGATACCAGTTTCGCGATATCGTGGGGGTAAGCTTCGTCATGGGCTCGGGCCAGCGCATCTTTGGCAAGATGGCGCTGCGCAAAACCAACAACCGATTCCTGAAAGCGCAGTTGCTCTTCTGATAGCGAAAAATCCATATCTATTGCTTCTATTGCCTCTATTGCTCAGTAGTTGTTTTGTCTTCAGTCACGTTCGGTGATGTGCTTGTAGACCTCGGTCAGGTCGCTACCCGGCCGGGCCTTGTCGACATCGTTCCAGGTTTCGCTGATCATTCGCCCGACCCGGGATTCGGTGCCGGCTTCGGTAACGCTCTCGACGTACAGCCGCAGATCCTTGTTCATCAATTCGCTTCTGAATCCAGCATCATAGGTTTCCGTCAGAATACGATTGGGATACTTGTCTGCGGTAGCGGTGTTCATGCCGGTTGAAACGTTCACGACGTCGAGGATCGTTTTCATGTCGACACCGCGCGAGACGCCAAACGCGACGGCTTCGGCGGTCGCGACCATGGCTGTTCCGGACAGAAAGTTATTCAGCAGCTTGACGGTCTGGCCCTGTCCGGCATTGTCGCCAACATGAAAAATATTGCCGGACGCCGCATCAAGTAACGACCGGTGTTCTTCAAGCAGCGCGACGGGTCCGGCCCAGATCATCGTGATGGTGCCCGCAGCCGCACCCGCTCGCCCGCCTGACACCGGGCAGTCGATGTAAGTTACTCCGGCCTCGGCGAGCATCGCGGCAGCCGCCTCTGAATCCTGAACGCCGGTCGTGGAGTGATCGATAACGGTTTTGGTAATGCGATCGGGCGCATCAATAATTTCCTGGGCAATGCTGCAGGAAATCTTGCCGTCAGGTACGCAGATGCAGATGGTCTCGCACGTTGCGGCGAGATCTGCGGTACTTTGTGCGGGCGTCGCGCCGTCGGCGGCACGTTCGGCAGTACCTGCCTTGTCAAAGACGCGCATGTCGAATCCGCCTTTGGTCATGTTGCGGGCGATCGGGCCGCCCATGTCACCGAGGCCGATAAATCCTATCGGCTCTTTCATGCTGGATTGAGTCATTGGTACGAATTCCTCTGCGTGAACTTGTTCGGCCATTGTCAGGCTTTGGTCATTATCCGCACAAGATGGGCGACCACCCTGTGCACGTTTCAGGCCATGAAGCCGGCGGCCTGTGCCGTGCATCTAAACGCGTAAGATGCCGGGGCGAGCACGCAACGTGTGACCGAAAATTCAACTAACGCAAGGTAAGACATCAATGGCTGATTTTGATCTGGTAGTTCGCGGCGGAACCGTGGCGACGGCTTCAGACACATTCACCGCGGACATCGGCATTAATGGCGAAACTATCGTGGCGATGGGGTCAGATCTTGAGGCCGGGAAGAATGAAATCGATGCCCGGGGCATGCTGGTCATGCCAGGCGGTGTCGACAGTCACTGCCACGTTGAGCAGAAGTCTTCGTCGGGTGTCATGTGCGCCGACGATTTTTATTCCGGCACGGTTTCAGCTGCGTTTGGCGGTACCACGACGATCATACCTTTTGCCGCGCAGCACAAAGGGGATTCTCTGATCGACGTCGTTCGTGAGTATCACGAGGCCGCAGATCCCAAAGCCGTAATCGACTACGCGTTTCACCTGATCCTGAGTGATCCACGCGAGGAGGTATTGCGTGACGAGCTGCCGGGTTTGATCGACATGGGCTACTCGTCATTCAAGGTTTACCTCACTTACGATCTCCTGAAGCTGGACGATGGAGAAATGCTCGACGTCCTGTCCCTGGCCCGCAAGGAAGGTGCGCTGGTCATGGTGCACGCTGAAAATCATGAGGTCATCAAGTGGCTGACGGAGCGTCTTCTTGCGGGTGGCTATGGCGAACCGAAATACCATGCGATTTCGCACCCCCGGATCGCTGAAGGCGAAGCTACCCACAGGGCGATTGCGCTGGCCGAGTTGCTCGACACGCCGTTGTTGATCGTTCACGTGTCGTCGCCGGATGCGATTCATGAAATACGTGAAGCCAAGACACGGGGTCTGAAAATTTATGGCGAGACGTGTCCACAGTACCTGTTTCTGACAGCGAAAGACCTCGATCGCGATGGCATGGAGGGCGCGAAGTACTGCTGCAGCCCGCCGCCGCGCGACGAAGCATCCCAGGAGGCCGTGTGGCAGGGGCTTGTAAACGGTACGTTTGATGTCTTCAGTTCTGATCATGCGCCGTATCGTTTCGACGAAAGTGGCAAGCTTTCAGGCGGACCCAACGCGACCTTCAAACAGATTGCCAACGGCGTGCCGGGACTGGAACTGCGGCTGCCGCTGCTGTTTTCAGAAGGCGTGTTGAAGGGACGGCTCAATCTCAACCAGTTTGTCGAGCTCACGTCTACCCGCGCCGCGAAACTCTACGGTCTGCATCCTCGCAAAGGGACAATAGCCATCGGCGCTGATGCGGACCTTGCCATCTGGGACCCGGATCTCACCGTCACGGTTACCGACGAAATGATGCATGACAACGTTGGGTATACCCCGTACGCGGGGCGTACGCTGACCGGCTGGCCCGTTACCGTGTTATCGCGGGGGCGGGTAGTCGTCCAGGACAGTGAACTCAAAGTTGAGCGCGGTAGCGGCAAATTTCTGGCGTGCGAAAGATCTGCTGCTGCGGCGCCGCTTGGACGACTGGTCCCTGAAATGGATCCGGCGACAAACTTCGGCGCCAATATCGAGCGCTGGTCCTGAACGAACGTTACTTTGTTTTAACCACAAGATACCGGAGGAGCGGGCCTGCGCCCGCGGCTTAAGCCATGTCGAGAAAAACCCGCGTAGCGGCTGCCCAGATGGGCGCAATACATCGTGCTGACTCCCGCGAGTCCGTGGTCGCCCGACTGCTCGAGCTTCTTCGTGAAGCACACTCCAACGGCGTCGAGCTGGTGGTGTTTCCGGAACTCACGCTGACCACCTTCTTTCCGCGCTGGTGGATCGAAGATCAGGATGAGATAGACACCTGGTTTGAAACTGAAATGCCGGGACCGGCAACCCGACCGTTGTTTGAAGAAGCCAAAAAGCTCGGCATCGGATTTCATCTGGGTTACGCCGAACTGACCGTTGAAAACGGCGCCACGCGGCACTACAACACCGCGATTATCGTTGGCAAAGACGGCAACCTCATCGGCAAGTACCGCAAGGTGCATCTCCCCGGTCACGCGGAGCATCGAGCCGACAAACCGTTCCAGCACCTTGAGAAGCGTTACTTTGATATTGGCAATCTTGGATGGCCCGTGTGGAAGGGGTTTAACGGTGTCGTCGGCATGTGTATCTGCAACGACAGGCGCTGGCCGGAGACCTGGCGTGTGATGGGGCTAAAAGGCGTCGAGCTGGTGGTGCTCGGTTACAACACGCCTGACAGCAATGTCTATCACTACGAGCCGGTTCACCTGCGACAGTTTCACAATCACCTTGTCATGCAGTCGAGCGCCTATCAGAACGGTACCTGGGTCGTGGCGTCCGCCAAGGCGGGGCGCGAGGACGGATTCGGACTGATTGGAGGCTCATGCATTATTGCGCCCACCGGGGAGATGGTGGCGAAGGCCAACAGCGAAGATGACGAATTGATCACGGCTACAGTTGACTACGCGTTGTGCGAGTACATCAAAGAGCACCAGTTCAATTTCGCGGCGCATCGGCAGATTGATCAATATGGCCTGATAACTTCTCGAACAGGTGCGGTAGTTGAAACTGAAAACTAGTTTTCGCGCGGCGCAAGCACGACGGTGAAAAAGCTTGCGAACAGTCGCGGCATTGACGCCGCGATAACGCGATCAAGTTTAAAGGCGGGTTTGTAGATCGCGGCGGGTATCGGCAGCTTTTTTGATATCCCGCCGGTCGCGAAATAGGACAGGCTGCTGAAACCGTCCACTCCCGACTCGGGTGACACCTCATACCACTGCTCCACCGTGGCTCGGAACGTCGGATTTCGGTGGAAAATCAGCCACGGCATCGCCTGATTGGAAGACGACAGCGGCCCGGCTGCCCCGGCCAGTCTGGGCTCGGTGATCGTCGTGTCGACGGGCTCATGGTGAATCCAGTTAAGGATTGGATACGACAGTGGCGAGAGGAACGGCTCGGTAATGATGACCCGGCCTCGCGGGCCAAGTTTGCTCAGGGCGCCGTGTAAAAAGGCCATGGGATCCTGCAGGTGATGAAGCACGTTGGTCAGCGTTATCGCCTCGAGACTGCGGTTGGCGATGAGATCGAACTCGGCGATCTCTTGGCAGTCGAGGACAAAGTCCAGATGCGGCAACGGCATCACGTCGCTGGTGGAGATCAACGGATAAAAGGATTTCAGTGGCGATGTGCCACTGCCGATCTCAAGCGTCTTGCCCGCACGTTCAAATGATCCGCCCGCGAGCCGGTTCTGATACCGGTAAAGCTGCTCGTACCAGTGCCGCAAATTGTGATGTCCCTCAAGCAGCTGGCGTGACTCAAGAGAAGCGTTTATGTCCGATGCCAGAACGTCCTGGTCAAATCGACTGCCGGTCGTGGTGTTCATTGCTGATGCGCGCCGTTGGCTTCCATGCCTGAAACGAGCGAAATGTTCTGCAAACCGAACTGCTCGCCTTCGCTGATGTCCTATAGTGACAGTGTTGGGGCCGATCAACCAGATGCCCCGGCCGGATGACGTACCCGGACCGCGTTTGAATAACGCGTTATATTATCGGTTCCCAGACTTGGAAATTTGCATGAAGACGCTTAGTCACACGGCGAAAGCCATCAAGAAAACCCTGATCGGAGCGCTCGCCGCCTGTTTCCTTGTTGCTGGCGCGACTGCCGTTGCCGAGGAAACGGTGACGCTGAAAAAATCCGAGCTTGAGGCTTTGATTTCAGAAATTGTAAATACACGCCTGAAAGAGTTGAACCTCGACAGCCTGGACGGATTCAACGGTCGCGTTGCCGACGGCATCAAGGCCTACGTGGCCGATCAGCAGGAGCAGGCCAATGCGAAACAACACGCCAAGGCCAAATACGCGCGCAAAGTCTCTGCCTCAGACCATATCTACGGTGATCCCGATGCGCCCTACACCTTGATCGAGTATTCAGATTACGAATGTCCGTTCTGCAAGCGTTTTCACGCCACACCCCGAGCCGTTGTCGACAAGTATCCGGGCAAGGTCAACTGGGTCTACCGACACTTTCCTT
>CALHMG010000169.1 GCA_938034705.1 uncultured Gammaproteobacteria bacterium
GCCCCGAGGGTGCCTTACCTTCGTTCCGGGAAGGGACAGTCACTGCGGCAAGGCACCCGCGCGGCACACGCTTTCGCTTCGCAAAGCGGTGCGGCTTCCTATGGTGGGGGTACAAGCGCCTCTGCTCCGAGGTGCCTTCCCTTCGTTCCGGGAGGGGACAAGTCACTGCGGTAAGGCACCTCGAAGCAGATGCTTTTGCTTCGCAAAGCGGTTCGGCCTCCGATGTTGGGCGTGGGAGCGCGTGCGCCCCGAGGGTGCCTTACCTTCGTTCCGGGAAGGGACAGTCACTGCGGCAAGGCACCCGCGCGGCACACGCTTTCGCTTTGCAAAGCGGTGCAGCCTAGATAGTGAGAGTGGGAGCGCCTCTGCCTCGAGGTGCCTCACCTTCGTTCCGGGAAGGGAGAAGTCACTGCGGTAAGGCACCTCGAAGCAGATGCTTTCGCTTCGCAAAGTAGTTACGGCTAAACCTGCGGACGAAAAAGGCCAGTGTTCTGGCGCTTTTTTTTGTGGCTTTGGTTATTCTGGTTCACATGTTGACGTACGGCTTTTGCGGGCAGGAATGAGCAATGAGTGATAAAACCGATCAGCAAACCTATGTGGTGCTCATCTGGGTGAAACCCGGGCAGATTGAGGTGTTGCATGAGTACGAACGGCTGGCGCAGCCGATCATGCACAGACACGGTGGTTCATTCAGGACCGTCATGGGGGTTTCGGTGTGCCGGGACGGCGGCGTGTTTGATCGTGCTCCGGATGAGGTTCACGTTCTTGAATTTGCTGACTCTCGCGCCTTTGATCGCTACCGGGAGGATCCAGACTCTCTTGCGATTGGCCATTTACGAGACGCAAGTGTGGAACGCGCGATTTTTATTCAGGGTGAGACTGTCGCACTATTCACCTGAACTTAACGTCTGGAGTAAACGCTCGTGCCCAAAAGACTGGAAGGTAAAATCGCGCTTGTCACTGGCGCAGGATCAGTGGGCGAAGGCTGGGGTAACGGAAAGGCTACGGCGGTTCTGTTCGCGCGTGAGGGCGCCAGCGTTCTTATTTCTGATATCAATGCCGAGGCGCTGGACACAACACGCGAACTGGTGGAAGCAGAAGGAGCGCAGTGCCACTCGGTAGTAGCAGACGTCACGGCGACCGAAAACTGCAAGAGTCTTGTGGACAGATGTGTCGAGAAATTCGGCTCTCTTGATGTGCTGTACAACAACGTCGGCGGCTCCGCTCCGGGCGGTCCTGTTGAAATTGCCGAGGACGAATGGCATCGACAGCTGGATCACAATCTCAACCACGTCTACTACATGTGCAAACATGCTCTGCCGGTGATGGAAAATTCCGGCGGTGGTGTGATTGTCAATGTCGCATCGATTGCGGGGATTCGGTACATAGGCCACCCCCACATCGCGTATTCCGCCACCAAGAGCGCAGTGATTCAATTCACCCGCTCGATGGCGGTGCAGTATGCAAACCGCGGTGTTCGAGCCAACACGATCATCCCGGGTCTGATGCATACACCGCTTGTAGAGACCCGTCTTGCCGGCCAACGCACCGGAGGCGATGCCAGTAAACTGATCGCTGATCGCAACGCCCAGGTGCCGATGGGCAAAATGGGAACGGCCTGGGACGTGGCACATGCTGCCGCATTTCTGGCGAGCGACGATGCTCGCTACATCACGGCTACCGAGCTCGTTGTCGACGGTGGATTGACCGCGCGGGCCTGACGTTTTGGTACGTCAGCGGCATGCGCTGGCGGAACTCCGCGCGTGAACGCGTCAGGTGAACGATGGTTCAACGCCCTCGGGTAGCTGGATCTGAAACGTGTTCAGCGTCATTGAGACAAGCGTGTAGTAACCGATCGTCACAACCAGATCTACGGTCTGCTGATCGCCAAGCAGTTGCTGGACGGCGGCATATCGAGCGTCGCTGACGTGGCTTGTCTGCGTCAGTTCCAGCGCAAACCTGTAAACGGCCAGTTGCGCATCGTTGTCAAACGGCGGCCAGTCGGACGCGTCATCGTCATGGGAGCGGGTCGTGCGGATGGCCGACACGATGTCTTCTTTCAGGCCTTCAGCCAGTCCGATTTTTGAGTGAGCCCACCACTCGTACTCGGCTTTCGTGTACGCGCCAACAACAAGGATCGCGAGTTCACGCAGATCACCACTCAAGCTGTTGTCGAATCTGACTTTGGCGCCGAGTGCCTGGGCCGGAAATCCGAGCATCGGCGAATGAATCCACGGGTGAAAGGGACCGCCAACTCCGCCCTCAGAATTGAGAAACTCCTTTTTCGGGCGCAACGCGGCTCGTGGACCACCGGTAAGTGCTTCGAACATGTCGTGTTGAGCCGGTGTGTAATCTTCGGTCTGTATAGAAGCGATGCGCGGCGTCTGGGTCATAGCCTGAAATCTCGTATGTGGGTTCGTCGACGGCATACACGGGTGATCTGGTGGTTGCCGTTTCCAGCGGACCGTAACATGTAGCGTTGAAGTCGCTGTGATATACCAGCAACCCTGAGACAATCATGCCAAGACAGGGTACGCCGCGGGTCGGCAGGTGCAATCCAGCGGTGTAACGCTTTTTCGCTTGAGGCAAACGATTGCGATATGCATGACCATGCATCAAACAAAGTGACGAGGCTGATGGTCAGCCCGTGGGACGTCGTACGTTCATCCGATAGCTATACCGGGGAGTTCTGGTTGAGCTCCGGTGCCTTCAGTTTCCCGGTACATCGATGGCGTGACGATGTGCCCGCACGGCTGTGTGAGCTGGCGTTCGCCCTGGATAGTGTTTCCCGGTCACCGGCGATGACGAAGGTGACATTTGGTGATGGGCAGCACTCGGTGGCGTTTGGTCTCGATGTGGTCAGTCCTGGCATCCTCAAGCTGGTCTACGCGGATCGGGTCGATGGCGGCCTCCTGTACCAGGAACGGGCCGACAGGAATCACTTTGAAAACGAAGTGGCGCGCGCCGCTCGCAGCATGATCGAAGTGTCGATCAGGCGACATTGGCCTGATCCAGCCGCCGCGCTAACCGACGCGCTCGCGCTGCCCGGGATGAAACAGGCGGCGCATCGGATCCAGAGTTAAGCCGAAATTCGCGGCTTCAGGTGTTGGCGCTTCGAGAGCGGTTTGCGGCACTGAGCACGGCGCGCAGGCAGGCGGTCACGATGTCCTTGTGCGAACCCGCTCCCCACAGGGTGCGGCCGTCGGCGAAACGAGCCTCGACCATTGCAATGGCCGTGGCGTCAGAGCCGGAACTCGCGGCGTGCTCGTGGTAGTCGACAACTTCCATTTCTACACCGAGAGACGCAAGTCCATCGACAAATGCATCGATCGGTCCTGTTCCCTTTCCCGAGATCGTGTGTTCCCGGGAATCATGAAAGACGCTGGCAGAAATGATTCTGGTGTCGCCTTTGGCCTCCATTGTGTGGCGGTCCTCGGCGAGGCGAAAAGGATCTATCGGCAAAAGGTACTCGTCCTCGAAGGCGCGCCATATGTCGCTGCTTGCGATTTCCTGCCCCGTTCTGTCGGTGATTTTCTGTACCACACCCGAGAACTCAATTTGCATACGCCGTGGCAGGGTTACGCCGTGGTCGCGTTCGAGCAGGTAAGCAACACCGCCTTTGCCCGACTGGCTGTTGACACGGATGACGGCTTCGTAGGACCTGCCGACATCCTCCGGGTCGATCGGGAGGTAAGGCACTTCCCAGGTAGCGCTGTCAGCTTCATCCAGCGCCGTCAGTCCTTTTTTGATCGCGTCCTGGTGCGAACCTGAGAATGCGGTAAATACAAGATCACCAACGTAAGGATGGCGCGGGTGAACCGGCAGCTGGTTGCAGTATTCGACGTCCCGGCGAATTCCGTCGATGTCGGAGAGATCAAGTTTCGGAGCGACGCCCTGGGTATACATGTTCATCGCCAGCGTACAGACACAGACATTGCCCGTGCGCTCACCGTTACCGAACAGCGTGCCCTCGACTCTGTCGGCACCGGCCATGACGCCGAGCTCCGCTGCCGCAACCCCGGTACCACGATCGTTGTGAGGGTGCAGGGAAAGAATGATGCGCTCGCGGTTCCTGAAGTTCCTGTGAAAATACTCTATCTGATCGGCATAGATGTTGGGTGTAGACATCTCCACCGTCGCTGGGAGATTAATGATCGTCCGGTTTTCCGCTGACGCTTCCCAGATATCGCAAACGCCTTCACACACTTCGATTGCATAGTCGACCTCGGTCCCGGTGAAACTTTCGGGCGAGTATTCGAATACCCAGTCAGTGTCTGTCTGTTTTTCGGCGCACTGTTTCACCAGTTTCGCGCCGTCGGTGGCAATTTTCTTGATGCCGTCGCGATCCTGGCCAAACACAACACGTCGTTGCAGGGTGGATGTTGAGTTGTAAAGATGAACAATCACACGATGACAGCCCTTCACCGACTCAAAGGTACGTTCAATGAGGTGGTCGCGGGCCTGGGTGAGAACCTGAATGGTGACATCCGGAGGAATCAGATTTTTCTCGATAATGTGTCGAACAAAATCGAAGTCCGTCTGAGACGCGGACGGGAAGCCAACCTCGATCTCCTTGAACCCCATCTGCACGATTCGTTTGAACATTCGCAGTTTGCGATCGTGTCCCATCGGTTCGATCAGGGCCTGGTTGCCATCGCGCAGATCGACGCTACACCAGATCGGTGCTTCGGTAATTACCCTGGAGGGCCACTGGCGATCGGGCAGATTAATTTGCGCGAAGGCCGGGTATTTTTTTGAGGGATCGTTAAGCATGAGTCTTTTATCCGTGCCACAGGCTCTGTTCTTGTGTCGCTGCCAAGCTTTGTCTGTGGTCTGTGATGTGTCCGTTGTTCCAAATCGCTTCCGGGCAGTTGTTTTCCGGATGGTCGGCCTTTCAGTGAGAAAGCCGGGCAAGCGATAAAAAAGAAAGAGTGTTTGTTGTTAGCGTGACACTGACGGATGTCAGCACGCTCAGGGCCCCGGCTCGCGTCAGGCGGCCGGGCAGGGCAGTCGTAGGTTGATGCGCTGGATCTGGAACATGCTTGTACAGTATCGGCCTCCCGGAACGAGGTCAACCCGAACCGTGGCCTCGGCCGAAATCAGGTTTCGCCAGGACGAAGCGGGAAAACACGCCATTTTCGAAATCCGTCTGCCCGCGATGACTTGAGCGAGTACAGCAGATCGATTGACGTTCGGCGAACTGATCCTGATCGACAAAGTCGATCAGCGCCGGTCAGGCGCGTCCGGCGAGCAAATCATTGGGTGTGTGAAAGTAGTCGCTTTCTTCGGCGAACTGGCGGATTTCTTCGATCAGGAGATTAAGCCTCTGATCAGGGGTGCTGATTTCAGCGCAGGATTCGCAGTAGTTGTCGCCACAGGGTTGTCTTGAGAACAGCCAGAACTGGACGGCACCGGCCAGAAGACCTGACGCGACTTCCCAGTCGTCCGCTTCAGGGTGTTCATCGAGAAATCGATTACCCATGTCGATGATCCGGCTGGCTGCCTGATCGAATTCGTTAATACGCTGGTCGCTCGCCATAAATCGTCACCGGGGGTCGGGTGGTGTCTGCAGCGGGAAGTTTACGTCAAAACGCGGCGCGGCGCTTGTGCAAGCGGTCACGCTCGCGTCGATACACAGGGTGATTCGTTAACAAACGACAGGCGGCGCGCGGCATCGGGGCCTGTCCACATCTTCATCATCGGGGCCCGTCCACGTCTTCATCACCGGAGCCCGTCCACGTCCTCATCAACGCGGCGATAACTTAATGCACCGGTTGGCCAGCGCCAGGGTGGCTGTGCCGTCCGGGGCTGGATGAGTTTTGAGGTCGGTGGATGGCACGATCCTGTGCGGTCGAGCGGCCGATTTTCACTACACGAAAGCGCTTCGGGCATCGCTTTGAGTCAATTCCATCCGGTGTCATGCTGACCGCTGCAAGTTATCCGGTCCGGCGCAGCGTATGGGCTGGACGAGCACGCGAGGACAAAGAGATGCCACTTCGAGATATCAAGGTTGTTGACTTAACGAGAGCCCGGTCAGGCCCCACGGCCGTCCGCCAGCTCGCCGACTGGGGTGCCCAGGTCATCAAGATCGAACGCCCTGCGTCACACGGCCCGGAATCGCTGGGCGGAAATCGCGACGGTTTCGACTTTCAGAATCTGCATCGGAACAAGCGAAACCTCACTCTGGATCTGAAGGACGAGCGAGGTCGAGATGTTTTCATGAAGCTCAGCGCCCAGGCGGACGTGATCATTGAGAACTTCAGGCCTGGCGTTAAACACAGACTGGGCATCGACTATGAGAGCGTTGCCGCAATTAATCCGCGGATCGTCTACGGCAGCATCTCCGGTTTCGGACAGGAAGGTCCCTACAGCAATCGACCGGGGCTTGATCAGATTGCCCAGGGACTGTCCGGCTTCATGTCGGTGACGGGTTTGCCGGGTCAGGGGCCGGTGAGGGCCGGCATACCGATTGCTGATCTGTGTGGCGGTTTCAATCTCGCTCTTGGCGTGATGATTGCGCTGTTCGAGCGGGAACGCTCGGGGCGCGGTCAGTGGGTGCATACCTCGTTGCTGGAGTCGTTGTTGACGATGATGGACTTTCAGGCCGCTCGCTACCTGATGAACGAAGAGGTACCGGGTCAGGCCGGGAACAACCATCCGACCAATCTGCCTGCCGGTGTCTTCGAAACTTCGGACGGCGCGGTAAACATCCAGGCCTCGGCCGATCACCTTTATGCGAGACTGTGCGAGGCACTCGGCTGCAGCGAACTGGTCTCTGACGAAAGATTTGCGACCGGTGATGATCGCCTTGAGCGTCGTGATGAGCTGAACGAGATACTGCTTGGGTACACACGAACGTGGTCGTCCGCCGACCTGATCGACAGGCTCGCAGAGATCGGGGTGCCCTGTGGGCCGATTCATAATATGGAGCAGACCTGGGCCGACCCGCAGGTTAAATCCCTTGATATGGATCCTCAGTTCGAACACCCGCGTCTCGGGTCGCTCAAGTTGCTCGGTCAGGCAATCAACATGTCCCGAACACCGGAGACGCGTGCGACGGCAACGGCGGATCCCGGTGACCACAATGATGAAATTCTTGGTGAACTTGGATTCGATTCAGGTGCCATCGAAAAACTGCGTTCAGACGGAATTATCTGAGCGCTACAGAGGAAACGGTAATGATCAATCTCTCTACGGACAAAATTCAGGCCGAAATTCGCGATGGTGTTGGCTGGCTCACGATTAACAATCCCGAGCGACGTAACGCCATGTCGCTTGATATGTGGGAAGCGATGGGCGAGGCGATTACAGTTTTCGGACGAGATCCGGATACACGTTGCGTGGTCATGAGTGGTGCCGGTGGCAAAGCCTTTGCTTCGGGTGCCGATATTTCCCAGTTCGAGAAGCTACGCTCGAATCCGGCTTCAGCGGATGAATACGCAAGAATCTCGGCTGGTGCCAGAGAAGCGTTGCTTGCGTTTGAAAAGCCCCTGATTGGCATGATCCGCGGCTTCTGTCTCGGCGGAGGACTTGCGATCGCGATGACGACCGATATCCGCATCGCGACTCGCGAATCGGTTTTCGGTATCCCGGCCGCCCGACTTGGAATTGCCTACGCAACCGAGAGTCTTGAGCTTCTGGTGGATCTCGTTGGCCCGTCGCGAGCGAAAGAAATACTCATAACAGCGAAACGCTATACAGCTGATGAAGCCCACGGCATGGGGCTGATCAACCAGGTCGTCGCCGATGCCGACCTTGAAACTACGGTTGCCGAGATGACGGCAGCGATTCGAGAAAATGCGCCGCTGTCGATGCGAGCGAACAAACTCACTATCAACGAGATTGTCAAAGACGAGTCGAAACGTACAGCGGGGCTGCCGGCCCAGTTGTCAAAGATGTGCTTTGAGTCCGATGACTATCGCGAAGGACGAACTTCTTTCATGGAAAAACGCAAGCCGGTTTTCCAGGGCAGCTAGTCGTGAGGCAAAGCCAGCTGTCATCGAACACTCGTAACGTAGTTGGCTGACTGAGGAAGAATAGAGTTGAGCTTTTCGTTTCGAATTGGCACGGCCGATCTTTTGCCTTTTGGTGCCGGGCTGTCGCGCCCGGAGTGTGTCGTCACCACGCGTTCGGGTGACCTGTTTGTTTCGGACAGCAAGCATGCGGTCAAGCGTCTGAATTCATCGGGCGATGGGGTGGCACTTGTTGAAAGCGTTCCGGATGATTTCATGTGCAACGGATTTTCGCTGACGCCTGATCGTCATTGCCTCATCGCGAATCTCGGCAACAGCGGCGGCGTCTGGCGACTGCACCCCGAGCGCGGTCTTGAGCCAGAAATCATGGAGGTGGAAGGCGTTGCGGTACCGCCGGCCAACTACGTGAACGCGGTGCAGGAGAACGGCGAGACCGTACTCTGGGTTTCAGTCAGCACGTCCAGGGTTCCGAGAGAGTTGTCATTTGGTCGCACCCAGGCTGATGGCTTTATATTTCGGGCAGACAGTTCCGGTGTTCGTGTTGTTGCAGATGGTCTCGGGTTTACCAATGAAAACAAGCTGCATCCGGGCGGTGACTGGCTGTACGTCAACGAAACCATCGCGCGACGCATGAGTCGTTTTCAGGTTCTCCAGGGCGGCGCCCTTGGCCCACGAGAGACTGTGATCGAATTTGAAGATGGTATCTGGCCGGATGGATTCGAGTTTGATGCCGATGGCGGGATCTGGGTCGCCAGTGTCGTCAGCAATCGTCTGATACGGCTTGACCCCTACGGAAGTTTGAGTACCGTCATTGATGATGCCAACCCTGAGGCTGTCGCGAACGCCGAAGCCAGCTATGACAACGACACATTCAGTCGGGACAATATCGATGCCGGGCGCCTTGGCAGGCTGGGGAACCTCGCGAGTATAAATTTTGGAGGTCCGGACCTTAAAACCGTGTTTCTCGGGTCACTGTTCAACGATCACCTGCTGACATTTCGTTCACCTGTCGCCGGTGCGAAGCCACACCATTTTGAATACTGACCGCAATTCAAATTTCAACGAGCTGATCCCGGAATCGGGCAGCCGGAGCTGATCAGACCCATGGCGCTCTCGGATATTCGTGTGGTTGATCTCACCCGTATTCTTGCCGGGCCGTTCTGTACCCAGTTGCTGGGGGATATGGGCGCCGAGGTCATAAAAATTGAATCTATCGGTGGTGGCGACGCGGTGCGACAGCAGGGGGCTGCCCGTGACGGATTGAGCTGGTATTTCGCGCAGTTCAACCGCAACAAAAAGTCCGTTTGTCTTGATTTGTATTCGTCACAGGGCAAGGAGGCACTGGCAAAGCTGATTCAGTCAGCCGACGTGCTTGTAGAGAATTTCAGACCCGGAGTTCTCGCAAAAATGGGATTTCCCCAGGAGCGACTGGACGAGCTGAATTCTCGACTGGTGGTAACGCACATCAGCGGTTATGGCAGCCATGGGCCTTACAGCGATCGACCGTCGTTTGATTTTATCGCCCAGGCGATGAGCGGGTTCATGAGCATCAACGGTGGACCCGCGGATCCACCGTTGCGATCGGGGCAGCCCATAGCTGATCTGGTCGCCGGGCTGTACGCAGCGTTCGGTACCGTCACGGCGCTGCACTCGAGATCCCGAACCGGCAAAGGACAGGAGGTTGAATCGACCCTGCTGGCAGGACTGATGAGCTTGATGGCCTACCTGTCTGCAGAATATTTCGAAACCGGTGAACTGCCGGCCAAAACCGGTAACGATCATCCGGTCGTGGCGCCCTACGGACTCTTTCATGCAAGTGACGGTCAGGTTGCCATAGCGCCCAGCAACGATGAGTTTGTCGTTCGCCTGTTCGAAGTGCTCGAACTGACAAAACTGTTCCGTCAGCCTGAATTCGCTACCAACGATGTCCGTATGCGCAACCGGCCGGCACTCAACAAAATCGTCAACGATGTGATCGGGAAGAAACCGGTTGATCACTGGATCGAAGTGATCAACGCTGCCGGTGTGC
>CALHMG010000170.1 GCA_938034705.1 uncultured Gammaproteobacteria bacterium
GCGCATGGCCCGGCTGACGGCTGGTGGATCAGGAGGCGTCGGCGCCCCAGGCTTCAAGAACACTTTCGCTGATACCGACTCCGTTAAAACCGGCGTCGACATACGTGATCTCACCCGTAATGCCGGACGCGAGATCAGAACACATGAACGCTGCGGCGTTGCCGACTTCTTCAATGGTTACGCCATGGCCGCGTGGCGTTGCACGCTCGCAGAAATCCAGCATTTTCCTGAAGTCTCGAATGCCGGCGGCAGCCAGAGTGCGGATCGGACCTGCGGAGATGCCGTTGACCCTGATGCCCTTGCTGCCGAACGACTGCGCGAGATAGCGCACGTTGGCCTCAAGGCTCGCCTTGGCGACGCCCATGACATTATATCCCGGCATCGAACGGATAGCGCCCAGATAGGTCAGGGTCAGCATGGAACCGTTTCGGCCTTCCATCATGGGCGCGGCGGCCTTGGCGAGTGCTGCGAAACTGTACGAGCTGATGTCATGAGCGATTGAGAATCCTTCTCGCGTTACCGCATCGGCGTACGTCCCCTGCAGCTGTTCACGCGGCGCGAACGCGACTGAATGCACGAGGATGTCGATGCCATCCCAGGACTTGGCCAGCTCGGCGAACACCGATTCTATTTCGTCATCGCTGGTGACCTCGCAGGGAAAGGTCAATGATGAACCTGTGGCCGCAGCGATCTTGTCGACACGACTCTTGAGTTTCTCGGTCTGGTAAGTGAATGCCAGCTCTGCTCCTTGAGCGTGCATAGCGTGCGCAATGCCAGCTGCGATTGAGCGATCGCTGGCAACTCCTACGATCAGGGCTCGTTTGCCTGTCAGAAAACCCATGGCCTCTCCTTTAGTCATTATTCGTCATGCCGTTCGGCGGGTATGATGATGTTTCGGTTCGAATCTCGCAATGCTTTAGACGATTTGATGGCCCACAAAGCAGGGGTTTTACGTATTATTTCGCGAGGCTCTGCCAATGCGGTCATTCCCGGGGACAACAATTCATGATGATTCGACGATTGCTGATTTTTGTGCCGATCGCGTGCCTGCTGTTCCTGCTCCAGTCATGTCTTTGGGTCCCCAACTACAGAGATCAGGATCGCGGTGATACCGGTAGAAGTCTCAGTTTTGTTGAAGCGTCTATCGGCGATGCCAAGCTGCTGAACCCCATTTTGAACGCCGATTCGGCGAGTTCACGGATTGTTGGGCTGGTGTTTGATGGACTGCTTGAGCTCGACGACAAACTTGAGCTGGTGCCTCGTATCGCCACCGGGTGGTCGCTGTCTGAAACGATCTGGGTTGCCGCTCCCGGCGCGGATGCGCAGGCGTTTGTGCCAACGCTTCGCTCGGCGATAGACAAGGATCCGGTTCTTCGGGATCGAGTTACCGGTGTGACGGTGGGTGAGGCCAGCACCGCAGCGATTACGTTGCCGCCTGTTGAAGACGAGAAGTCTCCCCGGACTTTTGAGGTTGGTCTGGCGCCGCGTCTGAAGGTTGAACTGAATCAGGTGACGCCGGACTTCGAGTCGCGTCTTGCGGACCAGCTTGGCGATATTTCTGTGAATGACAGCGTCACGCCCAATTCAGAAGACCTGGAGGTCGTCACCGCGGACGTTGTTTCACAACAGCTGCCGGTGGTTGAGCACAATCCCGTTCTCGAATTCACACTCCGGGATGACGTTAAATTTCACGACGGACACGCGCTCGATTCTGGTGACGTCGTGTTTACGTGGCAGGCGATCATGGATCCCAGGAACCTTTCGCCTCGAACGTCGGATTTTGAGCCAATCAAGAATGTTGAAACGCTTGGGCCCCACGGCGTGCGCGTGACCTACAAGCGATTGTTTTCACCTGCGGTTCTGGCGTGGACCATGCCGCTTCTGCCGGAACATTTGCTCAACGACTCGGCGCTCAAGGCCGAAATGGATCGCCGCGAAATTGACGCCGAAGCACGCGAGTCGTTTGGACTGCGTCAGGTGGAGTTTAACCGCAGTCCCGTCGGCACCGGGCCATATCGATTTGTCGAATGGCAGTCTGATGAGCTGATAAAACTCAAGGCGACCGGAGAGCATTTTGCCGACCAGCCTGACCTGATCAACTACACTTATCGGATCCTGCCCGACTCCCTCACCCAGGAACTCGAACTTACGTCTGGCGGCATCGACATTTATACGCCACAGCCCTATCAGGTCGAACGGTTCAAGAGCGATCCCCGGTTTCAGACACTGTCGCTGCCGGGAGATGGTTACTCATATATCGCGTACAACATCCGACTGGAGAAGTTCAAAGATCCCCGGGTTCGACGGGCGCTGTCGATGGCCATCGATACTGACTCCGTGATTCGTTATGTCCTGTATGGCGAGGGTGAGCGCGCGACCGGGCCGTTCGCGCTGAGCACGCGCTGGCACGACCCTTCGGTAAAACCGGAGCCCTACGATCCAGCGGCCGCGATCGCGCTGCTGGAGGAGGCGGGCTACGAGAAAAATGCTGATGGTTTTCTGACCAGGGACGGACAGCCACTTGAGTTCACGCTGATCACGAACCAGGGCAACCGCGTGCGTGAGGCCATCATGTCGATTGCTCAGGATGCGTGGAAAAAAATTGGTGTCAAAGTCACCACTCAAAAATTTGAATGGGCCGTATTTCTGGAAGACTTCGTCAATCCCGGAAAATTCGATGCGCTCGTTCTGGGCTGGAAACTTGGATCAAGCCCGGATCTCTATCAGCTCTGGCATTCGAGTCAGACGGGTTTCGGTCAGCTTAATTTTACCGGCTACAGTAACCCCGACGTCGATGCGCTGATCGAAGAAATCAGGAGTGAATACGATGAGGAACGCCAGCAGCAGTTGACCTATCGGTTGCATGCGCTGATTGCGGCCGATCAACCCTATACGTTTTTGTATGCACCGCAGAAAAATGCAGTACTGGCGGAACAGGTCAGGGAGCGACGGGAAGGTGAAGCTGCCGGCGCCGTGCGTGAGTCACCGAGCGGGCAGGTGTATCAGAACTTTTCTCGTTGGACAAAAAACGCAAGCCTTTCGGCAGGAGAGGGTTGAGTCATGCTGGGATGGGCTTTCAAAAACCTTTTAAGTCGACTGGCGCTGCTGGTCGTCATCTCGTTTATTTCGCTGGCCGCGGTGCATCTTGCGCCGGGTGAACCCAGTGAGGTTGACCCTTCCAACCCACGAATCAAGGCCGAGGATGTCGCGAAGATCCGCGAAGCGTTTCATCTTGATGAACCGGTATACAAACAATATTTTTTCTGGATTCGGGATCTCGCGACCGGCGAGTTGCGTTCTTTCAAGGACCAGCAGCCCGTATTGCCAAAAATCTGGGATCGCTTCAAAAATTCACTGCCGCTGTTCCTGTTAGCTACCTTGCTCGTGTGGACGTTGTCATTTCCAACCGGCATACACGCAGCGCTCAGGAGGGGCTCCCGGTTCGATCGTGCGACGACGATCGGGGCCTACATGATGATTTCCATCCCCGGGTTTTTCCTTGCGTATGTGCTGGTGATTCTGATCGCCGGCAAACTTGGATACCCGGTAGTGGGGATGTCGACATTTGGTCTTGAAAACGCCGGTGGCATGACGCGCTTCATGGATCGTGTCTGGCACTTGACCGTGCCGGCGCTGCTGTCGGCTATAGGCGGTGTTGCGGTGCTTTCCCGGTACGTACGAGCAGAGATGATCGACGTCTCTGGCACGGATTATGTCCGCACCGCCCGGGCCAAAGGGCTGACCGAGGACGTCGTGATTTACAGGCACGCGCTGCGCAATGCGCTGCTGCCATTTGTCACCATGTTTGGACTGCTGCTGCCCGGACTTATCGGCGGGTCCGTTATTTTCGAGCAGATCTTTGCGTGGCCAGGGCTCGGGCGACTGGGATTCGACGCGATTCTTTCGCGAGACTTTCCGGTTATTATCACGATCAACTTTTTTGCGGCGGTTCTGACCTTAGCCGGAACGTTTATTTCAGATTTGCTGTACGCCTTCGCTGATCCCAGGATTCGACTTGGGGGTGGATCGTGAGTACTTTGATTGATCATCACGGTGAGGCCGATACGGCTCTGAAGCGGGACACCGTCTTTCAGATTGTGCGCCGCGACGGGCTGGTGCTCTTCGGGCTTGTCGTTCTGTTTCTGGTTGTGGTCGCCGCGGTGGCCGGTGCGATACTCACCAACAGCAACGCAGCATTTGACCCGGCGGCGGTGCGCCTGTCCGACAAATTACTGCCCCCTCTCTCTGCGGTGTCGTCCATCGTGCCACCGGAAAGTCACCCACCGTTTGGACTGTATGTTTTTGGCACTGACGAACTGGGACGCGACGTTTTTTCCAGAATGCTCCAGGGAGCGTCGGTCTCTTTGCTGATCGGGTTTGTTGCGGTGACAATTTCAACGTTTGTTGGTGTTCTGGTTGGCGCGCTCGCGGGGTATTTTGGTGAACGCAAGTTCGGTCCGCTGTCGGTCGATTCCTGGCTCATGCGGATCACCGACGTCTTTTTGTGCTTCCCGACCTTCTTTCTCGTACTCACCGTGATCGCGCTGTTACCGCCGAGCATCTACAACATCATGATTGTTATCGGTCTGACCAGCTGGATGGGGACTGCGCGTTTTGTTCGCGCTTCGTTCATGTCGCTTCGCGAGCAGGAATTTGTTGACGCAGCAAGAGCGCTGGCGCTGCCCGGCTGGCGAATCATGTTCGTGCACATGTTGCCAAACGCACTGGGGCCGGTTCTGGTCACGGCTTCTATCGGCGTTGCCTCCGCAATTTTGACCGAGTCCGGTTTGAGCTTTCTTGGATTTGGCGTGCAGCCGCCGGACGCGACATGGGGAAACATTCTCGCCGACGGCAAGCATCTTATTTTCGATGCACCCTGGCTGTTTACGATACCCGGGATTGCGATTATCGCTGTTGTGCTTGCGTTTAATTTCGTTGGAGAAGGGTTGCGAGAAGCCGTGAACCCGAGACTGAGGCGCGCCTGATTGACGGCTTCGATCTCGATGGTGGCGGTCGACACGACGGGCGGTCAGCAAGGTGCCGACGTTGCGTCCGAACTTGGTATTCCTCTGGTTGAGCCTGCAGAGGTCCCCGACGACTGCTGGGTGATCGTCTGCACCTACGATGGCCTTGAGCTGCGCTCAGGCGGCATGGGCGGACCGATTCGAATTGGCGCCGCGCTGGAGGTACGCCGCAAGGTCAACCGCCAGGATCCTCTTGGACGAGCCCTCGGGGCCGGCACCCGCACGGTCACTGATGCCACTGCGGGTCTGGGCACTGACACATTGACCATGATCAAGATGGGATTTGAGGTCACCGCCATTGAGTCAGTGCCGGTGGTTGCGGTGCTGCTCAAGGATCGGCTCGCTCGTTCTGGTCGCAACGCGGCAGGTGTGCGGGTCTATGATGGCGACGCCTGCGAGCATCTGCCAGGTATTAACCCGGCTCCGGATGCCGTTTTTCTTGACCCTATGTTTGCTCAAAGACGCCGTGCCAGTGCGCTGCCACGAAAAGAACTCGTTGCCTTGAGTGAACTGACGGATCCGGTCGACGCAAAGGAAACCGCTGCCAGGCAGCTGCTTGAGGTGGCGCTGTCAGTCGCTACCAGTCGAGTGGTGGTCAAACGGCTACCCGAATCTCAGGAGCTGAAGAGCAATCCGAATCATTCACTTGGCAGCAAAACTGTGCGTTACGATGTGTATCTGACCTGATTCCAGAACCACCGACGTGACTATAGATCTGGCAACTGCTGAACCGCTTTTCTTCGTTCCTGAACTGAGTTCGCTTGGAACAGACGGCGTATTGAATACCCGGGAGTCGAAACATGCCGGTGGCTCCCGGCGTCTTCGCAACGGGGATTCGATTCTGACTTTCGATGGCGAAGGCCTTGTTGCAAGATGCGTAATCACCCATCTTGACCCGCGCGGTCGGTCTACGGCGTTTTCGATCGAGCAACGGACCGCTTTTGCGAAACCGGAGTACCAGGTGGGTCTGGCCTGCGCGGTCCCCAAGGGCGACAGACAGAACACGTTGCTCGACATGACGATTCAGGCGGGAATGACCGACTACTGGCCTGTGCGATTCGAGCGCAGCGTTACCAAAGCGCCTGAGCTGTCAGAACGCTGGCAGCGCATTGCTGTTGAGGCGTGTAAACAGAGTCGACGTGCCTGGCTTCCACGCCTGCACGAGCCACTTGAATTTGCCGACCTGATCGAACTTGCGCAGAGCTGGGCGCTGGTCGTTGCAGATGCCGCGGACTCGAGCGCGGGAGTTCCGGCAGCGTCGACCAATTCGGGATCGCTACTGGTAGTGGGGCCCGAAGGGGGACTGACGCAACGCGAAAAACAGGCCTTGCTTGATGCCGAGGCGAGGGTTATCAACCTCGGGCCGCACATACTTCGTACGGAAACTGCAGCCGTCGCGGGTACGGTCTCGCTGATGCGCGAGCAAGTGTCGAACCCGTCCTGAAAGTCCGTTCGTGTGCCGCGGCGCCGCCGGTGGTCGACGGCGTCGATCAGGACATCGCGCTCACGCGCTCTATCTGCGCTTCGATATCTGATATAGCCGACTGCAGTTCAGTCAGGCGGGCTCGTTCCTTTTCGACAACCGCGGCGGGTGCCTTGTCTACAAAGCTCGGATTGTCGAGCTTGGCGCTGACCTTGGAAAAGTCGGACTGAACTTTGTCGCGTTCTTTAGCCAGTCGAACGAGTTCGGCATCGCGATCAATGATGTTGCCGAGCGGTATCAGAATTCGGGTTTGACCCGTAACGGCCATGGCCGCGTCTGGATGCTCTGCGGCATTTGCAGATTCCAGAGACTCGAGACGGGCGAGAGCCTTGAGTGCAATGATGTTTGCGTCAAGCCACTGGCGTTCACGATCTGAAGGGTCTGCGACGAACGCGGCCAGGCGTTTGCCAGGTTCAATATTCATCTCGCCGCGGATCGTGCGAACACCGGATACGACTTCCTTGATCCAGTCGATTTCGGCCGTTGCGTCGGGATCAATTTTCGACGAGTCAGCGCTGGGGTAGGGCTGGGTCATGATCGTGTCGCCCGACTTTCCTGCAAGTGGCGCAAACTGCTGCCACAGCGCCTCGGTGATGTACGGCGTCAGAGGATGCAGCAGCCGCAGCGACGCCTCGAAAACGCGAACCAGCGTGCGTCGCGTACCGATTTTGCGAGCGTCGGACGCGTTGTCGTCGTTAAGGACCGTCTTTGCGATTTCAAGATACCAGTCGCAGTACTCGTCCCAGACGAATGAATAGGTGCTCTGTGCCACGCGGTCAAAACGATATTCAACCATTGCAGTGTTGGCTTCGGCCTCGGTCTGCTGCAGGCGCGAAATGATCCAGCGATCGGCGGCGCCAAGTTCGTAGTCAGACTCTCCAGTGCCGCAATCCTTGCCCTCGACGTTCATCATCACGAAACGTGCGGCATTCCAGATTTTGTTGCAGAAGTTGCGGTAGCCGCCGATACGGCCAAGATCAAAGCGAATATCCCGCCCGAGGGTTGCCTGAGAGGCAAATGTGAAACGCAGCGCGTCAGTGCCGTAAGCGGGTATGCCATCAGGAAACTGGCGACGCGTTGCTTTCTCAATACTCTTCGCGAGATGCGGCTGCATCATGTCACGCGTGCGCTTTTCCACCAGACTTTCCAGATCGATGCCGTCAATCAAGTCCAGAGGATCAAGCACGTTGCCTTTCGATTTGGACATTTTCTGTCCGTCCGCGTCGCGAACCAGACCATGCATGTAGACCTCGCGGAAAGGGACTTCGTCCATAAATTCCAGACCGAACATGATCATCCGCGCGACCCAGAAAAAGATAATGTCGAAACCTGTAACCAGTACATTGGTCGGGTACCAGGTTTTGAGCGAATCGGTCTGTTCAGGCCATCCGATCGTTGAGAACGGCCAGAGGGCTGAAGAGAACCAGGTGTCGAGCACGTCGTCATCCTGACGGAGTTCGACATCGCGGCCGTGCTTTTCCCGTGCCTGGGCCATAGCCTCGTCTTCGGTCAAAGCGACAAAGATATTGCCGTCGCTGTCATACCACGCGGGTATTCGGTGTCCCCACCAGATTTGTCGCGAGATACACCAGTCCTGAATGTTGCGCATCCATTCGAAGTAGGTGTTCGCCCAGTTTTCCGGAACGAATTTGATGTCGCCGTTTTCAACAGCCTTGATTGAGGGGACCGCCAGCGCCTCTGCACGAACAAACCACTGGTCGGTGAGATACGGTTCGACGACCACGCCGGACCGGTCTCCGTGGGGCACCATGAGCTTGTGGTCGTCGATTTTGGCCATCAGACCGGCCGCTTCGAGATCGGCGACAACCTTCTTGCGCGCGTCGAATCTGTCCAGACCATCGTACGGCGTATCCGGCAGCACCACCGCCGCGTCATCGTTGAAAATATTGATGATCGGTAGATTGTGGCGTTGACCCATCTCATAGTCGTTAAAGTCGTGGGCCGGCGTTATCTTCACGCAACCGGAACCGAACTCAGGATCGACGTAGTCATCGGCGATGATGGGTATTTCGCGGCCCACGAGTGGCAGGGTGATTGTCTTGCCGACCATTGCGGCGTAGCGCTCGTCGTCCGGGTGGACGGCTACGGCGGTGTCACCGAGCATCGTTTCCGGACGCGTTGTTGCGACGACCATTTCGCCGCTGCCGTCGGTTAACGGATAGCGCAGATGCCAGAGGTTGCCGTTCTTTTCTTCGGACAGTACTTCAATGTCCGACAGGGCGGTGTGCAGCACCGGGTCCCAGTTGACCAGGCGCTTGCCTCGATAGATCAGATCCTTGGCGTGAAGATCAACAAAGACCTTGCGAACCGCGGCCGACAGCCCGTCGTCCATGGTGAAGCGTTCGCGTTCCCAGTCGACGGATGCGCCCATGCGTCGCAGCTGTCGCGTTATGGTTCCGCCGGATTCGGCTTTCCACTCCCACACGCGATCAATAAATGCCTCGCGTCCGAGGTCGTGCCTGGTTTTGCCCTGAGCGTTGAGCTGTCGCTCTACGACCATCTGGGTCGCGATGCCGGCGTGATCCGTGCCGGGCTGCCAGAGCGTGTTGTGGCCCTTCATCCGGTAGTAGCGGGTCAGAGCATCCATGATGGTGTCCTGAAACGCGTGGCCCATGTGCAGGCTTCCCGTCACGTTTGGTGGCGGGATCATGATGCAGTAAGGATCTCCTTCACCAGAGGGCTTGAAGCAACCGGTGGCCTCCCATCGTTCGTAGATGGGTTGCTCTATGGATTCCGGATCGTAGGTTTTGCCAAATTCGGAGGATTCGTTCATGAACGCCAGAGTAGTAGCAGACTTTTATCTGCCAGCAGTATAACCCCGTCGCCGGCGCTGGAGGCGTTCGTCAGCTGTGGTTCATCGGTATTCGATGGCCTGACGGCGCCACTGTTGGCGTCTGGCGGCGCCAGGACGTGAACTTGGCGTGAACCCGCCACGAGGGTTCGTCGAGCACCGGCCAAGGCCTCGAATCAAATCGAAACAAATCGAAGGAAATTGAAAAAATCGTCAGCGCCGACGACAGCCCGAGCGGGCAGTCATAGCCACCTGAGTCGACGCCGGTACCGTGCCGCGTTCAGCTCGCGTCCGGGTCCGCGGGTGGTGTATCCGTGTCGGCGTCGTGCCATTGCTCCAGCATGCCGGCAAGGGCCTTCTGGATTTCGGCTGCTATTTCCGGGTTCAGCGGTTTTTCGCCCGCCGCTGACAGCGAATCCTTGACCAGGCCGACCGCATCGTTGGCGACGTCGTCTGCGGTCCTGACAAAACTGTCCGGACGTCGATCATCCCAGATCGTTTCTCGAGCGCCCGGCACCGGCATGGTGGCGGCGTCATCTTCCCCCGGAAGCTCGTCGATCCCGAAGTCTTCATAGGGACGGTTGTCCACGGAGCCGGGCAGAAAACCGCCGGGCAACGTGTCGCCCGCGTACTCATCGAGTTCGGGGCCATCAAAGGCGCCGTCAGGGAACAGCGCCTTGGCGTCGAGCGCCGCGGTCACTACCGGGATGTTGTCTTCTGAATAGTCCGGTGCCGATTCGGCTTGCGCGTCGACTTCCGGCAGAGGTTCGCCGGGTTCGGGGTTGGAGAAATTTTCAGCTGCAAATCTGTCGGCGTCCGCTGCAAAGTCCCTGTCCGAGCTGATCGGGTCATCCCCGGATCGATCGTCGGATTTTTCCGGCGATGCAGAAGGGGGAGTTGTTTCCTCGTTCAGGGTCAGGGGCGGTTGGACGGGTGCGGGTTTCGCCGACGTCTCTTTGCTCAGCACGCCTTGATCAAACGCGATCTGTTCGAAGATGTCGCGCTGCACGTCGTCCGGGTCGTGCACAACATGGGTCAGCGTCGGTACGTCTTCGCCGGTGCTCGCGTCAGCCATTTGCAGGGAGTCGGCCGACGCGGCGTCATCGGCCGCCTGCGCAGGGTCAGTAATCAAGTCTTTAAGCGACCGAAGTGTATCGTCCAGTTCGCGCTGCTGCTCCGGGGATGCGGGGTCCTGCGTCGCCCGGTTCCGGTCCTGATCAGTCTGGTCAGAATCGTCTTTCGGGTTGTCGTCGCCGGTTGAGTCATTCAAAGAGGAGTTCGGCATATCGGCCTGCGCTTGTCGCTCCGGTTGCGAGTTTTAAAGGTCGTGGGTCTCGGGCTGAATACCGAGATCCCGGTAGGCTTTAAATCGTTGTCGAGCCTGTTGCTTGTCAGCGTCTTCGGAGTCTACGGCTTCCATCACTCGAGCGAAACGCCCGAAATAGCTCGTTACGTCGCTGAGCAACGGAATCAGCACATCGTCATGGGTTTCATCCGGTTCCGTGCTGCCTATGACGACAGGGTAGTCCTTGCTCTGAGTCACGGCGTTCGCCTGCGCGACAGTGTGTGGAACAAAACTGCCGTCCTGAAACGTCCAGAGCATTCGGTCGAGATCGCGCGAAATACCCTCATTGGGGGTATGAATGTAGACCTGGTGACCGCGTTTGTACGCGGTTTCAGCCAGTCTGCAGGCGAGATGCAGCCTGCCTCCACGGACCGGTTTGCCGAGGAGGTAAAACGTGACCTGTGAGGCAGGCGCCGTCATCTCTATGTGCCCGGGTTCAGGATTTCAGGCCGGCGCGCGACATGAGAAACTGAGTCAGCAGGCGAACGGGCCTGGCCGTCGCGCCTTTTTGTGCGCCGCGTTTCCAGGCGGTGCCGGCGATGTCCAGATGAGCCCATGGATAATTTTCGGCAAATCGCGACAGAAAGCAGGCAGCAGTCACGGCGCCGGCCTCACGTCCACCGATATTGGCGAGGTCCGCAAAGTTGCTGTTCAGCTGGCTCTGATATTCGTCCCACAAAGGCATCTGCCATGCTCGATCACCGGCCTGATTGCCTGCATCCAGCAGTTCGTCAGCGAGATCCTGATCATTGGCAAACAGGCCCGTTGCTGGCGAACCCAGTGCAACCACACACGCACCGGTCAGCGTTGCCATATCGACGACGGCCGTTGGCTTGAAGCGTTCGGTGAATGTCAGGGTGTCGCACAACACGAGTCGGCCTTCGGCGTCGGTATTCAAAATCTCAACGGTCAGACCTTTCATGCTTTCGATAATGTCGCCGGGTTTGGTTGCCGAGCCGCCGGGCATGTTTTCTGCCGCAGCCACAATGCCGACGACATTGAGTTTCAGTTTCATCGAGGCGATGGTTGCCATCGTGCCGAAGACGCTGGCCGCTCCACACATGTCGAACTTCATCTCGTCCATGGTCGCGCCAGGCTTGAGCGAGATGCCGCCGGTATCAAACGTAATGCCTTTGCCAACCAGAGCCACGGGCTGTGCGCCTTTTCTGCCACCGTTGTATTCCATGACGATCAGTCGCGCCTCTTCGGCGCTGCCGGCCGAGACGGAAAGCAGGGTATTCATGTTGAGCTTTCGCATCCGCTCTTCGTCATAGACCGTGACTTTCAGTCCATGGGATTTCCCAAGCTTCTGCGCCTGCTCGCCGAGGTAGGTTGGCGTGCAGACGTTGCCCGGGCGATTACCCAGATCGCGGGTCAGATGCGTGCCCTCGGCAATCGCAAGACCATGAACGAGGCCCGTCCTGGCCGCTTTGAGCTGTCGAGCATTGCCGACGACGAAATCCAGCGATTCCAGCCCTTTGGCGGAACCGCTCTTCTTTTTCGCCTTTTTGCGACCGGATTCTTTCAGTTCGTCGAAGACGTACAGCTCGTTTGCGATCGCGTCGGCGCCATATCGCACACGCCAGCCGATAGATGTTTTGCCGTAGTCAACCGCACACAGCGTCGAGGCCGCGGTTTTCGCGCCACCTTTCATTACGGACTTGAGCGCAGCGACGCTGGCACGCTGGTACCGCTTGTCGTTGAGTTTGTCTTCGGCACCAAGGCCGACGATCACGACGCGTGACGCGTTGACGTCTGGAAGGTCGTATAATGTCGCCACATGAGCCACGGTACCGTTGTGATCACCATTTTTGATCAGTTTGCTGATTGCGCCGCCAGATGCCTTGTCGACTCTTTTTGTGAGCGTTGGCATAGCGCCTTTCGTGAAGACGCCGACAATCAGGCTGTCACACTTGAGATCAGCGGGTGCTCCCGCAACGACCTTGTAGCTGAGCGCGCCGCCGGTGTCGCCGGTGTTTTTGCCGCTGGCTTTTTTTGCTGTGGCTTTGCTGTTTGAACGCGCGCGCTTCTTTTTTCTGGCAGCGGCCGACGTGGTTTCTGAGGAGATGTTGCTTGAAGAGGTCATCGCAAGGATCCTGCTGTGTTGGTGATGCTCATGAACATGGCTATGCCCGTGATGCAGTAGATGTGACTTTGTCAGATAAAACAGATAAAAAGGTGTGGGCCCGGACCCCGGATCTCCGGCTATATGATCAGCTTTACGATCAGGCGACCGATCTTCAGGCCCGCTTAACACTGAACTGCGTAGGGTTGGCATTGTCCACCGGACGCTTTGGGCCTGTCAAAACGATGCGGCCATCTACTGACAGTCTGTCTGTCCTGAACGAGGAATCAGCAGCTTGATCATCAACCGCGCGCTGGTGCGTGAGATCATGGTGACTACGGGCGCGGTGGCGCTTGTGATATCCAGCATCTTTCTGGTCCTGCGATCAGTCGGATTTCTGCGCGAGGCAGCGGACGGACAGATCGCCGTCGACAGTGTGCTGATCCTGGTGCTGCTGAAAATGGTGACCTATATGGACATCATTCTCCCGTTGATCCTGTTCGTCGCGATACTTCTGGTCCTCGGGCGCTGGCACCGTGACAACGAAATGACCGTCATCGCGGCTTGCGGTATCGGTATCCAGTCGTTGCTGAAACCGATGCTCGTCGTGTTTCTGGTGGTTGGCGGAATTGTTGCAAGTTTTTCGCTCTATCTCGCGCCTTTGGCAACACGGGTTGCGTTGAACATTACCCATGAATACAAAGCGCGCAGCGAAATCACAGGCGTAGCCACGGGCAGCTTTGTCGAAACCCGACGTGGCAGCGGCGTTTACTTTGTTGAAAAGTACAACGAGGCGCGTGACCTGTATGAACACGTATTTGTTCATAACTCCTCGTTCGATTCTGAAGGCGTAGTCGTTGCAGATACCGCGCGGCGTACAACCGATCAGCGTACCGGCGCGCAGTTTCTGATACTTGAAAACGGCACCCGCTACGAAGGCACCGCCGGTGCGCCGGACTATCGTGTGATCGAATTTGCGCGCTATGCGATCCGGCTGAAGGAGAAAGCGGCGACAACACCAACGATTCCAATCAAGGGCTGGCCGACACTTCAGATCATGAACGCAAAGAATCCGCGTCTTGTGACAGAGTGGCATTGGCGTCTCGCCAAACCGGTGTCGCTTGGCGTATTGATCCTGTTTGCGCTGTCGTTCAGCGCGAACGACGTCAGAAACCGGCGCGTGGTCAATCTGCTGTTGGCGTTCCTCGTGTATTTTGTTTACTCCAATGCGCTCGGCGTGGTGGTTGCCTGGATGAAAAAGGGCGAGCTTGGCGCCGCGATGGCGCTGTGGGTGGTCCACGGTGTTTTCGCTTTGCTCGCGGTGTGGCTGTTTCTGTGTCGTTGTCAGGGCAAACGACTTTACGAGTTTCCGCGATTGATTCCACGACGATCGCCTTCACGCGAGTCCCTTGCTGACAGCGCGCCGGCGCAATAGGGCACTGCTGATCTGATGCGTATTATCGACCTTCATATCGCCCGTACCCTTATCCTGCAGGTGCTGCTGGTCCTTGCGGTGTTGCTCGGTCTGTTTGTGTTTGTGACTTTTCTCGACCAGCTCGGAGAGCTGGGTCGCGGCGACTTCACGCTCGTTGATGCCGTCAAGTACGTGGTACTGACGATTCCACGCACCGTCTACGATCTGTTTCCCATGGTTGGACTGCTCGGAACGATGCTGGCGATGTCGCACCTTGCCCAGGATTCTGAACTGGTGGTGTTGCGATCCAGCGGACTGTCGTTGTTCAGAATCACCGGCTCCGTTCTGAAAGTTGGAATCGTCATGGCGCTGCTCGCGGTGTTGCTTGGCGAATTCGTGACGCCCTGGAGTGAAACCGCAGCCCAGCGAACCCGCGCCGAGGCGTTGCAGCGAAATATCCAGCAGCAGGGAAACCGCGGGCTGTGGCTGCGGGATGATCAGACCTACGTCAACATCGGTGAAGTGCTCCCGGATCTGACGCTCATCGATCTGCGTCTGTTCGAGTTTGACAGCGCGCGCAAACTGCGGTCGCTCGCGACGGCGAAGCGCGCCACGTTCGGGGATGGCGCCTGGAAACTGGAAAACGTCAAGCAGACCGTGGTCAGTCTGGAAAAGGGCAGTACCCAGACCATTGACAAGGCAAACTGGCAAACGGTGGTGACACCCGACATTTTGCAGGTGTTTCTGATTCAGCCCGATCAGCTGTCAATTCGCCAACTGAGACGTTACGTCACGCACCTGGAAGACAACTCCCAGGACACGGCCAAATGGGAGCTGGCGTTCTGGGGGAAACTGATTTTGCCCATTGCGACCTGTGTCATGGTGGTCCTGGCGATTCCGTTTGCATTTTCACAAATCAGAGCGGGAGGGCTCGGCCGCAATCTGCTGCTGGGTATCATGCTCGGCCTGGTGTTCTACGTCGCCAACAAGTCGTTCGGATATCTCGTTCTCGTTTACGATATCGCGCCGGTGCTGGGGGCCGTTCTGCCGACCGTTGTATTCATGATTGCGTCGATTGTCATGCTGCGTCGGGCGTCGTAGGTTCCGTCGCGGCTTTCGTGGCCTTGCCATAATATTGCGCACGACTGCCGGACAGTCGGTCGTGCCACGTCTGACCGTCCCGATCGACAAGGACCCACAGATAGCCTGTCCCGGCTGCGATCAGCGAGGGTATCCCCAGCAGCAGTCGGCGAAGACTCAGGCCCCACGTCATCGGTGATCCCTCTTGCGCGACAACGCGCACTCGCCAGGCACGCTCGCCGAGCGTCTGACCCCCGTGTGTCCAGCAGTAGCCAACGAACAGCCAGGCAACGAGCATCATCGCCGCAAATATCGCCATTCGACCGCCAAAGGAGCTGCGAACCTCTTCGGGTATCGCAGGCAGCGGCAGCGCCACAACGATCTCCAGGCAGATCAGCAGCACACCGTCGTAAATGAGCGTGGCGATTCGTCGAAACAATCCCGGACTGGGGAAATCGCTTGTTTCGTGGTCAGCGCCAGATTCGGGGCTGTTGTGCACAGGTTCTGAAATTCCTTTCATTGTCTTCGTGTTGGTCGCGAAACTTGTTTCAGTTTTGAAATACACCTTTGTAACTGACTGAATTCAATCAAGTTGTTGCTTTGCCCAAGAAATGGACAAAATGCCATAACTGTTTTTGTCTGCGTCAAAAGATGCCCCTGCACTGTCCTTGGCCACAGAGTTATCCACAGATTCTGTGGACAACTTACCAGCGGCCGGACGCGTCTGCTCGATTGCCTTGAAAGCTGTCGAACTTGTGCACCGGCACTCGGTCGGCAAAGTTCGTCCGATTGGCGTGATGCCTGTGCTTCGTGAACAAAAGATGCAGTGCGTATCAGGAAATTGGCGCCCCGGAGACGATTCGAACGTCCGACCTGCCGCTTAGGAGGCGGCTGCTCTATCCAGCTGAGCTACCGGGGCATTGTCTGGACGCGGCATTTTAGCGCGATTCGCCGGTAGCGGGCGGAGATTGTCGCGAAGGCTGCGGCCGGGACGCGATAGATGACCCTGTATCGGCCGATCCGCCGTTACTACGCACAACGGCTACAATTAGCGGTAACTAAAACGGGCAGGGCGCAGCGGGCGCCGTGACGGAGAAAAATGATGACGCAAATGGATTTGCCGGCTACTGCGGCGCACAGGTTTTCAGCAGTCGCTGCGAGAAAATTCGGCACCGCTGCGAGGACCGCGACAATCGGGCTGGTGGCAGCGCTGGTGCTCAGCGGATGCCAGCAGGGATCGCTGATGACCAGCGGCTTCAGCACGACCGCATCGAGCCAGGTGGACCGCAAGGCGCTCACTGAACGCATGTACGGTGCGTGTGCCAAAGAAACCACCCCCCTGTTCAATCGGCCATCCAGTCCCTTCGTGGGCAAGTGTGAGTGCGCGGCCGTATCTTTTCTGAACTACGCGACCGAGGCACAGGTGGACGACCTGCGCGGTACGTGGGCTGCGTTTGGCAAGAGCAAGACATTTATCCACAAGGTCCTCTCGCTGACCGACCAGTTCTACACGACGCACTGTGGCGAAGCTCGCTACAGCGGCGACGCGCTGGCGTTGACCGCGCTTCGTGGCGAGAAGGCCGCGATGGCCGAAGGCGCAGACGGTGTTGAAATTACGACCGAGCTGAACTCAACCCAGTCGATTCAGAGCGTGCCACTGACAGACTCCGTTAATCCCGCAACGACGGGTCAGGACGTGCTTCGGTTCGCGTTGAGTCCATCAGCTCTCGTCGACAAGGATCTCGTTCGCTACATCCAGCGAAAGCTGAAAGGTCTTGGCTACACGCCTGGACCTCTCGACGGTATCGTCGGAGCAAGAACCCGCGGAGCCCTTGAGGCGTATCGTGACGCCAAGGGTATGTCGGTCGACACCCCGCTCGAGGACATCATGTCGGCGCTGTTGTTTTGATTTGGCAGCCCGCTTGATCGTTTAACAAAAAAAGGCGCTCTTCGAGCGCCTTTTTTGATGGGGTCGGAGACGAACACCT